>NZ_JAGIQL010000195.1 GCF_017813245.1 Streptomyces montanisoli
CCCGCGCCGCGGGCCGCACCGGTCGCGCCCGCGCGGCCCGCGGCGCCGCACACGCCCACCGTCCCGTTCGCGCAGGGCCGCGACGCGCCCGCCTTCCTTCCCGTCACGCCCGGCGCGTGAGCGCCGGCTTCACACGACATCCGTCCGTCCGTATCCAGCCTGGAGTTTCATGTCCGCCCCACCGACCGGCCACATCGCGCCCGCCGGACAGCTCGCCGACCACCTCGCCGCCGCACAGCGACTGCACGACCTCCTGCCGCAACTGACCGCCGTCGGAGACCGGTTGATCGAGGTGTACCGCTCCGGCGGACGGCTCTACACCTTCGGCAACGGCGGCAGCGCGGCCGACGCGCAGCACCTGGCGGGCGAGTTCATCGGCCGCTACCTGCGGGAGCGCAGACCGCTGCCGGCCGTCTCTCTCGTCACCGACCCGTCGGTGACCTCCTGCATCGGCAACGACTACTCGTACGACGAGGTGTTCGCGCGCCAGGTCGAGGCGCTGGTGTGTCCCGGCGACATGGTGGTCGCCTTCACCACGTCGGGCCGGTCCGCGAACGTCGTGCGCGGCCTCGAGGCCGCGCGCAAGGCCGGCGCCGTCACCGTCCTGCTGACGGGCGGCGAGCACGGCGGCCTGCCCGCGGCGCAGTGGGCGGACCACACCCTGGTGGCACACGCCACCGCGACCGCGCGCATCCAGGAGATGCACCTGACGCTGCTCCACCTGCTGAGCGAGCACGTCGACGCCTGGGCGGCGGGCGCCGCCCCCACCTCGTCCGCATCCGATGACACACGGCAGGAGAGCGCCGTATGACCACCGTGAACCCCGCTTCCCGCGAGCGGACCCTGCACCTCGTGGGCAACGCACACATCGACCCGGTGTGGCTGTGGCGCTGGCCCGAGGGGCTCCAGGAGATACGGGCCACCTTCCAGTCCGCCGTCGACCGCATGGAGGAGTACCCCGACTTCGTGTTCACCTGCGACTCCGTCATGTACCTGGAGTGGATCGAGCGGCACGACCCGGCGCTGTTCGAGACGATACGCAAGCGCGTCGCCGACGGCCGGTGGCAGATCGTCGGCGGCTGGTGGGTGGAGCCCGACTGCAACGTCCCCTCGGGCGAGTCGTTCGTGCGCCAGGCGCTCTACGGCCAGCGCTACCTGCTGGAGAAGTTCGGCGCGGCCGCGACGATCGGCTGCAACCTGGACCCGTTCGGCCACAACGCGATGCTCCCCCAGCTGCTGCGCAAGGCCGGCATGGACGGTTACGTGTTCCTGCGGCCAGGACCCCACGAGCAGGTGCTGCCCGGGCAGTTCTTCCACTGGGAGGCGCCCGACGGCTCCCGCGTCACCGCCTACCGGCTGCCCAACGAGTACTGCACGCCGGGCAAGGACATCGGCAACCACCTCGACAAGTCGCTGGCGCTGATGCCGCCTGACGAGCCCGAGCTGATGGTCTTCTACGGTGTCGGCAACCACGGCGGCGGCCCCACGAAGGCCAACCTCGACTCGATCCGCCGCCTCGACGCCCTCGGCGGCCTGCCCACCCTCGAACTCAGCCACCCCGAGCGGTTCTTCGAGCGGGTGCGCGACCGCGAGGACATGCCCGTGCACGCCGGGGAGCTCCAGCACCACGGCCCCGGCTGCTACTCGGCGCACTCCGGTGTGAAGGCGTGGAACCGCCGCGCGGAGAACGAGCTGCAGCGCGCGGAGAAGTGGGCGGCGGTCGCCGCGTCCGTCGCGCAGGAGGCCTACCCGGCCGAGAAGCTGGCGGAGGCGTGGAAGCTGGTGCTGTTCAACCAGTTCCACGACATCCTCGCCGGCACCTCCATCAGGTCGGCGTACGAGGACGCACGCGACGACTACGGCCGGGCGCGCTCCATCGCCGCCGAGGTCTTCAACCAGGCCGTGCAGGCCGTCACCCGCAGGATCGACATCCCGCTGCGTGACGGCACGGTGCCGCTCGTCGTCGTCAACCCGCACCCGTGGCCGCTCGACACCGACGTGGAGGCGGAGTTCACCCGCGCGAGCGAGGTGCGGCTGACGGACGAGGACGGCGCGGACGTGCCCGTCCAGCTGACCCGGTCGGAGTCGACGCTCGCCGGGGCGCGCGGACGCATCGCCTTCCGCGCGAGCGTCCCGCCGCTCGGGCACCGCGTCTACCACCTGCTGCCCGGCGCCGATCCGCGCGACGCCGGCCCGGTCAGCGCCACCGACACGACGCTGGAGAACGAGCACCTGCGGCTCGAGGTGGACCCGTCTACCGGCTGGCTGCGCTCGCTGCGGGACAAGGCCACCGGCGCCGAATTGCTGCCGCCTCGCCCCGGCCCGCACGCGGTCGTCGTCGAGGACGGCAGTGACACGTGGGGCCACCGCGTGCGCGCCTACGACCAGGCCGTGGGCTCCTTCACCGGCAGGCGTGTGCGGCTGGTCGAGTCGGGGCCCGTGCGCGCCGTGCTGCGGATCGAGAGCGCCTACGGCCGCTCGGAGATGGCCGAGGAGCTGGTCCTCTCCGCCGGGTCCCGCCATGTCGAGGTGCGGACCGTCGTCGACTGGCACGAGAAGCTGAAGCTGCTCAAGCTGCGCTTCCCCACCGCGCTCACGGACACGACGGCCGTCCACGAGATCCCTTACGGGCACCTGGAGCGCACCCCGGACGGCACCGAGGAGCCGACCCAGGCGTGGGTGGACGTCACCGGCACCCTGCCGGGCGGCGCGCGCGCCGGGCTGACCGTCGTCAACGACAGCAAGCACGGCCATGACGTGCTCGGCGGCGAGATCGGCATGACGGCCCTGCGCAGCCCGGTCTACGCCTGGCACGAGCCGCGCACACTGGACGAGGACGGCGTGTACGACTACCTCGACCAGGGCCGCCAGGAGCTGCGCTACCTGCTCGTCCCGCACGGCGCCGACTGGCGCGAGGCGGACCCGGTGCGGCGGGCGGCCGAGCTCAACCAGCCGGTGTTCGCGCTGCTGGAGACCTTCCACGCGGGCCCGCTCGCGCAGCGCATGGCGCACGCGGACGACGGCGCGGGCAGTGTCCTCGTCACGGTCGTCAAGGGCGACGAGGACGGTTCGGGCGATCTCGTCGTGCGCGCCTACGAGTCGCAGGGCAGGGCCACCGACGCCCGTATCGCCCTGCCGATGCTCGGCGACCGGGTGATCGAGGCGCGGTTCGGGGCGTGCGAGATCAAGACGTTCCGGGTGCCCGGCGACCCGCGTTCGCCCGTCGTGGAGACGGACCTGCTGGAGCTGCCCGCCAAGCAGGCGGGCCCGGCGGCGAAGGGCGCGGGCGCGGCGAGGAACGCGGGCACGGCCAAGGGCAGGGCCTGAACCGTGCCACTGCTCGACGACGGCTGGGAGCTGCGCGCCTGCCTGGGTGACACCTGGCGCTGGCTGTGCGGCCCCGGCCGCCCGGCCGGGGAGAGCGGCTGGCTCCCCGCCCGGGTGCCCGGGTCCGTCCTGGACGACCTGCACAGGGCCGGGCTCGTGGCCGACCCGTACGTCGGCACGAACAGCCTGCTCAACGAGTGGGTGCCGCAGCGCTCGTGGCTGTACAGGCGCCACCTGGCGGTGTGCCTGGGCGACGGCGAGCGGGCGCTGCTGTGCTTCGAGGGCGTCGACCACGAGGCCACCGTCCTGATCGACGGGCACGAAGTGGCGCACCACGAGGGCATGTTCACGCCCTTCGAGGTGGACGTCACCGCGCATGTCGCGGACGGGGAGCGCCATGTGCTCGCCGTCGTGGTGCATCCGGCGCCGCCCGGCGAGCCGCAGGTCGGGCGCACCGACCGGGTACGCACCCACAAGTCCCGCATGGGGTACGGGTGGGACTTCTGCCCGCGCATGGTGCACCAGGGGATCTGGAAGCCGGTGCGGCTGGAGAAGGCCGGCCCCGTGCGGCTGCGTGACGTGGTGGTGGGAGCCGGCGCGGACGGCACCGTGCGGGTCCTCGCCGGCCTGGAGGCCTCGGCGCCGGGAAGCGTCGAGGTGACCGTGACGGGCCCCGAGGGCGAGCCGGCCGGGTCGGTCAGCGTGCCGTTCGGCGCCGGGTGCGAGGCGGCCGAGGCCGTGGTGAGCGTCGAGCGGCCCCGGCTGTGGTGGCCGAACGGCCACGGTGAGCAGCCCCTCTACCGGGTCGTGGTGACGGCCAGGGACGCGGCGGGCCGCGCGGTCGGCACGTGCGAGCGCACGACGGGCTTCCGCCGGGTCCGCCTGGTGGAGAACCCGGGGGCGCCGGACGGAGCACTGCCGTACACGCTGGAGGTCAACGGGCGGCGCGTCCCCACCAAGGGGTGGAACTGGGTGCCGCACGACGCCCTGTACGGCGCCGAGAGGCCGGGCCGTCTCGCGCACCTGCTCTCCCTCGCCGCCGGCGCGCACGTCACGCTCCTGCGGGTCTGGGGCGGGGGTCTCATCGAGACCGGGGAGTTCTACGACCTGTGCGACCGGCTCGGGCTGCTGGTCTGGCAGGAGTTCAGCCTCTCCAGCTCGGGCATCGACAGCGTCCCCGCGGCGGACGACGGCTACCTCGCCCTGATGGACCGCGAGGCGCGCACGATCGTGCCGCTGCTGCGCCACCACCCATCGCTCGCCGTCTGGGGACCTGGCAACGAACTGCACGACACGGCGACGGCCCGCCCGCTCGACGAGGCGACCTCGCAGGTCGTGGCCGTCCTGGCCCGCGCCGTCGCGGATCTCGACCCGGACCGCGGCTGGCTGCCGGGCTCCCCCTCGGGCCGCTCGTTCCTGCACAGGGCCGACGTGATCGCCGCCGACCCGTCGGGCCAGCACGACGTGCACGGTCCTTGGGAGCACCAGGGGATCGGCGCGCAGCAGGCCCTGTACGACGCGGGAACGTCGCTGCTGCACTCGGAGTTCGGCGTGGAGGGCATGGCCAACCGGCGCACCTGGGACGCCGTCGTGCCGGCCGGCGCACACTGGCCGACCGGGCGGGAGAACCCCGTCATGGAGCACCTCGGTGCGTGGTGGAACAACACACCGCTGGTGCTCTCCGCATTCGGCGGGCGGCCCGCCGACGTGGACACGGTGCGCCGCGCCAGCCAGCAGTTGCAGTACGACGGGCTGCGGTACGCGGTCGAGGCGGGTCTCCGGCGGGCGCCGCGGGCCGCGGGCACCATCCCGTGGCAGTTCAACGAGCCGTTCCCGAACGCCTGGTGCACGGCGTCCGTGGACCACCGCGGCGATCCGAAGCCCGCCTACCACGGCGTGCGCCGCGCCTACCGCAGGGCCCATGTGTGCGCGTCCTTCGCCACGCAGGCGTGGGCGGGCCGCGACCGCTTCGAGGCCCGCGTGCGCGCCTGGGGCGGGGCGCGGGGCGACGTGGTGACGGCGAGGCTCGTGTCCCTGGACGGAACGGTGGTCGCGGCGACCACGGGGCCCGTGCTGAGCGTGCCGCTGTCCGCGGTGCCGGGCGAGGTGTTCCTCCTCGACCTTGAACAGCGTTGCGCGGCCGGGGAGCTGAGGTCGGCCAACCGCTACGTGCACTCCGCCACGGCCGATCTCGCCCCGCTCCTCGACCTGCCGCCGGCCGAGGTGCGCGTCGACGCGCTGCCGGGCGGCCTGCGGCTCACCAACACCGGCGGCGCGGCGGCGCTCGGCCTCTGCCTGAGCGACGCCCGCCCCATCGACGCCGCCGGCTGGGCGGTCTTCGGTGACTCGATGCTCGACCTGCTGCCGGGCGAGTCCGTCGAGGTGCCCGTCACCTGGCGCGACGCGCCCGAACGCGGCAGGTCCGTACTACTGGAAGGCTGGAACGTCGATGCCCGCGAATGTGGCTGAGCGCACCTGCGAGGTGCGGCTGCGCGGCGACGCCGAGGGGGCGGCCGTCTTTCCGTCTGTCGTCACCCTGATGACCGGCGACGGCGGCCGTCTGCCCGTGCCGGCCGGCTCGGTGGCGCGCGGCGAGGACGGCGTGCTGAGCGCGACGGGCGAGGCGCACGGCTTCGCCGCCGCCCTGCGGCTCGTGCCGGACGGCGCCGGCGGGTACACCGCCGGGCTCACGATCCGCCGCACCGGGGACGGCCCGCTGGACGCGGGGCTGCGCGTGGAGCTGCTGCTCGGCGAGAGCGACGACCCGGGGTGGCTCGTGCCCGGGGTCTTCTACGGCGAGAACCGGACGGCGGAGTGCACACGCCCCTACCCGCGCTACGTGCCGGGCGTGCACGATCCCGCGTCGCTGACGTCCGACGCGTGGGCGTTTCGCGCGGACCGCTGCGCCACGCCAGCCGTGTTCGCGCGCGACCGGCTGGGCGGCGCCGCGCTCGCCACCACCGAGCAGGGCACGCTCGGCGAGCAGGGCGTCGGTTTCGCGCTCGTCGACGGCGCACGGCCGGCCCTGCGGCTGCACGCGCCCTACCGCGAGGAGCCGGTGTCGTACTACGGCTCGGCCGAGCCCCGCCCGGCCGAGGCGGTCACGCACCGGTGGGCGCACGGCGAGGAGCACACACTGCGTTTCTCGGTGCACCTGCTCGACGCCGACCCGCACGCCTACGCGGCGGTGCTGCGCGCCCTGCACGCCTCCTCCCCCGCGCCCGACGCGCCCGCCGCGTGGGTCGGCGCCGACGCGGCCGCCGCGCTGTCCGCCGAGGGGCTGCACCGCTGGCACTACCGCAGCGATCCCCCGGTGCTGCTGGAGACGGCCGCGTTCGACCGTGAGGCGCTCGGCGAGCGCGGTGACCGGCCCGCCATGCACGTGTCGTGGGTGAGCGGCACGCCGTACGCGCACGCCCTGCTGCTGCACGGGCGGCGGGTCGGCGACGCGGCGAAGACCGACGCGGCGGTGGCCGTACTGGACCACATATCCGAGAACCTCGCGCCGGGCGGCACGTTCTGGGGCCAGTGGTCGGCCGGCGGCGGCTGGTCGGCGGGGTGGACCGGCGACGCCAGGCGCCTGCACGCCCGTACGCTCGGCGACGCCACGCTGTTCCTGCTGCGTGCGCTGCGCGCCGAGCGCGCGCTCGGTCACGACCACCCGCTGTGGGAGTCGGCCGTGCGCTCCAACCTGGCCGCCGCCCTGGCGGGGCAGGATCAGGCGACGGGCCGGCTCGCCGCGGCCCACGACTCCACGACGGGCGCCGCCCTCGATTACGAGGGCGCCGCCGGAGCGGCCTGGATCGGGGCGCTCGTGGAGTCCGCCGAGGAGTTCGGCGACGCCCGCTGCCTGGATGCCGCGCGCCGGGCGGGCGAGGCGTTCGCCGCGGACGTCCGCTCGGAGTTCCTGTGCGGGGCGCCCGAGGACGTGTCGCTGGCGCCGACCTCGGAGGACGGCTACAACGCGATCATCGCGTACACACTGCTGCACGAGGCCGACCCCTCGGGGCCGTGGCTCGACCTGGCCCGCCGGGCGGCCGACTGGACGCTGACCTTCCGCTACAGCTACGACGTGCGCTTCGGCCCGCACACCCTGCTCGGCCAGTACGGCTTCCGCACCCGCGGGGGCGACCAGGCCTCCCCGTCCAACCAGCACCTGCATGCCTTCGGCCTGATCTGCCTGCCCGAGACGGTGCGGCTCGCCCGCCATCTCGGCGACCCGTACTACCTGCGCTCGGCGCGCGAGAACCTCGACTGCTTCCGGCAGTTCGTGGCCCGGGCCGACGGCGACTTCAACGCCTACCGCGGCATGGTCAGCGAACGCTTCTACCAGACCGAGTGCTTCCAGGCGAAGGGCATGCTGCTGACGCTCTCCCACGCCTGGTCGGCCGGCGTCCTGCTGTACGCCTGCGAGCGCGCCCGCGAACTGCCCGAACTCCAGGAGGACATGTGACCACCGACGACGAGGGCGCCCTGCGCTTCCCGGACGGCTTCCGCTGGGGCACGTCCACCTCGGCCTACCAGGTCGAGGGCGCGGTCCGCGCGGACGGCAGGGGCGAGTCGATCTGGGACCGCTTCTGCCGGGCCGAGGGGGCGATCGAGAACGGCGACACGGGCGACGTGGCCTGCGACCAGTACCACCGCGGCGCCGAGGACATCGCGCTGATGGCCTCTCTCCACACCAACGCCCACCGGTTCTCGCTGTCCTGGCCGCGCATCCTGCCCGAGGGGCGCGGACGCGTCGAGAAGCGAGGGCTCGACCACTACGACCGCTTCATCGACGGGCTGCTGGAGCAGGGCGTCACGCCGCTCGCCACCCTCTACCACTGGGACCTGCCGAGCGCGCTGCAGGAGAACGGGGGCTGGCGCGACCGGGACACCGCCGAGCGGTTCGCCGAGTACGCCGCCGTCTGCTTCGACGCGTTCGGCGACCGTGTCCGCGACTGGGTCACCATCAACGAGCCCTGGATCGTCGGGCTGCTCGGTCACCAGCTCGGCCTGCACGCGCCCGGTGAGAAGGACCTCAAGGCGTCCGTCACCGTCATGCACCACCTGATGCTCGCGCACGGCCTCGCGGTCGGCGAGCTGCGGGCGCGCGGGCGTGAGGACGCGCGCGCGGGTATCGCGTACAGCCTGTTCCCGAGCATCCCCGACGACGCGGCGGACCCGGCGGACGTGGCCGCGGCCGTGGGGTCCGACGGATACGTCAACCGCTGGTTCCTCGACCCGGTGCACGGCCGCGGCTACCCGCGGGACATGCGGGAGCACTGGGAGAAGGCGGTGGGCCCGCTGGACTTCGTCCGCGACGGGGACCTCGCGACCATCGCCGCCGGGAGCGACTTCATCGGCGTCAACTTCTACTCGCGGCGCATCATCGGCGCGGGCGGCGGCGACGGACCGTGGCCCTGGAGCGTGCGCAAGGGCCGCCCGGACGTGGAACGCACCGACCTCGGCTGGGAGATCGTCCCCGGTGACCTCACCGCGCTCCTGGTACGCCTGCACGAGGACTACCCGGGCGTGCCGCTGATGATCACAGAGAACGGGGCCGTCTACGGGGACGGCCCGGGCGACGACGGCGCCGTCCACGACGGGCGGCGCATCGCCTTCCTCGACGCGCACCTGCGCGCGGTGCACCGGGCCATCGCGGCGGGCGCCCCGGTGGAGGGCTACTACCACTGGTCGCTGATCGACAACTTCGAGTGGGCGATGGGCTACCGGCCCAGGTTCGGCCTCGTCCACGTGGACCACGCGACCCAGCGGCGCACCGTCAAGGACAGCGGGCGCTGGTACGCGGGCGTGGCACGCTCCGGCGTACTGCCACCGCTCGCCCCGCCGTCCGACGGGGCGCGGCCTTGACGCGGGCAGTGCTGCTGCCGGGGCGTGCCCTGCCCGTGCTGTACGAGACCGGGACCGTCGTGCTGGGCGCGGGGCTCGCCGGGGCCTCCGCGGCGGTGGCGCTCGCCGCCGCGGGCCGCCGGGTGCTGCTCGTGGACGAGGGTGCTTCACCGGGCGGGGAGCTCACGGAGGCCGGGCGGCCCTGGCTCACCGTGCCGCGCGGCGCGGAGCGCGCCGGGCTGCTCGGTCCGCTGCTGGCGGGCCACGAGGCGGGGCGGCGGCCGGCGCTGCGTCCCGCGGCGGTGAAGCTGCGCGTCGAGGAGGCGCTGGCCGAGGCCGGCGTCGAGGTGCTGTACGGGACGCGGGTGCTCGCCCCTCGCGCCGGCCGGGGCCTGGTCGTGGTGACCGCGTCCGGGCGGGCCTTCGTGCGGTGCGAGAGCGTGCTCGACGCCAGGCCCGCGGAGCCCGTCGAGGGAGAACCGGCCGTGTGGAGCGTCGAGTTCGAGGGGGCGTCGGCCGATGCGGTGGAGGCGTCGCGTCATCCGGCGGCGGCCGGGCTGCTGCTCGCCGACGGCTACCTCGGCACCGGCCACCTGTACGCGCTGGCCTCCGTGCGGGGCGGGCGGCGCGACGCGCTGCGCCGGGCCTCGCACCTGCTGCGCGCCCATCCGGCCTTCGCGGACGCCCGCCTGGGCGCGGTCGGCGTGCGCCCGCTCGCGGCCGCGTACGCCACGACGGACCTGGTGCCGGGGCCCGTGCCCGGCTGGTGGCGGCTCCCGCCGCCGCCACCGCTCGTACGGCTTGACGAGCCGCCGCTCGACCCGGCGGCGGCGCTCGCGGCGGGCACCGCGGCGGCCGCGTTCCGGCGCCGCCACGGAGCCGGGGGGCGGGCGGGGCCGCCGGGGGCGGGCCGGGCCGCCTGCCGGCCGTCTTCCCCGTGGTCCTGGCGGGCGCCGCCCGCGCCCTCGGCGGGCTTCTTGCCCGCCGCCTTGGCCCCCTCCCCTTGATTCGATGATCTCTTGTTTCAACTCCAGCTTCCCTAGCTTCCCATATTGTGTGTTTTTGTTGGCAT
>NZ_JAGIQL010000196.1 GCF_017813245.1 Streptomyces montanisoli
GGCGGCCGGCCCGGCGTCGCCCGCCCGTGCCCGCTGCTCCGTCTCGGGCTCCGCCTGGGCCCGGTCGGCGTGCGGCTCGGGCGTGGCGGCCAGTGGCTTGGCCTCGTCTGGCAAGAGCGCTCCTCGTGCGGTCGGGGCCACTCGTCCGGCCCCGGAAAAGTCCATGGTAGCCATCCGGCCATTTCGCCCGCTCCGCGAACGGAACGTGCCTGGGCTGCCGGGCCGGGCGGCAGGGCGCCAACGACGACGGGCACCCGGTTGTTCCCGGGTGCCCGTCGACGCGCGCGCGTGGGACGGATCAGACGGTGAGCAGGGCCCCGAGCGGGGCGCCGTGCAGCATCTTCTCCAGCCGGGCCCTGCCGTCGAGGAAGCCGAGCTCCATGAGCACGGACACCCCCGCGACCTCGGCCCCGGCCCGCCGGATCAGCTCGACGGCGGCCAGCGCCGTGCCGCCCGTGGCCAGTACGTCGTCGATGACGGCGACGCGGTCGCCCGCGGCCAGGTCCTCGGCGTGCACCTCGACCTCGGCGGTGCCGTACTCGAGCTCGTACGACTGGGACAGCGTCGCGCCGGGCAGCTTGCCCGCCTTGCGCACGGGGATGAAGCCGATACCGGCGGTGACGGCGACGGGCGCGGCGAGGATGAAGCCGCGGGCCTCCAGGCCCACGATCTTCGTCGCGCCCATCCTGCGGCAGTCGTCGGCGAGCGCCGTCGTCAGCGCCCGGAACGCGCCGGGGTCCGCGAGCAGCGGGGTGATGTCCTTGAACATCACGCCGGGCTCCGGGTAGTCGGCGACGTCCCTGATGCGGCTGAGCAGCAGCTGCCTGGTCTCCTCGGGCGTCACCTGCGCCTCCCGGAGGAGCGGCCGCCGCGCGGCCCCTTCCTCGGGCCCGCCACCGCGGGGGCCGCGGTGGCGCCGGCCGGCGCCGGGCCTTCGGAGCCGTCGGGGTTGCCGGGGTCCGCGTCCTCGGCGGCCGCCTCGCCCTTGGCGCGCTTGGCGAGCACGCGCTTGCGCAGCGCCTTCATCCGCGGCTCGTGCTCTTTGAGCTCGGCGACCAGCGGCGTCGCGATGAAGATCGACGAGTAGGCACCTGCGGCGAGGCCCACGAAGAGGGACAGGGCGATGTCGTTGAGGTCGCCCGCGCCGAGGAAGCCGCCGCCGATGAACAGCAGGCCCGCGACGGGCAGCAGCGCCACGGCGGTCGTGTTGATCGACCGGACCAGCGTGCTGTTGATCGAGTTGTTCGCGACCTCGGAGTACGTGTACCTGGTCTGCTTGGTGATGCCCTTCGACTGCTCCTTGAGGCTGTCGAAGACGACGACCGTGTCGTAGAGCGAGTAACCGAGGATCGTCAGCAGGCCGATGACCGTGCCGGGCGACACCTGGAAGCCGACCAGCGCGTACACGCCGACGGTGATGACGATGTCGTGCAGCAGGGCGATGAAGGCGGCGAGCGCCATTCTCCACTCGAACGCGATCGCCAGATAGATCACGACCAGGATGAGGAAGACGATCAGGCCCGTCCAGGCCTTGTTGGCGATCGTGGAACCCCAGCTCGGGCCGACCAGGTCGGCGGTGATCTGGTTCTGGTCGACGTGCAGGTCCTTGGCGAGCTCGGCCTTGATCGGGTCCGACTGCTTGGTGGTGATCTCGGCGATCTGGATGCGCAGGGTCCCGTTGCCGAGCTTCTGCACGATGGCCGTCTTGCCCGACGCGTTCTGGGCGTCGGTGACCGCTTCCTCCACCGACACGCTCGTCTTCGGGGTGGTGAAGACGGCACCGCCCTTGAAGTCGATGGACTCGTTGATGCCGCGCACCGCGAGGCCGACGATGGCCGTGATCGCGATGAGCACCGAGATGCTGTACCAGATCTTGCGCTTGCCCACGAAGTCGTAGCCGACCTCGCCGCGGTAGAGACGAGCGGTGAAGGCACCGATCCGCGACATCTCATGCCTCCTTCGGGTGGTCGGACGACGTGGCGGCCCCGCCGGTACGGCGGGAACGGCGCAGGGGCGGCTTGGCCCCGAGCCGCTTCGAGTCGAGCCCCGACCACGGATGGCCGTTGAGGAAGAACGGCCTGCGCGCGAGCAGCGTCATCACGGGCTTGGTGAACAGGAACACCACGACCACGTCGAGCACGGTGGTGAGGCCGAGGGTGAACGCGAAGCCCTGGACCTTGCCGACCGTGACGATGAAGAGCACGGCAGCGGCGAGGAAGGAGACGAAGTCGGAGACGAGCACCGTGCGCCGGGCGCGGGGCCAGGCGCGTTCCACGGCGGGCCGCAGGGTGCGGCCCTCCCTGATCTCGTCCCTGATGCGTTCGAAGTAGACGATGAACGAGTCGGCCGTGATGCCGATGGCCACGATGGCGCCGCAGACGGCGGGCAGGTTCAGCGCGAAGCCGATGCCGGGGCCGAGGAGCGACATGATCGTGTACGTCAGGATCGCGGAGGCCACGAGGCTGAGCACGGCGATCGCGGACAGTCCGCGGTAGTAGGCGATCAGGTAGATCAGCACGAGCGCGAAGCCGACGGCGCCGGCGATCAGGCCCGCCTTGAGCTGCTCACTGCCGAGCGCGGCGGTGACGGTGGTGACCGTCTCCTCGTGGAAGGTCAGCGGCAGCGCGCCGTACGACAGCACGTTGGCGAGGTCCTTGGCGGACTGCTGGGTGAAGCTGCCGGAGATCTGGGCGCTGCCGCTCAGGGTCTGGCTCACCGAGGGCGCCGACTCGACGTTGCCGTCGAGGACGATGGCGAACTGGTTCATCGGCGGCTGCTGCTTGGACAGCTGGCTGGTGATCTTCGAGAACTTCTTGCTGCCCGCGCCGGTGAAGTCGAGCGTGACGATCCACTGGGCGTTCTGCTGGTCGAAGACGCCCTGCGACTTCTTGACGTCGGTGCCGGCGAGGGCCGCCGGGCCGAGGACGTACTTCTCCCACTGCTTGTTCGAGTCCTGGCCGCAGGCCACGATCGGGTCCTTGGGGCCCGCACCCGCGTTGGCCTTGCTGCGCTGCGCCTTGCTGGAGCAGTCGAGGGCCTGGAACTTCTTCTGCAGGGCGGCGGTGGACTGGCTCGCGGACGCCGACGGCGACGGTGTGGTCTTGGAGCCCGAGCTGTCCGAGGGCTTCGGCGAGGGCGCCTTCTTCAGGGCGCTGGTGACCGCGCGGCCCTGGGTGGAGGAGCTCGCCGTGGCCGAGGGCGACCCGGAGGACTTGCCGGTGGCCTTGGTGCCGCCCGAGGCCTTCGAGGAGGCGGACGGCGAGCCGCTCGCCTTCGCGCCCGGCTTCCCGCTCGACGTGGCCTTCGGGGAGCCGCTGGAGGACGGCTGCGGCGTCGGTGTGCCCGCCGCCACGGCCTCCACGGGCCGGAAGTACAGCTGGGCCGTCTGGCCCACCTGCTGCCGCGCCTGGGCCTCGTTGGTGCCCTTGGGGATGTTGACGATGATGTTGTCTTTGCCCTGCGTCTGGACCTCGGCCTCGGACACGCCGAGACCGTTGACACGGCGGTTCATGATGTCGACCGCGGTCTGCATGTTGGTCTTGTTGATCGCGTTGGGCTTGCCCGGCGTGTTCTGCGCCTTGAGCGTGATCGTCGTTCCGCCCGCGAGGTCGATGCCGAGCCTCGGATGCGTGTCTCCCGACCAGAACATGCCGCCCACCAGCGCGGCCACGACGATCAGGAACAATGAAAGGGTGCGGCCCGGCCTGCCCGGCGACCCCGCAGACCTTCGACCCTTCTTGGGTGCTGCCACCTTCTCGATTCTCCCTGTCCAACCGCTTGCCGTCCGGTGGTGAGCGCCGGAGCCCTGAGCGGCCACGAAGTGTTGTGGGGTCGCTGCCCCGCCAAATTCGTTACAGTCCGCACACCGCCGGCAGCCGCAGTGCGGCGGCCCGCGATCGCGTAGGTGACTACTTGGTGCCGGCCTCGCCGTCGCGCTTGCCGTCCTTGGCGGCCGCCTCCTTGGCGGCGGCGTCCTTCGGCTTCGCGACCTCGACCGGCTCGGCGGCCTCGTCGCCCGCGCTCTTGCCGCCCGCGCCCTCGGCCTTGGCCGCTCCGGCCTCGGTGGCGTCCCCCGCGGACTTCGTCAGGTCGGCGCCGGGCTTCTTGCCCAGGTCGATCCCGGAGGCGTCGCCCTCGGTCAGGGAGGAGGCGTCGTCCGGGACGATCGGGGCGTCGAGGCCCAGGTCGCCGGTGCTCGGCTCCTCGCCGTGCACGATCCGGTTGTACTCCTCGTCGTCGAGGACGGCGCCGATGGCGTTCTTCGCGTAGACGGCGTGCACTCCGGGAGCGACCTCCAGGAGGACCATCTCGTCGTGGACCTCCTTGACGGTCGCGAACATGCCGCCGATGGTGCGCACGCCGACACCGGCCTGCATCTCGTTGCGCATCGAGGCCGCGGCCGCCTGCTTCTTCTTGGCGGAGCGGGTCATCAGGAACATGGCCCCGATGAGCACGATGAAGGGGAGAAGGGTCAGAGGACTCACGGGAGGGAACTTCCTTCGCACGACCGCCGTCGGGGCGGCCTCGTATTCGGGGGTGGGCACGCCGCCCGGAAGGGTGGCATCGGCGGAGTCTAGGCGAGTCCGCATCATTGGAACAACGCCCAGCATGGCACTCGGGTTCCATTCGAGGCCAGTGAGCGGGTGCTCAGGCCCCGAACAGGCCCTGTTGTCCGGTTGCTCCCGGCGCCTGGGGCGGCGCGGTGAGCCCCAGATGGGCCCATGCGGCGGGCGTCGCGACGCGGCCGCGCGGCGTGCGCGCGAGCAGGCCCTCCCGGACGAGGAAGGGCTCGGCGACCTCCTCGACCGTCTCCCGCTCCTCCCCCACCGCGACCGCCAGGGTGGACAGGCCCACGGGCCCGCCGCCGAACAGCTTGAGCAGGGCCCCGAGCACGGCGCGGTCCAGCCGGTCGAGCCCGCGCGCGTCCACCTCGTACACGCCGAGCGCCGCCTCGGACACCGTTCGGGTGATCCGGCCGTCGCCCTTGACCTGCGCGTAGTCGCGCACACGGCGCAGCAGCCTGTTGGCGATGCGGGGCGTGCCGCGGGAGCGGCCCGCGATCTCCGCCGCGCCGGCCGTGTCGATCTCCACGTCGAGCAGTTGTGCGGAGCGGTGCAGGACGCGCTCCAGCTCGCCGCTCTCGTAGAACTCCATGTGCCCGGTGAAGCCGAAGCGGTCCCGCAGCGGCGGGGGCAGGAGACCCGCCCTGGTGGTGGCGCCGACCAGCGTGAACGGCGGCAGTTCGAGGGGGATGGCCGTGGCGCCGGGGCCCTTGCCGACGATCACGTCGACGCGGAAGTCCTCCATCGCCATGTACAGCATCTCCTCGGCGGGCCTCGACATCCGGTGGATCTCGTCGAGGAACAGCACCTCGCCCTCCTGGAGCGAGGAGAGGATCGCGGCGAGGTCGCCCGCATGCTGGATCGCGGGGCCCGAGGTGATGCGGACCGGGGCGCCCATCTCGGCCGCGATGATCATGGCGAGCGTGGTCTTGCCGAGGCCGGGGGCGCCGGAGAGCAGCACGTGGTCGGAGGTGGCGCCGCGGGCGAGCGCGGCCTTGAGCACGAGGTCGAGCTGTTCGCGCACGCGCTCCTGGCCGACGAACTCGGACAGCGACTTGGGGCGCAGCGCCGCCTCGACGGCCTGGTCCTCCCCGTCGGCGGACGCGCCGACGAGCCGGTCGGCGGCCTCGGCCACGCTGTCCGTGGCGCCCGTGTCGTCCGGGGGGACGTCCCAGTTCACTGCGTGCCTCTCGGTGGTGCTCGGTGGTGCTCGGTCGGTGCTCGGTCGGTGCACGGCCGGGCGCGTGCCCGGCCGCCGCGTACGGTCAGCGCGTGCGGTTCAGGCTCTGCAGTGCGGCCCGCAACAGCTGCGGCACCGGCGGCTCCGTGCCGTCCGCGAGCGCGGCCTCGGCCTGCGGGGACACCTGCGCGATCGCGTCCTCGGCCTGGCCGCTCTGGTAGCCGAGCCCGATCAGGGCGGACATCAGCTGCTCGCTCCAGGGCGCGGGGCCGCTCGCGACGGCGGAGCGCGCGGCCGCGCCGGTGCGCGTGCCCAGCGGGGCGCCGAGCCGGTCCTTCAGTTCGAGCAGCAGCTTCTGCGCGCCCTTCTTGCCGATGCCCGGCACGGCCGTCAGCGCCTTCTCGTCGCCCGTGGCGACGGCGGTGCGCAGCGCGTCGGGGCTGTGGACGGCGAGCATGGCCTGCGCGAGGCGTGGCCCGACCCCGCTGGCGGTCTGCAGCAGCTCGAAGACCTGCCGCTCGTCGTCGTCGGCGAAGCCGTACAGCGTGAGCGAGTCCTCCCGCACGACGAGGGACGTGGCGAGTGACGCCTCCTCACCCATGCGCAGCCCCGCGAGGGTGGCCGGCGTGCACTGCACGGCCATGCCGACGCCGCCCACCTCGACGACCGCCGTCGTGGGGGCGAGCGCGGCGATCCGGCCGCTGACGAACGCGATCATGGGGTCACCTTCCGGACGGACGTGCCACCGCTCGCGGGGCGCGGGGCGCGGGCGGCACGCGCGGCGGCCTGTGCCTGCTGGAGGCGGTGGGTGGCGGGGGCCCGCCAGATGTGGCAGATGGCGAGGGCCAGCGCGTCGGCCGCGTCGGCCGGCTTCGGCGGTGCCGCCAGCCGCAGGAGCCTGGTGACCATGGCGCCCACCTGCGCCTTGTCGGCGCGGCCGCTGCCGGTGACGGCGGCCTTGACCTCGCTCGGTGTGTGCAGGGCGACGGGGATGCCGCGGCGGGAGGCGCACAGCACGGCCACCGCGCTCGCCTGTGCCGTGCCCATCACCGTGCGCACGTTGTGCTGGCTGAACACCCGCTCCACCGCGACCCGTTCGGGCTCGTACTCGTCGAGCCACGCCTCGATGCCGCGCTCGACGGCGACCAGCCGCTGCCCGAGTTCGCCGTCGGCCGGCGTGCGGACCACGCCGACGCCGAGCATGGCGAGCGGACGCCCCGCGACCCCCTCGACGACGCCGACGCCGCACCGGGTCAGGCCGGGGTCGACGCCCAGGACACGCATCGCGGCACTCCCCCCTTCGGTCAACTGTTCCAGCTGATCGGCACCCTAGTGCCCGCCACTGACAAAGCGGCGGACCGGCGGAGACACGCTCCGCCGGCCCGCCGGATGACGTCGCTCGCGCGGGGCGCGATCAGGCGTCGACCTTCTCCATGACCTCGTCGGACACGTCGAAGTTGGCGAAGACGTTCTGCACGTCGTCGCTGTCCTCCAGCGCGTCGATCAGCCGGAAGATCTTGCGCGCGCCCTCCTCGTCCAGCTCGACCTGCATGGTCGGGACGAAGTTGGCGTCCGCGGAGTCGTAGTCGATGCCGGCGTCCTGCAGGGCGGAGCGCACGCCGACCAGGTCGGTGGCCTCGCTCAGCACCTCGAAGGACTCGCCGAGGTCGTTGACCTCCTCGGCGCCCGCGTCGAGGACCGCGCCCAGCACGTCGTCCTCGCCCAGCTCGCCCTTGGGGACGATCACCACGCCCTTGCGGTGGAACAGGTAGGACACCGACCCCGGGTCGGCCATCGAGCCGCCGTTGCGCGTCATGGCGACGCGCACGTCCGACGCCGCGCGGTTGCGGTTGTCGGTGAGGCACTCGATGAGCACGGCGACGCCGTTGGGGCCGTAACCCTCGTACATGATCGTCTCGTAGTCGGCGCCGCCGGCCTCGAGTCCGGCGCCGCGCTTGACCGCGGAGTCGATGTTCTTGTTGGGAACCGACTGCTTCTTCGCCTTCTGCACGGCGTCGAAGAGGGTCGGGTTGCCCTCGATGTCGGCGCCACCGGTGCGCGCCGCCACTTCGATGTTCTTGATCAGCTTCGCGAAGAGCTTGCCGCGTTTGGCGTCGACCACGGCCTTCTTGTGCTTCGTCGTAGCCCATTTAGAGTGGCCGGACATCTGCCTGTCTCCTTCACGTAACCGATGCAGCTCTGTTCGGCAGTGATCCTACCGGGATACGCTCACGCCGCGGATCGCACCATGTCGGCGAAGAGGCGGTGCATCCGGTGGTCCCCGGTCAGTTCGGGGTGGAAGGACGTGGCCAGGGCGTTGCCCTGCCGCACGGCGACGACGTGTCCTCCGTGCTCCGCGAGCACGTTCACCGCTCCCCCGACGGACTCGACCCACGGGGCGCGGATGAAGACGCCCTCCACGGGCCCGCCGTCGACGCCCTCGACGTCGACGGCGGCCTCGAAGGACTCGTTCTGCCGCCCGAAGGCGTTGCGGCGCACGATCATGTCGATGCCGCCGACGGTCTCCTGGCCCGACCGCGGGTCGAGGATCTTCTCCGCGAGCAGGATCATGCCGGCGCACGTCCCGTACACGGGCAGGCCCTCGCGTACCCGTGCACGCAGCGGTTCGAGCAGCCCGAAGAGGGCCGCCAGCTTCGACATCGTCGTGGACTCGCCACCGGGGACGACGAGGCCGTCGACGGCGGCCAGTTCCTCCGGGCGGCGCACCTGCGCGGCCTCCACGCCGGCCGCGGCGAGCGCGGCGAGGTGCTCGCGCACGTCCCCCTGGAGCGCGAGCACACCGACCGAGGGGGTGCTACCAGCCACGGTTCTCGAACCGCTCGGCGTCGGGGGCCGCGTCGAGGTTGATGCCGACCATGGCCTCGCCGAGGTTGCGCGACGCGTCGGCGATGATCTTCGGGTCGTCGAAGAACGTGGTGGCCTTGACGATGGCGGCCGCGCGCTTGGCGGGGTCGCCTGACTTGAAGATGCCGGAACCGACGAAGACGCCCTCGGCGCCGAGCTGGCGCATCAGCGCCGCGTCCGCGGGGGTGGCGACGCCGCCGGCGGAGAACAGCACCACGGGCAGCTTGCCGAGTTCGGCGACCTCGCGCACGATCTCGTACGGCGCGCGCAGCTCCTTGGCGGCCGCGTACAGCTCGTTGCTGTCGGCGCCCCGCAGGCGCGCGATCTCGGCCTTGATCTGGCGGAGGTGGCGTACGGCCTCCACGACGTTGCCGGTGCCGGCCTCGCCCTTGGAGCGGATCATGGCCGCGCCCTCGCCGATGCGGCGCAGGGCCTCGCCGAGGTTGGTGGCACCGCAGACGAAGGGGGTCGTGAACGCCCACTTGTCGGAGTGGTTGGCCTCGTCGGCGGGGGTGAGCACCTCGGACTCGTCGATGTAGTCGACGCCGAGGGACTGCAGGACCTGCGCCTCGACGAAGTGGCCGATGCGGGACTTGGCCATGACGGGGATCGAGACGGCCTCGATGATGCCCTCGATCATGTCCGGGTCGGACATGCGCGCGACGCCGCCGTGCTTGCGGATGTCGGCGGGCACGCGCTCCAGGGCCATCACGGCCACGGCGCCCGCGTCCTCCGCGATCTTCGCCTGCTCGGGCGTGACGACGTCCATGATCACGCCGCCCTTGAGCTGCTCGGCCATGCCGCGCTTGACGCGGGCGGTACCGGTCTCGGGGTTCGTCGTCGGGGAAGCGGCCTGCGGAGCAGTGGACACGGGGGCCTCGCTGGTGTGTGTAAGGGGACCAAAACCTACGAGGTCGAGGAAACGCCGGGTGGCGGGCGGGCGGCAAGAGCCAATGGGTGGCCGGTGGACTCCTCGCGGTGCGATGTGCGCCACTCGCACCTGGCGGTGCGGCGCCGTCCTGCCCGCCGCCACGCGCGCCCGGGCCCGCGAGGCGGCCGCGCCGCGTTGGCCGGGTGCGGCGCGTGGCCATGGGCCGGCTCTTCGTCGCGTCGGCGACGGCGGGGCCCGCCCGCCGGGATGCCTCAGGCCGCGCGATCGGCGAGCGCGACCGGCGTGTGCGGCGCGGTCCGGCCGCCTCGCCGGCCATGCGGGCGAGCCCCGGCGCGAGGGCGCCCGGGCGGCGGCCCGAGGCCGTTGGTCCGGTCTTCGGCCGCAGGGCGGCGCGAGGTTCCCGGCCGGGGCCGGGTGCTCTGTTGCGCACGCGCGGTGTGGGCAGCAGAAGGGCCGCGGTGAGCGGGGCCGGCCCGCCGCCCCGCGGCGTTGGGGTGCCGGTCGAGCGGCAGACCCAGCCGGACTCCACGGGCGCTGACCGCCCAGTGCCCAGCACGAGCGCCCCTGCACGAAGCGGCGGGCAGCGTCGGCGGACACGCCGAGTCGTGGCCCGGCGCGCCGCCGGGCCGGATCGAGGCCGACACGGCACACGGCGGCGAGGGCGGGCCGGCCGCGGCGACCGGCGGAGGCGCGCC
>NZ_JAGIQL010000197.1 GCF_017813245.1 Streptomyces montanisoli
CCCCCTGTCGTACGTGCAGAAGGGGCGCAGATTCCGCGTGTCCAGGTGTGCGCCGCCCACCAACTAGGTCACTCCCCGAAGCTATTACTCGGAGAGGTCGGGCCTGGCCGACACGGTCAGCATGTGCGAGCTGCTACGAGCCCACGGCTAACGCCAGAGCTGCTTTGGCCCATCGCCGACCCACATGGGGAGTGCTGTCGTCAGGGCTCCGGCGACGGGCGCGGCGGCGGCCGGGGCCGCCTCGTCGGCGCCGACGGCCCGCCGTATGTCGCCGGCCCGCAGCCCGACGGTCTCCTGATCGACGGGGGGCCGCGCCGCCTGCGGTGCTTGCCCGGCGTCCGAGGGCGCGGACGGCGCGGTGGGCGCGGACGGCGCAGGGGGCGTCTTCGGCAGGTAGGCGGTGGCCGCCTCGCCCTGGGGCGGCTGCGGCGCCTGGGGCGGCGGGCCCGCTGGCGGCGCCTGATCGGCGTCGGGAGCGGGGACGGCCTGCGCGGGTGGCGTCCTCGGCAGGACGCCGGTGGCCGTCTCGTCCTGCGGCGTCTGAGGCGCCCTGTGCGACGGAGCTGAGGGCTGGCCGTACGCGGACGCCGCGGACCGCCGTGACGCGGGTTCCGGCTCCGGCTGTGGCGGCCGGGGGGTTCTCGGCAGGAACGCCGTCGGCGCCTCGCCCCACGGCTGGGGGCCCGGCGGCCGCGCGGGCGGTTCCTGCGGGCTCTGGGGCCGTCCCGCGTGCCGCGCGGGCGGGGGACCCGCCACGGGCCCGCCAGGCGCCCCCACGGCCTGCGGGGCGGGCGAGGGCGCGGGCGGCGGGGCCTGGCGGGCATGCTTGCCCACCGGGCGCGCCACGGACCCCGCAGCGGGCGCCGCGTCGGGCGCCCCGGTCGGCGTTCCGGGCCGGGTGGGCGGTATCGGCTCGGCCTCGCCCGACGCCACCGGGGCAGAGGGCGTGCGTGCGGCGCGTACGGCCTCGGGGAGCGGGTCCGTCAGCGGGTCAGCAAGTGCCCCCACGGCGGCCTCCAACGCGTCCTCGGCGCGGCCGGCATCCCTGGCGCCCCCGGCGCGGCCGGCATCGTCAGCACGGACGGCGTCCCCAGCGCGGCCCGCGTCCCCGAGGTCCCCGGGACCCCGGGCGCCTGCGGCGCCCCCCGCGCTCTCGTGCTCGGGGCGGAGCGCGGTCACGCGACGACTGCCTTCCCCACCACCGGCGCGAGACCGGCCGAACGCGCCACCGCGCCCGCGTCGCCGCACCGGGTGAGCCAGTTGGCCAGCATCAGGTGGCCGTGTTCCGTGAGCACCGACTCCGGGTGGAACTGCACGCCCTCGACGGGCCGTTCGCGGTGCCGCAGCCCCATGACGATGCCGTCGGGCGTGCGCGCGGTGACCTCGAGGTCGGCGGGGATCGTCGCCGGCTCGGCCGCGAGCGAGTGGTAGCGCGTCGCGGTGAACGGCGAGGGCAGGCCCGTGAAGACGCCCGCGCCCTCGTGGACCACCGGCGACGTCTTGCCGTGCAGCAGCTCGGGCGCCCGGTCGACGACGCCGCCGTACGCCACCGCGATCGACTGCATGCCGAGGCAGACGCCGAACAGCGGCAGGCCCGCGGCCGCGCAGTGCCGCACCATCTCCACGCAGACGCCCGCCTGTTCCGGCGTGCCTGGCCCGGGGGAGAGCAGGACACCGTCGAAGCCGGCCTCGCCGCCCGCGGCGCGGCCGAGTGCGTGGGACGTCGTCACCTCGTCGTTGCGCAGGACCTCGCACTCGGCGCCCAGTTGGTACAGGTACTGCACGAGGTTGAAGACGAAGCTGTCGTAGTTGTCGACGACGAGAACACGCGCGCTCATCCCGCGGCACCTCCGGATCCGCCGTCGACGGTCACGTCGTTGAAGGGCAACAGCGGCTCAGCCCACGGGAAGACGTACTGGAAGAGCAGATACACGACGATCAGGGCGAGGACGATCGAAATGGCCGCACGCACCCACGTGTTGCCGGGCAGATGCCGCCAGAACCAGCCGTACATGCCGTGCTCGCCGCCCCTTCGGTCCCTGCCGTCCCGGGCAGTTCCGCTCGTGCTCCGCTCGCCCCCAGACTAATCTGCGGCGGCGCCCCGTGCGCGGTGCATGGCTGAGCTGCCGAGGGTGATCGCGTTTGTGCTTCGTCACAGCGGCCCGGGCGGCTCACAGGCCGCGCACAGCCTGCCCGGCGGACCGGCGGGCGCGCCGGTCAGTGCACGGGCCGCGCGTAGTGCAGGTCGGTCGTGCCCGTGTAGCCGGGCAGGGTGGTGCGCCCGTCGTCGTGCACGTCCCAGCCGAGGCCGTACGCCTGTACGTACAGCAGGTAGTTCTGGATGGACGGAGCGGCGTCGATCGCCTTGTGCAGCTTCGCCGGGTCGCCCACCGCGGTGATCCGGTACGGCGGTGAGTAGACGCGGCCCTGGAGGATCAGGGTGTTGCCGACGCAGCGCACCGCGCTGGTGGCGATGAGCCGCTGGTCCATGACGCGGATGCCGCGCGCGCCGCCGTGCCACAGGGCGTTGACGACGGCCTGGAGGTCCTGCTGGTGGATCACGAGGTCGTTCGGCTGGGGCTGCGGGTAGCCGGGGGCGGCCGTGGCGTCCGGCGGGGCGTCGTCCAGGGTGACGGTGACGGCGTCACCGGACAGCGGGCGCGTGCCCGCGCGGTCCTCAAGCGCCCGCAGGCGCTTGTCCTCGGCGGCGCTGGAGCCGTCGTCGCGCTTGGCGAGCGCGTCGACGTCACGGCGCACGGCGGCGGCCGACCTGTCGAGGTCCGCGTTGTTGCCGCTGCGCTCCTGCACGAGGTCGGAGAGCTTGAGCAGGGACGCGTCCGTGCGGATGTCCGTGCCCTTGGCCGCGTTGGAACTGGCCACGAAGATCAGGCCTGCCAGGGCGAACACCGCGAGCGTGAGCAGTCTCACGGGCCGCGGCCGGCGCGTGCGCGCGGGGTGCGGACCCCGATCGCCGGGGGCGCGGGGGCCGGGTTCGTAATTGCTCAACGTACCCTTATCTCCTCGGGCGGCACGGAAGCACTACGCTAACGGAGCGCCCGGCCGGGTCGCGCGTCCCCCCGGCGTCCACGGGGCGCCGGCCGTTCAGTCCCCTGCGCGGTCACGCAGCACATCGACAGGAGAGTTCCTCGTGCCGAAGTCCCGGATCCGCAAGAAGGCGGATTTCACGCCGCCTCCGACCTCCAGGAGCGCGACGGACATCAGGCTGTCCAACCGCAACTGGGTGGCGCCGGTCATGCTGGCGATGTTCCTGCTCGGTCTGGCATGGATCCTCGTCTATTACGTGACGGGTGGAGACCTGCCGGTGAAGTCCTTCGGCAACTGGAACGTCGCCGTCGGCTTCGTCTTCATCGCGGCGGGATTCGGTTTCTCCACCCAGTGGAAGTAGCGACCCTCCGACAACTCGGTGGACTCGGTGGAGTTATCCACAGGCATTTCCACAGCAGGGGAAAAGGTCTGAAGATCTGTGGATAACTTCGCGGGAGGTTGACGCCGGTATGACCGCGGCCACGGCCGCGGGCCGGCCCCCCTCGCGTCATACCGAGCGCCGGAAACCGTGTCGCCGCAGGTCAGCGCCGTATCGTCACCCTGTCGAGCACGGTCTCGCCGCAGCACGGGCGCCGTCCCGGCACCGCGGGCACAGGATTGGGCACGTTCTGTGGACAACGCTGTGGGCAGAGCCCCACGTCAGGTGAGCATCGACGTTCTGACCAGGATCAGGACGACCGTGACGGCGAGGACTCCCACACAGCTCGCCGTCTGCACCAGCGTCCGGTACGCACGCGGCGCGTGGACCAGGCCGATCGCCATCAGCGCACCCGCGACCAGGCCGCCGATGTGGGCCTGCCAGGCGATGTTCGCCCAGAAGAACGTGATGAAGAGGTTGATCGCCAGAAGCGCGATCACCGGCCGCATGTCGTAGCGGAGCCTGCGCACCAGCACGACGGTCGCTCCGAACAGTCCGAAGATCGCACCGGAAGCGCCCAGCGAGGGCAGGAAGGGCGACGCGATCAGATACGTGAGCGCGCTGCCCGCGAGGCCCGAGATCAGATACAGAGCCGTGTAGCGCAGCCGGCCGAGCGCGGCTTCGAGCGGCGCGCCGATCCACCACAGGCTGAGCATGTTGAAGCCGATGTGCCAGATCTGGTAGTGGTCGAAGATCGACGTGAACAGCCGGTACCACTCGCCGTTCACGACGCCGACGCCCGACAGCCTGAGGTCCTCGGCCAGGCCGCCGTGCAGATGGACGGCGATGAACACCGCGATGTTGATCCCGATGAGGATCTGCGTCACCAGCCGCGGGTTCTGGCCCTGGCGCACGGGCGCGCCCGCCACCGTGCGCGGCGTCGTGTCACCCCGTCCGCCGCGCATCGCACCGCCGATCCTGGCCGCGGCTCCTGAGGGGACGGCCGAGGCCGCCGCACGGCCGGCCGACGGGGCGGCGGGCGCGGTGCCGCGGACGCAGTCGGGGCACTGGAAGCCCACGGACGCGCTGACCATGCACGCGGGGCAGATGGGGCGCTCGCACCGGGTGCACCTGACGCCCGTGCCCCGGTCCGGGTGCCGGTAGCAGCCCGGCAGGCCACTGCCCGCGGCGGCCGCCCGCTCTGCCTCGTCCATCGCTCCCACGGTCCTCTTCACGTCTGCGCGGCGTTCACGGCCGCATGGCGCCCGCCGCGCCCCGCCCGTCCCGGCTCGCGCCGGGCACAGCCACTCGTCGGGCTGTCTCCACTACACGGACGGGCGGGGCCGAAGGTTCCCGGAAGGGCCCAGGGGTCAAAACGCCTCCCGGAGGGGCTCAGCGCTGCTCGACGGAGACCGACTCGATCTTGACGTCCTGGAGGGGACGGTCCGTGCGCGGGTTGGTCTGCGAGCCGATGATCGAGTCGACGACCTTCTTGCCGGCCTCGGTGCTGACCTCACCGAAGATGGTGTGCCTGCGGTTGAGGTGGCCCGTGGGGACGGCGGTGATGAAGAACTGGGAGCCGTTGGTGCCCGGGCCCGCGTTGGCCATCGCCAGCAGGTAGGGGCGGTCGAACGACAGGTCCGGGTGGAACTCGTCGCCGAACTCGTACCCGGGGCCGCCGGTGCCGTTGCCCAGCGGGTCTCCGCCCTGGATCATGAAACCGCTGATCACACGGTGGAAGATGGTGCCGTTGTAGAGCGGCTCGGTCGTCTTCTGACCGGTCGCGGGGTGCGTCCACTCGCGACCGCCCGTGGCGAGGTCGACGAAGTTCTTGACCGTCTTCGGCGCGTGGTCCGGGAACAGCCGGATCTCGATGTCGCCGTGATTGGTCTTCAGGGTGGCGTAAAGCTGCTCGGCCACGATGTGCCTTCCGTAAGACTGCTCTGTCCTTCCCGATCCTCGCACGGAAGGCCACCCCGATGGGTGTGCGGGCATGCGAGAGGGCCCCGGAGCGCATTCAAGGCTTCGACGGGGGTACCGGGTAACGGCGTCCGGAAGCCTGGCACGGCCGGGCGGACGACGCAGAACGACGCAGACGGACGACACGGACGACGGAATCGTGACACGGATGCCTGTTAACGCATGCCGACGCGGACCGCGGAGGGCATGATTTCGAAAAGGGTGGACAGGCGACATATCGAACGCCACCGAGGAGGATGATCCTGTGACCCGCATGGACAGCGTGCGCGCCGCTACCGATTCAGCGAGGGAGAGCGTGCAGCACGCCGCGGAAGCGGTGGCTCCGTACGCCGGCACGGCGAAGGACCAGGCCGCGCTGTACGCACGTGAGGCACGCGTACGGCTCGCGCCGACGGTGTCGAAGGCCGCACAGCAGGCGCGCGATCAGTACGACGCGCTCCTGGCACCGCACGTGCCGCCGAAGGTCGATCTCGCCGCACAGAAGGCTGCCGCCCGTACGCGGTCGGCGGCGCGGCAGGCCGCCGAGTACACGGCACCCCGGGTGGAGCAGGCCAGGGCGGCCGCGGGGCCGATGGCCGAGGAGGCCACTGCTCGTTCCGCCGCGGCGTTCGCCGCGCTGCGCGGGCAGGTCTCCGTATCCGAGATCCAGAAGCTGGTGCGCAAGCACGAGCGCCGGGCCAGGGCGGGCCGCGTCTTCAAGGGGCTCGCCGTCCTCGGCCTGGCGGCCGGTGGCGCCTTCGCCGCGTGGAAGTGGTGGGACAAGCAGGCCAACCCGGACTGGCTGGTGGAGCCGCCCGCACCGACCGAGGTCTCCGACCGGCCCAACCTGACGTCGGTGGACGGCTCGTCCGGCGCGCACAGCGCGGACGGTGCGACCCTGGCGGACCCGGAGGCGGAACAGCAGGAAAAGAAGAAGAAGTCTTCCTGACCGCCGGCCGCGTGCACGGAGCTTCTCGAGGCGCCGGGCTTCCCGTGAGGGACCCGGCGCCTCACGCTGCCCCCGCGAGTGCGACGTCGGCCAGGCCGGAAGCAGCACGGCCGGAAGCATCAGAACCGGAAGCGCCGGGACCGGAAGCGTCGTCCTGCAGCGGAAGCTGGGCGGGGATCCTGCGGACGGAGGGCGAGGAGCCGTGGGCCTCCGCGGTGATGCGCTGCTTGATGGTGGGCGGCAGCGAGCGGTCACGCGGGGCGCGGGGTTCGAGCGCGGCGGGCGCGGGCGCGGATGTCCTGCGCCGGCTGCCGGCGGCAGGTGCCCCCACCGTCCCGCCCGAATCCACCCGTGGGGCGGGCACAGGCGCGGCGGGCGCGGGGACGGCGGTCTCGGCACCGCGGTCGGCGGGCTGGTCGGCCGGCTGCGCGACGGCGGCGCGGGCGGCAGCGGCGGGGGTGGTGAGGCCAAGCGTGGCGAGTACGGCGAAGAACGCGGTGATGAACGCGGTCCAGAGGTTCCTGACCTTGACGACGGCCATGACTCCTCGCTTTCGGATGAGAATCGGATCACACAACCGGTTCGTCCCGAGTTGCGCGATTTGAGTACAGTCCTCATCATGTGGACGCGCAGCCGAAAGCGGTGGAGATACGCCGTCATACGCGCAGTTCTTCGGATGAACACCACCCGTTCAGCCGATCCGGAGATGCGAAAAACGGAAAACCCTGCTGCGCGGCCCCCCTCCCCCTCCCCGCCCGGACATGCACAGCGCCACACCAACACCCTTTACCCACAGGCGATTTGACGCCTGAACGGACGGCCCGCCCCCGCGGCGCACGCATCGGCGCCCCGCGCAACTCGAACGATCCCGGCGAGGCACGGCGGGCGCTCCCGGTCCGCGCGCCCCGGATGCCTCGCGCCCCGGCGCGGATGCGCCGTGCACGCCGTGGGTAGAGTCCGAATCTCCGCCGGAGATCGGAGAGTTCATGGACGAGTCCTGGTGCAGCCCCCGTCAGCAGGTCGACACGTCGCACGCCAGCTCCGCACGCCTGTACGACACGTACCAGGGCGGCAAGAGCGGCTACGGAGTGGACCGCGACGTCGCGGGCGAGGTGGCCGCGCTGCTCGGCGACACCAAGCGGATCGCGACCTCCGCCCGCGCCTTCCACACGAGGGCGGTGCGCGCGGCGGCCGGCGAGCTGGGCATCGACCAGTTCCTCGACGTGGGTGCCGGCGTCCCCAACGAACCGCACACCCACCAGGTCGCCCAGGGCGTGCACCCGGGGGCCGCGGTCGTGTACGTCGACAACGACCTCGTCGTCCTCAGGCAGTCGGAAGCGCTCCTGAGCGGCGGTACCGCGGGCCGCACCGACTACGTCCAGGCCGACCTGCGCGCCCCGGACACCATCCTCAAGGAGGCCAGGCGGACGCTGGACCTCACGCGGCCCGTCGGGCTGATCCTCTGCTCCGTCCTGCACTTCATCACGGACGAGGAGGACCCGCGCTCCCTCGTGCGGGCGCTCATGGAGCCCCTCGTCCCCGGCAGCTGCCTCATCCTGAGCCACGGCACAGACGACTTCGCCCCCGCGGCCTGGCGCGCGGTCGAGGACATATACCGGCAGCAGGGCATCGGCACGCAGATCCGCGGCCGCGCGGCCATCGAGGCGCTGCTGGACGGCCACGACCCCGTGGAGCCCGGCCTCGTAGAGGTCCACCGCTGGCGCCAGGACCCGGCCGCGGCGCCCGTGGCCGGGGACGACCACGTCCACTGCTACGGAGTCGTCGCCACGAAGCAGGCGGACGAGAAAGCCCTCTGAACGCGCGTTCCGCGGTCCAGAGGGCATTTCGGGCGTAAGGCCTGCGTAAGGCCTACGTTAAGCCTGCGTGGAGCCTAGGGGAGTCGAACCCCTGACATCTGCCATGCAAAGACAGCGCTCTACCAACTGAGCTAAGGCCCCGTGTCCGGGAACAGCGTACCGGGTGCCGGCGGCGATTCCGCAAAAGGTCAGGGGCTCCCCGTGGCCGACCACGCTCCGTAGGATGCCCAGAAGGTTCGCGGCAGTGAAGCCGCGGCCGCCGCTTGGGGAAGCGATGGGGAGACGCGATGGACGCCACACAGCAGGAAACGACGGCCCGGGCCAGAGAGTTGCAGAGGAGCTGGTACGGCGAGCCGCTGGGGGCGCTCTTCCGCCGGCTCATCGATGACCTGGGGCTCAACCAGGCACGTCTCGCCCACGTACTGGGCCTCTCGGCCCCGATGCTCTCCCAGCTCATGAGCGGGCAGCGGGCCAAGATCGGCAACCCCGCCGTCGTTCAGCGCGTCCAGTCGCTCCAGAACCTCGCGGGCCAGGTGGCGGACGGCAGCGTGAGCGCAGCCGAGGCGACCGCCCGCATGGAGGAGATCAAGAAGGCGCAGGGCGGCTCGATGCTGACGACGAGCCAGTCCACGAACGGGTCGGGGGCCCCGACCGTGCGGCGCGTGGTGCGGGAGATCCAGTCGCTGCTGCGCTCCGTCGCCGCCGCGGGCGACATCATCGACGCCGCGAACTCGCTGGCCCCGACCCAGCCGGAACTCGCCGAGTTCCTCCGGGTGTACGGCGCGGGCCGCACCGCCGACGCCGTCGCGCACTACGAGGCGCACCAGAGCTGACGACAGGACGACCGGGCCGGCCGGGCCGGCCGAGGGGGCGTGCGGCATGGGCGAGGTGTTCGCGGGACGGTACGAGCTCGTCGACCCGATCGGACGCGGCGGCATCGGCGCCGTCTGGCGGGCGTGGGACCACCGGCGGCGCCGCTACGTGGCGGCCAAGGTCCTCCAGCAGAGCGACGCGCACACGCTGCTGCGGTTCGTGCGCGAGCAGGCCGTGCGCATCGACCATCCGCACGTCCTCGCGCCCGCGTCGTGGGCGGCGGACGACGACAAGGTCCTGTTCACGATGGACCTCGTCGCGGGCGGCTCGCTCGCCCACCTCATCGGGGACTACGGGCCGCTGCCGCCGCGGTACGTGTGCGTCCTGCTCGACCAGCTGCTCGCCGGCCTGGCGGCCGTGCACGCGGAGGGCATCGTCCACCGCGACATCAAGCCGGCGAACCTGCTGCTCGAAGCGACCGGCACGAACCGGCCCCACCTGAGGGTCTCGGACTTCGGCATCTCCATGCGCAAGGGCGAGCCACGCCTCACGGAGGCCGACTACGTGGTGGGAACGCCGGGCTACTTCGCGCCCGAGCAGCTGCTCGGCGCCGAACCCGACTTCCCCGCCGACCTGTTCGCCGCGGGCCTCGTCGCGCTCTACCTGCTGGAGGGGCACAAGCCCGACGCGAAGGCGCTCGTCGAGTACTTCGCGGAACACGGCACGCCCGGCGCCCCGCAGGGCGTGCCGGGACCGCTGTGGGACGTGCTCGCCGCGCTGCTCCAGCCCGATCCGCGCGCACGCTTCCGCACGGCGACGGGCGCGCGGAAGGCGCTCGCCGCCGCGGTCGAACTGCTGCCGCCCGCCGCGCGGGATGACGAGGCCGGCGCCGAGCCGGTCGAGGTGTTCGACCAGATAGGCCCCCTGCCGGCCGGCTTCGACGCGGCCGGGCCGCGGGGGCGCGTCGCGCCGGGCCGGGCCTCCGGCCCGGGCCCCGCTGCGGGTTCAGGGCCCGCGTCGCCTCCTGACCAGGAATGGGGTCCGGCTTCCGCTGCTGAGGGGAACCCGGAGCCCAGGCCCGCCCAGGCGCAGCAGCACGCGCCCGCTGATCGGGAGAGCTCACGTCTGAACTCCTGTCTCCGATGTATCTCGAGAGCCGGCTCCCGCCTGTAGAGAGGCGGGGGGGGGGGGGGGAGGGGGGGGGGGGGGGGG
>NZ_JAGIQL010000198.1 GCF_017813245.1 Streptomyces montanisoli
GCGCTCGCCGTCCGCGTCGCGGAACTCCTGCGCGGCGTCGCCGAGATCACGGTCGCCGGGGCGCTGCCCCGGGCGCTGCGCGAGGCACGCGCGGCCGACACCGAGCTGACGTCCCTCGTGTCGCGCGGCGCCGCGGCCACCGCGCTCGGCGCCGGGCTCTCCGCGCTCGTCCGCGGCCTCACCGTGGCGGCGGCGGCCGTCGCAGGCGTCCACGCGGTGCGCGAGGGCCGGCTGTCGGGCGTCGAGCTGGCCGTCGTCCTGCTCATCCCGCTCGCCGCCTTCGAGGCCGTCGCGGGGCTGCCGCTCGCCGTGCAGTCCAGGCAACGGGCGCGGCGCAGCGCCGAGCGCGTGTACGAGGTGCTCGACGCGCCGGTGCCCGTCTCGGAGCCCGAGCGGCCCGCCGAGCCGCCGGCGTCACCGTTCCCGCTGACGCTGAACGGGGTGACGGCGCGCTATCCGGACGCCGATCGCGACGCGTTGGCGGGCTTCGACCTGACGCTCACCGCGGGTCGGCGCGTCGCCGTCGTCGGTCCCTCGGGATCCGGCAAGACGACGCTCGCCCAGGTGCTGCTCCGCTTCCTCGACACGCGCGAGGGCACGTGGAGCCTCGGCGGCACGGACGCGGCCGCGCTCGGCGGCGACCGGGTGCGGCGCCTCGTCGGGCTGTGCGCGCAGGACGCCCACGTCTTCGACAGCTCCGTACGCGAGAACCTGCGCCTCGCCCGCACGGACGCGACGGAGGAACAACTCCGGGACGCGCTGCGGGCGGCGCGACTGCTCGACTGGGTCGAAGACCTGCCGCACGGCCTCGACACCCTCGTCGGCGAGCACGGCGCCCAGCTGTCGGGCGGCCAGCGGCAGCGGCTCGTGCTGGCGCGCGCGCTGCTCGCGGACTTCCCCGTCCTCGTACTGGACGAGCCCGCGGAACACCTCGACATCGCGACCGGCGACGCCCTGACGGCCGACCTGCTGGCGGCGACGCGGGGCCGTACGACGCTGCTGATCACGCACCGGCTGCACGGTCTCGACGCCGTGGACGAGGTCGTCGTGCTGGAGGGGGGCCGGGCCGTGCAGCGCGGCCCGTACGCGCAGCTCGCCGCCGTCGACGGGCCGCTGCGGCGGATGTCCGAGCGCGAGCGCGCGGGGGACACGGTGGCCGCGGGGCGCGCGTAACGCGTAGCACGTCGCCGGCCGGCCGACAGCCGGTCGCTGGCCCGCCGACAGCCGGTCGCCGGTCGCCGGTCGTGGGGACGATGGTCGTGGGGACGATGGTCGACTTTCTCTCGCCATTCGTCCTGATTAGTCTCGTTTCATGCAGCCCGAGTCCCCCGCAGAGCGACCCGCCGAATTCAGCGCCGGGGTGCCGCGGCTGCTCGAAGCCATGCGGTCCATCGGCACCGATCTCGAACTGCGGTCGACTCTCGACCGCATCTGCGAGACCGCGGCGGAGCTGTCGGGCGCCCGGTACACGGCGATCGGGGTCGTGGACGAGACGGGGGACGGCTACGCCGAGTTCGTCACGTACGGCAGGGCCGAGGACCTGATCGAGCGGATCGGCGTGCCGATCCGCGTCCAGGGCCGGATCTTCGGCCACCTCTACCTCGCGGACAAGCGCGGCGGCACGGAGTTCACCGGACAGGACCTGCACATGACGCGCGTCCTCGCCACGGCCGCCGGGATAGCGATCGGCAACGCACGCCTCTACGAGGCGGCCAGGCAGCGCGAGCGGTGGATCGACGGGTCGGTGGCCGTCACGACGGCGCTGCTGTCGGGCGGCGACACGACGGACCCCCTGGCGGTCGTCGCCGAGCAGGCCAGGCGCCTCGCGGACGCCGACGCCGGCGTCGTCCTGCTGCCCACGGGGGACGGCGGCCTGGAGATCGTCGCCGTGTGCTCCGACACCCCGAGCACGCGGCTCGGCGCCGTACTGCCCGCGAGCCCCGTGGTTTCCGCGCTGCTGGACGGCGAGTCCGTCTTCATGGACGACGCCGCGAGCGAGGCGCGCTCGTCCGGCTTCGCGGACGCGTACGGCCCCCTGATGCTGCTGCCGCTGGAGAGCGGCGGCCGGGTGCTCGGCGCGCTCGCCACGCCGAGGGGCCGCGGCGCGAGGCGGTTCAGCGAGACGGAGCGGATCCTCGCCGGGCAGTTCGCCTCGCAGGCAGCGCTGGCGCTGATGATGGCGGAGGCCCAGCGAGACCGTGAGCGGCTCGCCGTCCTCGAGGACCGCGACCGTATCGCCCGCGACCTCCACGACGTCGTGATCCAGCGGCTGTTCGCGACCGGGATGATGCTGGAGAGCGGCCGCACGCGCGAGACGGCGGCCGAGGTGCGCACGGGCATGGGCAAGGCGATCGACGAACTCGACGTGACGATCCAGGAGATCAGGACGGCGATCTTCGCGCTCCAGCAGACGCCGGACGAGGAGCCCTCCGGGCTGCGGACGCGCGTGCTGCGCGAGATCAAGATGGCGGCTGTCCCGCTGGGCTTCGTGCCCGGCCATCGGTTCGTCGGCCCGCTCGACACGGCCGTGGGGGAGATGACGGGCAAGAACCTGATCGCGGCGCTGCGCGAGGCGCTGTCCAACGCGTTCCGGCACGCGCACGCGACCCGCATCGAGGTGGTCGTCGACGCGGCGGCCGCGCTCGACGACGGGACGGACGCGGTGCGGCTGTCCGTCGCGGACGACGGGGTGGGCGTGCCGGAGGGCGGCAGGCGCAGCGGCCTGCGCAACCTCAGCCGGCGGGCGGAGGCGCTGGGCGGTTCGAGCCGCGTGGAGGGCGGCCTCGGCCCTGGCGGCGGCGGGACGACGGTCGTGTGGCAGGCGCCCCGCGCCCCCGAGCCCTCGTAGCGCCCGGCCGGGCGCTACGCGTCAGCCGGACCCGGCAGGGCAGCCGGGTCAGCCGCGTCAGTCGCGGTCCGCGCGCCGCGCGGCGACGATGCGCTCGATGACGACGGCGACGCCGTCCTCCTCGTTGCTGGCCGTCCTGCCGCTCGCGGCGGCGATGACGTCGGGGTGGGCGTTGCCCATGGCGAACGAGGTGCCCGCCCAGGTCAGCATCTCCAGGTCGTTCGGCATGTCCCCGAACGCGACGACCTCGTCGGCGGATATGCCGCGCTCGGCGCAGCACAGCGCGAGCGTGCTCGCCTTGCTGACGCCGAGGCCGCTGACCTCGATCAGCGCGGAGGGGCTCGACCGGGTGAAGGACGCACGGTCGCCGGCGAGCGTGCGGGCCAGCGTGAGGAAGCCGTCGGGCGTCAGGTCGCGGTGGTGCGCGAGCAGCTTGATGACCGGGGAGTCCCCCTCGCCGCCGTCCCCGCCGCCCCCACCGTCCCCCCCGTCCCCGCCGTCCCCACCGACCCCACCGTCCTCGCCGTCGAGCAGCTTCTCGGCGGGTGCGACGAGCGTGCCCGGGTCGAGCGGGAAGCGCGGGTACTCCGGCTCGTACGAGATGCCGTCGGTCAGCTCGACGGCGAACGACGTGCCGGGCGCGGCGGCGCGCAGCTCCCGCACGACGTCGAGCGCGACGGCCCGCGGCAGCGGCCGCACCCGCACGGGCAGGTCGCCCGCGCGCAGGTCGACCACGACGGCGCCGTTGCCGCAGATGGCGAGGCCGTGCCCGTGCACGTGGTCCCTGACGACGTCCATCCAGCGCGGCGGCCTGCCGGTGACGAAGAACACGGCGATACCGGCGGCCTCGGCGGCGGCGAGCGCGGCGATCGTCCGTTCCGACACCGCCTTGCCGTCGGTGAGCAGGGTGCCGTCCAGGTCGGTGGCGATCAGCCGCGTCCTGGCGGGCAGCACGAGGTCGGCGGGCAAGTCGGCCGCACCCGCGGCCGTGAGGCCTGCGGGGTCGTCGCCGGCCGCGTCGGTCGGAGGCACGGGTCGAGAGGTCACCGGGCCATTGTCCCGTACACACGCATCGGCACGCCGGGTGCGGGGTCGGCGGGGGCCGCGAAGGTCTCCCTCCCTCGCGCGGGAACCGCGACTATCCCCGACGGGCGATGGTGATGATCTCCCGGCTCGAACCGGTGACGGGTTCCCGGTTCCAGTCGCCGAACTGCGCCTCGATCGAGAAGCCCGCCGCGGCGAGGAATCCGCCCAGGGCTGCGACGTCGAGGAAGCGCAGCCGTTCGCTGAGGACGCGCAGCACCGTGCCGTCCCGCCGGGCCACCGTCCCGCGGATCGTGACCACGTCACCGGCGACGGAGTCGACATCGTGCCAGTACCGCAGGGCACGGCCGGCCTCGTCCACGACGTCGACCACGTCGTCCGGGTTCGAGGGAGTCCACCCCTCCCAGGCCCGTGCCTGCGGATGCCGCGTCTCGAAGACGAAACGACCGCCTCGCCGCAGTGCACCGTGGATCGCGGTTAGCGAAGCGCGCAGTTCGTGATCGGTGATCAGGGTCTGGAAGGCATGGCCGGTCATCGTGGCCAGCTCGAAGGCTGCGCCGCTCCGCGCGTCCGCCGCGACGCCCTCGACCCACTCGACATCGGCCCGGCGCCATGCCCGGTCCAGTGCGGCGCGGTCAGGGTCCAGGCCCACGAGACGCCCGCGGTGGCCGCGCTCACGAGCCAGCCGCAGCATGGCGCCGGTGCCACAACCGACGTCGAGGACCGACTCCGCGTCCATGACCAGCGGGAGGTAGAAGCCGTCGTCGGAACGCCGGTCGGGGTCCCACGGGTTCAGCACGTCGTACAGCGCGGCAGCGTCAGCGTCTGAGAACACCGCGCCAGTGTCCGCCGCCCCACATCCGGCGGCAATTGATTAACTCGGCGGCAGGAACTCAACGCGGAGGGGGACGCTGTGGAGCCATCACGACTTCGTCGCGCGGTGGAGGCGGGACGGGCGACCGCGACCGAACTGGGGCTTCAGGTGGACGATGTGACCGTCGTCCACGACTCGGACCGGGTCGCCCTGCGCCTGGTCCCGTGCGATGTTCTGGTGCGGGTCGCGCCTTCGGGAGACCTGGCGGGCTCCGCCTTCGAAGTGGAGGTCGCCCACCGCCTCACCGGCGTCGGCGCACCCGTGGCCGGGCTCGAGCCCCGGGGCGGCGGCCGCGTCCATGTGCGTGACGGTTTCGCCGTCTCGCTCTGGACCTACTACGAACCCGTGGGAACAGAAGTCGCGCCGCCCGCCTACGCGGACGCGCTCCGGCGGCACCATGCCGCCCTGCGCCGGATCGATCTGGACGCACCGCGCTTCACCGACCGCATCGCGGCCGCACTCGCGGAGGTGACCGACCGGGAGCGGTCCCCCGAGCTCCCCGACCGCGACAGGGAACTCCTCAGCGGCACGCTCACCGGACTGAGCACCCCGATCAGCGCCGAGAGGGCCGGCGACCAGCTGCTGCACGGCGAGCCGCACCCGGGCAACCTCCTCAACACGAGCCGGGGCCCGCTCTTCGTGGACCTCGCCACCTGCTGCCGCGGGCCGGTCGAGTTCGACCTCGCCCACGCGCCGGAGGAAGTCGAGCGGCACTACCCGGGCGCCGACCACGGCCTGGCCCTCCGGTGCCGCGCGCTGAACTGGGCGATGTTCTCGTCCTGGCGCTGGCGCCGTGACGACCGGATGCCCGAGCGGGACCGTTGGAGAGCGGAGGGCCTCGACCGGGTGCGTGCCGCGCTCGATCGCCTCGGGCCCGGCCGCCCTCCCGCCGGCACGTAGGCTCGGCGGCATGAGCCTGCGCCTGAGCACCGTGATCCTCCCCGTCGACCGCTGGCACGAGGGGGGCCGCGCGAAGTGGCAGCGGGCCGAGGAGCTCGGCTTCCACACGGCGTACACCTACGACCACCTCTCCTGGCGGACCTTCCGCGACGGCCCCTGGTTCGGCGCCCTGCCCACCCTCACGGCCGCCGCCACGGCGACCGAGCGCCTCCGTCTCGGCACGCTCGTCACGTCGCCGAACTTCCGGCACCCCGTGACGCTCGCCAAGGAACTGATGTCGCTCGACGACGTCTCGGGCGGGCGGCTCACGCTCGGGATCGGCGCGGGCGGCAACGGCTTCGACGCGACCGCGCTCGGGCAGGAGGCGTGGACGCCGAGGGAGCGGGCCGACCGGTTCGCCGAGTTCGTGCCGCTGCTCGACCGGCTGCTGACCGAGGGCGCGGTGACGCAGGACGGCGACTTCTACGCGGCGGTCGAGGCGCGGAACATCCCCGGCTGCGTGCAGCGGCCGCGGCTGCCGTTCGTGGTGGCGGCCACCGGCCCGCGCGGTCTGAGGCTGGCCGCACGGCACGGGCAGGCGTGGGTGACGACGGGCGACCCGAAGCTCTTCGAGGAAGGCACGCCCCAGCAGTCGGACGAGGCGCTGCGCGGCCAGATCGCGAAGCTCGGCGCGGCGTGCGACGCGATCGGGCGGGACGTCGCCGAGCTGGACAAGGTCCTGCTCACCGCCTTCACACCGGACCGTTCCACGATGCTCGACTCGGTCGACGCGTTCGTGGACTTCGCGGGCAGGCAGCGGGAGATCGGCTTCACGGAGATCGCCCTCCACTGGCCGATCCCGGACTCGGACTTCGCCGCCGACCAGGACGTCTTCGAGCGGATCGCGACAGAGGGACTCGCGCAGCTCGGCTGATCACCCCGCCGAGCGGGTGGCGGAGCCGGTCACGGGATCCGCGTCGCCCCCGTCGAGCAGGCGGCGCATCGACTGGGCTGCTCGGACCGCGGCGTCGGCGCAGCAGTTGTTGAACAGGACGTGCACCTCATGCGCCTGCTCGGCCATCGCATGGACGGGCGCGACCCACTCGCGCAGCTCCGGGGCCGTGTAGGTGTGACGGAACCTGTCCTCCTTCGTGCCGGTTCCCCAGGCGGTGCTGCGACCGTGGAAGCGCACCACGGCGAGACCGGGAGACGTGACGGGGGCGGCAGGCGGGATGGATGTCGGCAGCGTCTGGGCCATGTCCACCGCGACGGCTGTCGTCTCCAGCTCCGTCAGCAACGCGGCCGTCTCGGCCGCGTGGTCCCCGCGCCACCAGTCAGGGTGCCGGAACTCCACGGCCATGGGCCACCCCGCGGCGCGTTCACGGACCCGGCGCAGGTACGCGGCGGACGGGCCTCCCGGGGCGAGGCGCCGGGGAAACTGGAACAGCAGCGTTCCCAGCCGGTCCGCCTGGCGCAGCGGTTGCAGGGCCGTACTGAACCGCTCCCACACCTCGTCGAGGAAGCCGGGGTCGACGGCGTCCCGGCTCCGTTGCCGGGCGAGGGCCGGGCGCAACTCGGCCGGCAGCGCACGCGGCGGTGTGGGGTGCCCGGTGAGCAGCGAGAAGGCCTTGACGTCGAAGCGGAAACCGTCCGGGGTACGTTCCGCCCACAGGGTGCTGTTGCGCCTGCTGGGCAGGCCGTAGTAGGTGGCGTCCACCTCTGCCACCGGGAACCGTGTGGCGTAGTGCCGCAGTCTGCCCTCCGCGTCGCGCCGCCCCGCCGGATACCAGCCGCTGGAGACCAGCGCCTTGTCCGTCCACGAGCACGTGCCGACCCGTATCTCACCCATGCGGGCCGTCTTCCCCGCGCCCCGCACCAGTACCGCGCGCTCGGGCGAAAGCCGGCGGAGGCGGACGGGCCGGGCGTGCGCGGGCGGTGGGCGGGTGAGCACTGGTTGCGGGGGCCGCGGTGGCGGGGGACTCTGGAACCGCGACACGTGACAGCGGCACCTCGCGCACCGCGTGCACCGCGCGCGTGCCCGCGTGCGAGGAGGCCGGCGCCCCGGCCCGACGGCGCCTGGGCGGATCCACGCTTGGAGGCGGACAGATGCCCGAAGTCACCGAACCGTACCCGCCCGGAACGCCCTGCTGGGTCGATCTGATGGTGCCCGACCAGCAGGCGGCGCTCGACTTCTACCGGGACCTGTTCGGCTGGCAGGGCGAGGTGGGGCCCGAGGAGTACGGCGGCTACGCGCTGTGCACCCAGCGGGGCAGGCCGGTCGCGGGGATCATGCAGTCCAGGCCGGCGGCGAACGGCGAGCCGCCTCCGCCGTCCAGCTGGACGACGTACTTCGCGAGCGGGGACATCGGTTCCACGGAGGGGCAGGTCGTCGACGCGGGCGGGGCGCTGCTGGTGCCGCCGATGCAGGTGGGACGGCTGGGCTGGATGATGGTCGGCGCGGACCCGCAGGGCGCGGTGTTCGGGTTGTGGCAGGGCATCGAGTTCCCCGGGGCGGGCATCGTCAACGAGCACGGTGCGCTGGTCTGGAACCAGCTGATCACGACGGAGGTCCCCGGGGCCGCGCAGTTCTACCGTGCGCTGTGCCTCGAGTGCGTGCCGATGCGGGACATGCCCGGGTTCACGGCGTTCCAGGTCCGTGGCCACACCGTCGGTGGCGTGCAGGACATGTCCAACATGGACGCGGGTATTCCACCGCACTGGCTGGTGTACTTCGCGGTGGACGACGTTGACAGCACGGTGGACGCCGTGGTGCACGCCGGCGGCAACGTGCGCGTTCCGCCGTTCGACCTGGAGAAGGTCGGCAGGATGGCCGTCGTCGAGGACCCGCAGCGGGCGCTGTTCGCGGTGGTGACCCCGGTCGGGCAGACGGCTTGACGCCGAGCGGCCGGTTTCGGCCGTTCACGGGATGGATGTTTGATCCACAGGCAACGTGAGTTATCCACAGGGTTGTTGGGCTCTCTGTGGATAACGACGCGCTGGCGCGGGCGGGTTGGCGTGAGGCTGCTTGTGGTGGCCCGTCAGCCGGATTTCTCCTCCTGGTTTCTGACGAAGTCTTTGACCAGCTCGGCGAGCTGGTCGGGTCGTGAGCGCGGCAGCCAGTGCCCGGCCGTGATCGTGTGGCGCGTCAGGTCGGGGGCCCAGCGGTCGAGGTCGTCGTACAGCCGCTCCGAGAGGAACGGGTCGCCCGTCGGGACGACGAGCTGCACCGGCATCCGCGCACGGGCGTCGCGGCGCGGGGCCCGCATGCGGGCGCGGACGTTGTCGCGGTAGAGCCAGGCGCCGTGCGCCGCGTCCTCCGGCAGGGAGCGGGTCGGGTACGCGTCGTCGCCGGTGCCGCCGTCGGCGTCCGGCAGGTCGCCCGTGCGCCGCAGCAGCGCGGGCCAGTGCCGGCCGAGCGGGCCGCGCCAGGCCAGCTCAGGGAGCCTGGGCGTGTGGAGGGCGTAGACGTACCACGACCTGGCGCCCTGGCCGAGGAGCTGGCCGAGCGCTCGCGGCGTGCGCTCGGCCGCGCGGGCGCGCAGCCAGAGGGCCAGGTGGTCGAGCGACGGCCCCGACACGGACGTGAACGAGGCGACGCGGTCGCGCGCGCGGTCGCTCGTGGCGAACTCCCACCCCTGCACCGACCCCCAGTCGTGCCCCACCAGGTGGACGGGTCGGCCGGGGCTCAGCGCGGCCGTAACGGCGAGGAAGTCGTCCGTGAGGCAGCTGAGGGTGAAGCCGCCGCGCAGGGGGCGGGGCGCGGTGGAGCGGCCGTGGCCGCGTACGTCGTAGGCGATCACGTGGAAGCCGGCGGCGAGGCGCTCGGCCACCGGCAGCCAGACCTCCTTGCTGTCCGGGTAGCCGTGCACGAGCAGGACGGTCGGACGGCCGGGCGCCGGTGAGCCGAACTCCACCGCGTCGAGGGTGACGGTGCCGGAGCGGACGGTGCGGTGGGCGGGCCGGGGCGGTGGGCCCGCCGGCTGCGCGGGGGTGGCGGGGGTGGCTGTCATGGTGTGGCGTCGCCTCCAGGGGTCGCGCTACTCGCCAGTAGCCTCATGCCCGAGCGTCGTGGGCGTCAAGGGCGTGGCCCGTCCCGCCCCTGGCCCGCCGAGCTTGGGGGCCGCCGTCGGTCCCCGGCGCACCGGCCGCGTACGCCCTCCCGGGCGCCACCGCAGACCTCCGGCCTCCCAAGGTTCCGGCCCCCGCGGGCCGCCGAGAGGCGGGCCGTCTGGCGACAGTCCGCCTGGGCAGACGCCTTCCGGGCGCAGGGCGCCTCCGGTCCGGGCCCGTTGGGGGGGATCGGAAGAGCACACGGCCGAGCCCCGGGCACCGATGAGCCGCGAAAGCCGGGCTCCGCGCGGGGGAGGGGGGGGGGGGGGGGGGGGGGGGGGGGGGG
>NZ_JAGIQL010000199.1 GCF_017813245.1 Streptomyces montanisoli
CGCGTGGAGGCCGGGGCCCCGGGGCACGCCGGGCCCCCCGGCGGACGTGCGAGCCCAGGGCCCCTGGCGGCGCGTCGCCGTGCGCGCGGCCAGGGCTCAGGACGAGTCCCCGCGCCCTCCGCGGGATGACCGCTCCTGTCGCGGGCGGTCTCCCGGCAGCGCGCTGCCGAAGCGCGCGTAGACGCCGGTGTATGGGGGGCACGGCGGGCTCCCGGCGGGTGGTGCGAGGCAAGGACCTCAGGCGGCGCGTCGCCGGGCACGCGGCGCGTGCTTACGGCCCCGCCGGGGGCGGGGCGGCGTTCGCGTAGGCGGCGAGGCGTGCGGCGAGCGCCCGCACCTCCTCGCGGAGCGCGTCCGGCTGCTCGATCACGAAGGGCAGGTCGAGCCGCGCGAGCAGGGACGGCACCCAGTCGAGCCGCTCGGCCCGCAGCCGTACCCGCACCCACCCGCCCGGGCTCACGCCCTCCGCACCGGCCGGCTCCGCACCGGCCGGGATCTCCCGGACGGTGACGATCCCCGCGGGCACCCGCGAGCGGACCTGCTCGGCCGTGCCGCGTACCCGTACCGACACCTCGTGCCGGTACGGCGCCTCGGCGAGCCCGGACAGCACCCGGTCCGCCGGGTCGAACCCCGCGGGTACCTCGAACGAGCCAGGCACCACCCGGGCCGCCGCGATCCGGTCGAGACGGAACGTGCGCACCTCGCCGACGGCCGAGTCCGCGCCCGCCACGTACCAGCGCCCCGAGTGGGCGACGACCCCGTACGGATGCACGGTGCGCTCGCTGCGCCGCCCCTTGCCGTCGGTGTAGGCGATCTCGACCGGGCTGCGGTGCCACGCCGACTCTGCCAGCGTCAGCAGCACGCCCGTCTCCGGGACGGCCCCGGCGCCGGCGGGGCGCGGCGGCGCGGTGAAGTCGGCGGTGGCGAGCAGCGCGTCGAGCCTGCGCCCGAGCGCCTCGGGCAGCACCCGGCGGACCTTGGCCGCCGCGCTCTCCGCCGCCGCGGCGGACGTGCTCACCAGGCCGGCCCGCCGCCCGGCGACCAGGCCGAGCAGCACGGCAAGCGCCTCCTCGTCCGTGAGCATCAGCGGCGGCATCCGGTAGCCCGGGGCGAGGCGGTAGCCGCCGTAGCGGCCGCGCACCGACGTGACCGGGACGTCCAGGTCGATCAGGTGCTCCACGTAGCGCCGCACGGTGCGCTCGTCCACGCCGAGCCGGCCGGCCAGGTCCGCGACCGTGCGGACGCCGCCGGCCTGCAGGATCTCCAGCAGGGCGAGCACGCGGGCGGTCGGTCGGGCCATGACACGAGTATCGCGCGGTTACCGGGCGGACCTTGCCCGGTAAGGCGCGCTCATTGGCCCGAACCGTAACGGCTTCCGCCGCCGCCCGTCCCCGCGGCACGCGCGCCGCTAGCGTCGGGCCCATGATCGTATGGCTCAACGGCACACACGGCGCGGGCAAGACGACGACCAGCGCGCTCGTGCAGCGGCTGATCCCGGACTCGCGGGTGTTCGACGCCGAGAAGGTCGGCGAGACGCTCATGGACATCACGCCTGGGCTGCCCGCGACGGACAACTTCCAGCACTGGCCGCCGTGGCGGCCGCTCGTCGTCGAGACCGCACGCCACGTACTCGGCTACACCGGAGGCACCCTGGTGATGCCCATGACCGTCCTGGTCGAGGAGTACTGGCGCGAGATCAGCTCGGGGCTCGCCCGGCACGCCATCCCCGTCAGGCACTTCGTCCTCCACGCCGACGAGGAGACCCTCCGCGCGCGCATCGCGGGTGACACGGTCATCGGCCCGAACTCGCCGTTCCGCCTCCAGTACCTGGAGCCCTACGCCGAGGCGGCCCGCACCTGGCTGCACCGCGAGGCCGAGGTCGTCGACACCACGCACCTCACACCCGCCGAGGCCGCCGAGCGGATCGCGAAGGTCGTAAGAGAGTGAGGCATGACTGAGTGCTGCGGAAGTGGAAGTCGCCCTTTTCGAAGGCGTTCTCGTCGCGGACTGTGCCGGCGAGGAAGGCGTGGCGGTTCGAGTCCGAACGGCGCAGCACTCTCTCGTGGAGACGCGGGGCGCCGGGTGCCTGCTCAGGACCCGGCGTTGTGGCCGACGGTGACGACGATTTTGCCGACCTGGCCGCCGGCCTCCAGGTAGCGGTGGGCCTCGGCGATGTCCTCCAGCGGGAAGGTCTTGTCGACCGTGGGAGTCAGCTCGCCCTTGGCAAGGCCGTCGGTGACGAACGCGACCGCTTCGGCGCGGCGCTGGTCGTCGGCGGTGATCTCGAAGAGCCGGAGTCCGCGGATGGTGAGGTGCTTGAAGAGGAGCTCATCGACGTTCAGCGGTGTGGGCGTGCGGTCCAGGACACCGTAGAGAACGACGATGGCGCCCTGCGCGGCGGCGGTGACCAGGTCGGCCAAGGCCGTGCCGCCGACGGGGTCGAAGATGACACGGGCTCCCACCCCGTCGGTCAGCTCCCGCACACGGGCTGGGACGTCCTCCTCGGCGGTGGCGATGACCTCGTCGGCACCGGCGTCCAGAAGCTGCCGACGCTTGGCGTTGGTACGGGTCAGGGCGACGGCGCGGGCGCCGGCCTTGCGCGCGATCTGGATGGCCGCGAGGCCGACGCTGCTGGAGGCGGCGGAGATCAGGACGGTGTCGCCGGGGCGGACACCGGCGACACTGACCAGGCCGCCGTAGGCGGTGACGAACTGCATCCACACTGACGCCGCTCTCCTCGAAGGAGAGCCGCTCGGGATGGGCGACGACCGCGCGGGCGGGAACGAGGACCGCCTCACCGTGCACCGGGTAGTCGGTCATGGAGAAGGACGGCACCACGCTGACCGCGTCGCCCACGCTCAGCCCGCGCACGCCCTCTCCGAGGGCCTCGACCACTCCGGCGGCCTCGTAGCCGATCCCGGAGGGGAAGACGGGGTCTATGCCGTACTGACCCAGACGGAACATCGATTCCGCCCGATTGAGACCGAGCGCCCGGGTGCGGATCACCAGGATCAGGGCGTCGGCGCCGGCACTGCCGGGTTCCGCGCTGTAAACGGACAGGTGCTGTCCGGGGGCGCTGGTGACGGCGAGCGCCTCGAAGTGCAGGCGTATCTCCCCCACCCGCGGGTGCCGGAAGTGCTTGTCCTCGTGCGTTCGGGGACGGACCTCGTAGCGTGCCCACAGGCCCGTGAAGGCGGGGCTGCGCATGCTCAGTTCGCCGACGATCCGCTCGATGCGCCCGTCCTGCGGGAACTGCGAGGAGGACGCCCGCAGGTTGCCCACCGCGATCCTCGCCGCGTGGTCCCAGTCGGCGTAGAACTCACGCGCGAAAGGATCGAGGAAGATCATCCGCAGCAGGTTGTCATACCGGGCGAAACCGCGGTACAGCTCGCGCGCCATCGCGTTGGCGGCCAGCACGTCCTGCGCCGCGCCGACCACGAAGGCCGGCGCATCACGCATGCCGTCCATCAGCCGCAGCAATTCGGGGGCGACGGTCGCCGGGGCAGCCGGCGTCCCGACGACGGACAGGCCCAACCGGAAGAGATGGGCGCTCGCCGCGTCGTCCAGCCGCAGTGCCCCGGCGATCGCCCGCAGCACCTGCTCGGACGGATGCCGCTCGCGGCCCTGCTCCAGCCGGATGTAGTAGTCAGTGCTCATCCCGGCCAGCAGCGCCACCTCATCACGCCGCAGCCCCGGCACCCGCCGGGGCCCGTCGTCGGGCAGGCCAACGTCCGCCGGTGCCACCGCCGCACGACGGGCGCGCAGGTAGTCACCGAGTTCGTTCTCACTCTCCATGCCGACCACGCTATTCGCGGACGGTCGCCGGGGCGTGGGTGCGCTGCACCCACCCGCCGCGACTCGTTGCATAAAGCTGCATGGATACGTATAGTCATGCCCTTGAGGGAAGGGATGACCGATGTCTGTACGTGTGGCAGTGGCCGGCGCGAGCGGGTACGCCGGGGGTGAGGTCCTGCGCGTCCTGCTCGGGCACCCGGAGGTGGAGATCGGGGCCGTGACCGGCAACAGCAACGCCGGGCAGCGGCTCGGGGCGCTGCAGCCGCATCTGCTGCCCCTCGCCGGCCGCGTCCTGGGCGAGACCACCGCCGACGTGCTCGCCGGGCACGACGTCGTCTTCCTCGCGCTGCCGCACGGGCAGTCGGCCGCCGTCGCCGAGCAGCTCGGCGACGACACGCTCGTCGTCGACATGGGCGCCGACTTCCGGCTGCGCGACGCCGCCGACTGGGAGCGCTTCTACGGCTCACCGCACGCCGGCACCTGGCCCTACGGCCTGCCGGAACTGTCGGGCGCCCGCGCCGCGCTGGAGGGGTCCAAGCGCGTCGCGGTGCCCGGCTGCTACCCCACGGCCGTCACGCTCGCGCTGTTCCCCGCGTACGCGGCCGGCCTCGCCGAGCCCGAGGCCGTGATCACCGCCGCGTCCGGCACCTCCGGCGCCGGCAAGTCCGCCAAGCCGCACCTGCTCGGCAGCGAGGTCATGGGCTCCATGTCCTCCTACGGCGTCGGCGGCGGCCACCGGCACACGCCGGAGATCACGCAGAACCTCAGCGGCGTCGCGGGCGAGCACGTCACCGTCTCCTTCACCCCGACCCTCGCCCCCATGCCGCGCGGCATCCTCGCCACCTGCTCGGCCAGGGCGCGCCCCGGCACGAGCGCCGAGACCGTACGCCAGGCGTACGAGAAGGCGTACGCGGACGAGCCGTTCGTGCACCTGCTGCCCGAGGGCCAGTGGCCCGCCACCGCGTCCGTGTACGGGTCCAACGCCGTGCAGGTCCAGGTCGCCCACGACCCCCACGCGGACCGCGTCATCGCGATCAGCGCCATCGACAACCTCGCCAAGGGCACCGCGGGCGGTGCCGTGCAGAGCATGAACATCGCCCTCGGACTCCCCGAGGACACCGGACTGACCACGATCGGAGTCGCGCCTTGAGCGTCACCGCCCCGAAGGGATTCGCCGCCGCGGGCATCGCCGCGGGAATCAAGCAGAACAACGCTCCCGATCTGGCACTCGTCCACAACCAGGGGCCGCGCCGCGCCGCGGCCGGCGTCTTCACCTCCAACCGTGTCAAGGCCGCGCCCGTGCTCTGGTCCGAGCAGGCCGTGCGCGGCGGCGAGATCGCGGCCGTCGTCCTCAACTCCGGTGGCGCCAACGCCTGTACGGGCCCCCGCGGCTTCCAGGACACCCACGCCACGGCGGAGCGGGCCGCCGAGATCCTCACCGCTCGCGGCGACGACATCGGCGCCGGCCAGATCGCCGTCGCGTCCACCGGCCTCATCGGCGAGTTCCTGCCCATGGACAAGCTGCTCCCCGGCATCGAGACGGCCGCGGCCGCCCTGTCCGAGCACGGCGGCGAGAAGGCCGCGATCGCGATCAAGACCACCGACACCGTGCACAAGACGGCCGTCGCCACCGGGCCCGGCGGCGCCTGGACGGTCGGCGGCATGGCCAAGGGCGCGGGCATGCTCGCGCCCGGCCTCGCCACCATGCTCGTCGTGCTCACCACCGACGCCGACGTCCCCGCCGACGTGCTGGACACCGCGCTGCGCGCCGCCACCCGCACCACGTTCGACCGTGTCGACTCCGACGGGTGCATGTCCACCAACGACACCGTCCTGCTGCTCGCCTCCGGCGCCAGTGGCGCCACGCCCGAGTACGAGCCGTTCGCCGAGTCCGTGCGGGAGGTCTGCGCCGACCTCGCGCGCCAGCTCATCGGGGACGCCGAGGGCGCGTCCAAGGACATCCGCATCGAGGTCGTCGGCGCGGCGGACGAGGACGACGCCGTCGAGGTGGGCCGCTCCATCGCCCGCAACAACCTCCTCAAGTGCGCGATCCACGGGGAGGACCCCAACTGGGGCCGCGTGCTGTCCGCGATCGGCACGACCGGCGCGGTCTTCGAGCCCGACCGGCTCGGCGTCGCCATCAACGGCGTCTGGGTCTGCAGATACGGCTCGATCGGCGAGGACCGCGACCAGGTCGACATGCGCTTCCGCGAGGTGACCGTCACCGCCGACCTCGCCGCGGGCGACGCGTCCGCCGTCATCTGGTCCAACGACCTGACGGCCGACTACGTCCACGAGAACAGCGCGTACAGCTCATGAGTACGCGCAAGCACACCGCGCTGCCCAAGGCGCAGACGCTCGTCGAGGCGCTGCCCTGGCTCGTCCGGCACAACAACAAGGTCGTCGTCGTCAAGTTCGGCGGCAACGCCATGGTCGACGACGACCTGAAGGCGGCCTTCGCGCAGGACGTCGTCTTCCTCAGGCAGGCCGGCCTCAAGCCCGTCGTCGTGCACGGCGGCGGCCCCCAGATCAGCGCCGCTCTCGACCGGCACGGCCTCGTCAGCGAGTTCAGGGCCGGGCTGCGCGTCACCACGCCCGAGGCCATGGACGTGGTGCGCATGGTGCTCGCCGGCCAGGTACAGCGCGAACTGGTCGGCCTGCTCAACGCGCACGGCCCGCATGCCGTCGGCCTCACCGGCGAGGACGGCCACACCATGACCGCCACCAAGCACCGGCCCCGCATCGAGGGCGAGCGCGTCGACATCGGGCGGGTCGGCGAGATCAACGGCATCGACACCGGCCTGATCACGACCCTGCTGGACGACGAGCGCATCCCCGTCGTCTCGTCCATCGCGCGCAGCGCCGACGACCACCACGTCTACAACGTCAACGCGGACACCGCGGCCGCCGCGCTCGCCGTCGCGCTCGGCGCCGAGATGCTGGTCGTGCTCACGGACGTCGAGGGCCTCTACGAGGACTGGCCGAACAGCGACGACGTCATCAGCCGCCTCACCGCGACCGAGCTGGACAAGCTGCTTCCCGAGCTGTCCAGCGGCATGGTCCCGAAGATGCGGGGCTGCCTCGACGCGGTGCGCGGCGGCGTCTCGACGGCCCGCGTGATCGACGGCCGCGTGCCGCACTCGATCCTGCTGGAGATCTTCACCGACGAGGGCATCGGCACGATGGTCGTGCCGGACGACGTGCCCGCAGCGACAGGGCCCGCAGCGACTGGGCCCGCAGCGACAGGAGGGGACGCTCAGTGAGCGCCGACACCACCGCCACCAGCACCAGCACCAGCACCAGCGCCAGCACCGTGACGGGCGAGGCGGGCGAGGCGGGCGAGGCGGGCGAGGCGGGCGGGGGCGCCACCGGCGGCGCGCGCCTCGCCGAGCGCTGGCGCGGCGTCATGGCGGACAACTACGGCACCCCCGCGCTCTCGCTCGTGCGCGGCGAGGGCGCCACCGTGTGGGACGCCGACGGCACCGCGTACGCGGACTTCGTCGGCGGCATCGCCGTCAACGCGCTCGGCCACGCGCACCCCGCCGTCGTCGAGGCCGTGACCCGGCAGATCGGCTCGCTCGGGCACGTGTCCAACCTGTTCATCGCCGAGCCCCCGGTCGCGCTCGCGGAACGGCTCGTCGAGCTCTTCGGCCGGCCGGGCCGCGTCTACTTCTGCAACTCGGGCGCGGAGGCCAACGAGGCCGCGTTCAAGATCGGCCGCCTGACCGGGCGCACGCACATGGTGGCCACCACCGGCGGCTTCCACGGCCGCACCATGGGCGCGCTCGCGCTGACCGGCCAGGAGGGCAAGCGCGCGCCGTTCGCGCCGCTGCCCGCCGACGTCACGCACGTGCCGTTCGGCGACGCGGACGCGCTGCGCGCCGCGGTCACCGAGGACACCGCGCTCGTGATCGTCGAACCCATCCAGGGCGAGCTCGGTGTCGTCGTCCCGCCGGAGGGCTACCTTCGTGCGGCCCGCGAGATCACCCGCACGACGGGCACGCTGCTGGTGCTCGACGAGGTGCAGACCGGGGTGGGGCGCACGGGCCACTGGTTCGAGTACCAGGCGCACGAGGGCGTCGACCCCGACGTCGTCACCCTCGCCAAGGGCCTCGGCGGCGGGCTGCCGCTGGGCGCGGCGGTCGCGTTCGGCCCGGCGGCCGATCTGCTGAAGCCGGGGCAGCACGGCACGACGTTCGGTGGCAACCCGGTCGCGTGCGCCGCCGGGCTCGCGGTCCTCGACACGCTCGCCGCCGACGGGGTGCTCGACCGTGTCGGCCGCCTCGGCGAGCGGCTGCGCAAGGGCGTTGAGGGGCTCGGCCACCCGCTGGTCTCCCATGTACGCGGCGCCGGCCTGCTGCTCGGTATCGTGCTCACCGAGCCTCTCGCACCGCGGGTGCAGCGGGCCGCTCAGGACGCCGGGTTCCTCGTGAACGCGCCCGCGCCCGACGTCGTGCGGCTGATGCCGCCGCTCGTCGTGGGCGACGCCGAGGTCGACGGTTTCCTGCGGGCGCTGCCGGGCGTGCTCGACGCGGCGACGGAGCGGCAGGAGCCGACGAACTGAGATGAGAAGACGACGATGAGCGAGCCGCAGCAGCAGGCCGGTCCCTCCCTGCCCCAGACGAGAATGGCCCGGCACCGCCGGATCGTGGACATCCTGGGCAGGCAGCCGGTGCGCTCGCAGAGCCAGCTGGCGCGGCTGCTCGCCGAGGACGGCCTGACGGTCACCCAGGCGACGCTCTCCCGCGACCTGGACGAGCTGGGCGCGGTGAAGATCCGCAACGCCGGCGGCGAGCTCATCTACGCGGTGCCCAGCGAGGGCGGCTTCCGCACACCGCACGCGCCGCTCGGGGAGTCGGTGAAGGAGGAGCGGATGCGCCGCCTGGCCGGCGAACTGCTCATCTCGGCGGAGGCGTCCGCGAACCTCGTGGTGCTGCGCACGCCTCCGGGCGCCGCGCAGTTCCTCGCGTCGGCCATCGACCAGGCGGAGCTCGGCGACGTACTGGGGACCATCGCGGGCGACGACACGCTGATGCTGATCAGCCGCGACCCGTCCGGCGGCAAGGCGCTCGCGGACCACCTGCTCAAACTGGCCCAGACGGGCCGGGAACGCTGAGGCCGCGCGGGGTGCGGCCCGCCCCGCCGTCGGCGGGCCGTGCACCCGGGCCGCCTGCAGTCGTGGTGGTGACCGTGCGCCGTCCCTCGCGCACAAGCGTGGCGTCCCGCCCTGGCGCGACAGCGCCCGCCAGACGGCGGGGCCGGGGCGAGTGGCCGCCGCCCGCACCCGGACGATCGCCGCGCAGCGGTGGCGTCGCGGGGCTCAGGCCCCGGTGCGGCGCGTGGCCGGCGCGGGGCCTCCCGGCGTCCGGACCGTGCCCGGTCGGAGCCGCTTCCGCCTGCGGACCGGCGGACAGATCCGGCGGAGACCTTCCGCGTGCCGTGGCCGAACCCGCCCCGGCGGAGGGCGTCAGGCGGCGGGGGCGCCTGGGGCACGTGGCCGCCACCGGCACCCGGGCGAGGACCGCACGGCGGTGGCGTCGCGGGCGGCCGGTCGTACCGCAGTGACGGGACGAAGCGTTCCCCGTGTCGCGCTCGAACCCGGTCGGCGGAGGGGCCGCCGGGGGCGTGCCGGGTCAGGTGACCCTGCCACAGGCGTTCCGGCGCCGGCCCCCGCCGTGGTGAGCCGTGAGGGCTTCGGGCGCCGGGGCGGCGAGTGACCTGGGACCCGGGCCGGGCGGCGCCGGGGGTGCGTGGACGCGGGTGTCAGGTATGCCGGGCCGCCGGGGAGTGGCGCCGGCCGCGCAGGCACACGTCGGGCGGGTGCTACCCGCCGAGCAGCGCCGCCACGTCGTCCGCGCCCGCCGACCGTGCGAACGCGGTCAGTTCCGTGCGCGTCGGGGGAACGGGAGAGCACACGGCTGGACTCCTGTCACCGATGGATCGCGGATGCCGACTGCTGCGCGGAGAGGAGGGGGGGGGGGGGGGCGGGGGGGGGGGGGGGCGGGGGGGGGGGGGGGGGGGGGGGGGGGGGGGGGGGGGCGGGGGGGGGGGGGGGGGCGGGGGGGGGGGGGGGGGGGGGGGGGGGGGGGGGGGGGGGGGGGGGGGGGGGGGGGGGGGGGGGGGGGGGGGGGGGGGGGGG
>NZ_JAGIQL010000002.1 GCF_017813245.1 Streptomyces montanisoli
GCTTCGGCCTGGGAGCCGGATCGGATCCGGCGGGCTTGGTGCTGGTCATGAGGGGTGGTTCTCCTGTCGTGCCCTCTCAGGCTAACCCGCCGAAGCGGAACGTCTCACCCAAGGCTGACAGAGAGGGGCCGGTCCTGGGGCCGAGGCTGATGGATGGAGGCGCCGCTCAACCAGGCACGGCGCAACCGGCGCCGTGCCGCTGCCTGCGGGACTGGTCGCACGATGACGTGTCTCTGCCCGGCACCGTTCGGCCGGGAGCAGCCTGGCCCACCAACCCGCCCTCGCCTTCCGCAGCTCAGCGGGGCGCAACCCCGCGGCCCGCGCCGGAGACGAACCGCAAGTGCTACCGCCGCCGCATCCACAAGCGTGGCTCCTTTCGACGACGGCTCCGGCAACGCGTGAGACGTGACCGGCACCGTGGCCACCAGCACGCGGCATGCGGCTCGTAAAGGAAATGTCATACGGGAAGGCATGTCCCGACGAAACGATTCTGTATTCCGCGCACACGGCGCATGTCACCGAAGTGAGCCATCCTCGAAGAGAACCAGCAACCGGTACGGAGAAGTCCGCCCCCCGGGTCGCCCGAGGACGCGGCTGCTGATAACTGGCGTGCGACGGGCCGGGGGCAGAACAGTCCGCTCCCGGCCCGTCGGCCCCTCGCGCATCTTGACGTTGCGTTCCCGCGAGAGCCGGCGCATAAAAGCGACGGTGGCCGTCAACATCACCCTGGGGGACAGTGAACCCGTCGGCAAAGGCATCACCGCCACCATCGCCCTGGCCGACGAGCCCGGCTCCGCAGGCCGTTGACCGAGGCCCGCGAGCGTCGGGGCGCTGTCAGCGAATGGTGAAGACCTGGTCCAGGCCGGCAGTGGTCAGAACACGCATGGTGTCGGCGGGGACACCCGTCAGGACCATGTCGGCTCCGGCGGCCTGCGCATGCCGGCGGGCAGCGAGAAGTGCGGTGATGCCGGTGGAATCACAGAAGTCCAGCCCGGACAGCTCGATGACCAGACGCCGGCCCGGGCCGAGGACGAGGTCGTCGATCCGTTCGCGTAGAGCGGTGGTCTGGGCGTGGTCGAGATCGCCGACCACGCGCAACACGGGCCCGCGGTCGGTGCTGTGGTGGCTGATGTTCAGCGGGCTCATCGCGGTGGGTTCATCGCCGGGTCGGTGCGAGTGTGGTGGGTGGTGGGGGCGCCGAGGGCGAGGAGGGCGGTGTCGTCGTCGAGACCGTCGCCGAAGCTTTCCAGGAGGCCGGTCAGCGCGGTGATCGCTTGCTGGGGCGTGGCGGGGGCGTGAGTGGTGGCGAAGGCGTGCAGCGCGTCGTCGCCGTACAGGTGGTCGCGGGTGGGGCCGGTGCGTGCCTCCGTGAGACCGTCGGTGTACAGGAGCATCGTCTCGCCGGGAGCGAGGATGGTCTCCGTGGTGACGAAGGGTGCGGTGGGCAGGATGCCGACGAGTAGCCCACCGGGAGTGGGCAGGAAGTCGGCGTGGCCGTCGGCGCGCAGGACGAGGGCCGGAGGATGACCGCCGGAGGCGAGGCGGACGGTGGCGTGGCCGGTCTCCGCGGTGGGTTCGACGATGCCGAAGATGCAGGTGCAGTAGCGGGGGTCGCCGCCGGCGGCGTACCGCTCGTGCAGGACGGCGTTCAACGTGGTCAGGGCCGTAGCCGGTTCCGGATCGTGGAGGGCGGCGGTGCGCAGGGTGTAGCGCGTCAGTGAGGTGAGGGCCGCGGCTTGGGGGCCTTTGCCGCACACGTCGCCGAGGAAGAATGCCCAGCGTTTGCCGTCGACGGGGAACAGGTCGTAGAAGTCGCCGCCGAGATGCTCGGCGGAGGCCGCGTGGTAGTACACGGCGGTCTCCAGGCCGGGCACGGCGGGCAGAAACGCGGGCACGAGCGACTGCTGGAGCACGGCGAGCGCATCAGCCAACCGCGTCCGACCCGTCTCAGCCTGCCGGCGGGCTTCTTCGGCCTCCGTCCGGGCGCGTTCAGCCTCGGCGCGGGCTTGTTCGGCCTCCTGGCGGCGGCGCAGGAGTTCCTCTTCATAGGCGCGGCGGTCGGAGGCGTCGAAGAGGGTGGTGCGGATCAGCAGCGGTTCCCCTTCGCTGCCGTGCTTGACCATCGAGGACACCAGCACCGGCAGCCGGCCGCCATCGGCGGTCTTCATCTCCAGAGCGATGCCGCGCAGTTCACCCTGCATCCGCAGCAACGGGGCGAAGTGGGTCTCGTGGTACAGCTTCCCGCCGACGGTGAGCAGGTCGGCGAAACGCATGCAACCCACCACGGCTGCGCGCTGCAGGCCGAGCCAGTCGAGCAGCGTGGCGTTGATCTTCGCGATCGTGCCGTCCATCAGCGTGGAGAGGTAGCCGCAGGGTGCCGACTCGTACAATTCCTCGGCACTGTCCTCCAGCAGCGCGGTGAACGCCGCGTCGGTGCCCACCTCGTGCTCCGCCCCGGACGGTTCCGACTCCTCGTTCGCGCGGCACATCACGTCAGGCTCCTCAGGAAGTCGACGATCGCTTCCGCGGTGGCCTCCGGGGCGCTCAGCTGCGGACAGTGGCCCGTGGCATCCAGCGTGACCAGACGGGAGCCGGGGATCGCGGCGTGGACGTAGGCGCCGACTCCGCGGGGTGCGATGGCGTCTTGGGCGCATTCGAGCACGAGCGTCGGCACGCTCACCGTCCTGACGTCCTCCCGGCTGTCGGACAGGAACGTGGTGCGGGCGAAGACGCGGGCGATGTCGGGGTCCGTGGCGCAGAAGCTGTTGGTCAGTTCCTGCCCGAGCTCCGGCCGCTGCGGGTTGCCCATGATCACCGGCGCCATGGTCGCCGACCAGCCCAGGTAGTTCGACTCCAGCGACGCGAGCAGCTCATCGATGTCCTGCGCGCTGAACCCGCCGCGGTAACCGTCGTCGTTGATGTAGCGGGGGGAGGGGGCCACCATCACCAGGGCTCCGATCCTCTCCGGCGCTGCCCGAGCCGCCAGCACCCCGATCATGGCGCTGACCGAATGCCCCACGAACACGGCCCGCTTGAGGTCGAGTTCCTCGCAGACCTCCACCACGTCGCTGGCATAGCCCTCCAGCGAGGAGTACCGCTCATGGCTCCAGGCCGACAGGTCCGAACCGCCGGAACCCACGTAATCGAACGTCACCACCCGGTACTGCTGGGCCAGAGCCGGCACGACCAGACGCCACATGTTCTGATCGCATCCAAACCCATGCGCCAGCACCACCACCGGCCCATCGACCGGACCAGCGATCGACACGTTGTTCCTGCGACGAACGTCCATACCGCCCATCCTCGCATCCGGTCCCACGCGGCCGGAATGCGGTGATCCTCGCGCCGGAGCACTGGCCGAAGCCCCGCACCACTGGCCGAAGCCCCGCACCACCGGCCGAGGCGACCGCCAAGGAGCTGCCGCCGCTGCGCCGCGCGGTGCGCCGACTCGACGTCGACGCCCTCGGCCATGGCATCACCAGCTCCTCACGGCGCGCGGCCGGTGCGTCGGTTCCACGGGTGTGACGAAAGCAGCACTCAGAGCGAATTGTTTCCCCTTGGCACATGTTGCCGCAAAGTACAAAAATGCTGGTATGGACACTCCCCCCGCTCAGTGCCCGAGAGAGACCGAGCAGCCTGCCGACACCATGGAGGCGCTGCGCGAGCAGGTTGGCCAGCTCCAGCAGGCCGTTCGCGCCCACGCTCCTGTCGATCAGGCGATCGGGGCGCTGATCGCCATCGGGCGGATGAGCCCCGAGGAGGGCTGGGATGTACTGCGCGAGGTGTCCATGAACACGAACATCAAGCTGCGCGACGTGGCCCACCTGGTGATCGAAGGCGCCCGCACAGGCCGCTTCGACAATCGCCTTCGAGGCGCACTGAGCGACCGTCTGCATACTTTCGGCCACCCGAGTGAATGACCGGTTTCGGGCTGCGTAGAGCGGACACCCCAACCTCCAACCGCCGTGACTGCGGGGCGCGCCCTGAACGGTGGCCAGCCCCTCTGGTTCGGAAAGCAGCCAGAGGGGCGCCCGCCCCCTGCGTCTTCACCGGCGCCTGCGGAGCGTGTGGCGGCTGTCAGGCTCCGACCGTCCCGCACGCCGCAGCAAACGGGAGCCGGCCGGCTTCGTCGTTGCGCTCCAAGACCTGGCATCGGGTGGTGAAGCGGAACCAGCGGCGATGCCCGTGATGACCATCGGGGCGGCAGCGGAGGACAGCCGCAGACGCAGCCGTTCGGAACGCTCTGGTCAGTGGCCGGGCAGGTGAAGCCGGTGAGAGTGCCGGGCACCTGCGGTCGACGGGCGTCGCCCGGAGGGCGTGTAATCGTCCCGCGTGACGCCCCTGGCACTTCCGTTGTTCAACTGGCCTGCCATGGCGTCGCGTTCGGCGGCGGCCCGGTCCGCGTCCTGGCGGGCGGAGCGCTGCTTCTTGTGCCGGTGCCGGGCGAGAACGGTGCCACCGAGGAGCAGCCAGAGGCCGATGCCGAAGATCAGCGTGAGGGCGATACCTCCGAGGAAAGCGCCGAGCGTACTGATCGTGAACGGCTGGCTGCCGAACAGCGTCACCGTGTAGTCCGGCCCTCCGGACAGGTTGTACGCGATCAGAAGCCCCACGAAGGCAGCCGCGCACCCCATGAGCAGTAGACCCAGCAAGAACATGTCCTCACCCCATCCGGTTGCATTGCACCAACCGAGTCACCGGCATGAAGTAAGGCAAACAGGCCTTATCCGGCACGTGCGAGATCCGGTGACCGAGCCGGCCGAGCAGGCCCTTCCCAAGGCAAGGCCGCAGGTAGGGGCAGACGAGTCGGCCTGTACGCCGGGTTTTGTCCTGCTCAGAGAGCACCAGCCCTCTGACCTGCGTCTTTACCTACATTCGACTCGCTGCTGCGCCGTCAGGGACTTCTCAGGGACTTTCAGTCGAGATCCGTGAACCACGCCTCGATCGCGGACAGCCCGCGGGCCCCGGCCTGTGGCATGAAGTGCGTGTACGTCCGCAGCGTGAACGCCGGATCCGAGTGTCCCAGCCACTTCGCTAGCGACACAATCGACTCGCCGGCTTCCAGCATCACCGAGGCGTATGTATGGCGCAGGACGTGGAAGCCGTGCTCGCGACTGGGCTCCCAGACTCGCGACGGCTTCTCGCCAGGCCGCTGTTTCGGTGGCGTCATGATGACTCCCGCACCGGCAAGCGCAGGCTTCCACGCCTTGGTGTTCCAGGTGGTGCGGTTGATCGCACCACGTCGCCCGGTGTAGACGAGCAGCGGGACGGTCACCTTGCGCCGGTCCTCGCGCGCGAGGTCGGGCTCCTCGGGATCCAGCCACGGCAGGGTCACGTCGACCGGTTCGAAGTGCTCCCGGTGCGTAAGGAGGCGCTTCGCGAGCACCTTCGGCATGGGCACGTCGCGTTCCTTGCCGCCTTTGGGCGGGCCGAAGTACAGCTGCGACTTGTACCTGAGGATCTGCCGCTCTACATGCACAGAGTCACCGCGGACGTCACCAGGGCTGAAGCCGAAAGCCTCGCCCTGCCGAAGCCCACATCCGACCCCGAGATCGAGCGCGATTCGGTACCGGTCGGCCAGCGCTTCCCGTACGGCATCAACACGGCCCTGCTGCCAGGCACGAGCTTTGCGCTCCGGCTTCTTCGGCGGCTTGATCGAACTGCTGCCCTTGCACGGGTTGCGGTACAACCGCTTGTCCTCGACTGCGGCTTCCAGGATCGCTTTGAGGTACACCCAGGCGACGTAGGCCGTGCTCGATGCCACCGCCCGCTGCACATCGGCCGACCACTTGCGTAGTTCCGCGACCCCGATGTCCTTGAGCGCCAGCTCCCCGAGCTGCGGCAGCACGTGCCCCCAGATCCGGTGCCTCATGCTCTCCAGCGTCTGGGCAGTATGCACCTGGGACGGCCACCAGTGCTTCTCTACATACTCACATAGGCTGATCGCACCATCGCGTTCGTCGACGAAGTCCCCTCGTCGCGAGTCGGTCTGCGTCTCGGCCAGCCACGCCTTGGCGTCCGCGACCGCATCGAAGGACCGGTCGCGGACTCCCGGTATCCCTTTGACGCGGTAGCGCGTGCACTTGCCCCACAGACCCGTGCGTTCACGCTTGCCCGTCTTCTTGTTCGGCCGCTTCTTGAGCCACCGGTCCTCGATGTAACCCGCCATGCGCCTCTTCCCTTGCCCTGGTCGTGGTCCTCGCACCGCGAGCTACGGCGCGACCAGACACACAGACGATCTCCGTGCGCATGAAATTCCGAGTGCAGCTGAACTCCTCGCACCCGCTTCCCCAGGTCAGGAAGCCCGACGCCGTTCGCGCTGCTGCGGCGCTTTATTCAGCGGATTGAGAGCCGGGTTCGACCGCGAGTCAGCCCGCTGCTGCTCCCTGAGCCACGCGTCGAGCAGATCTCGGCGGTACATGACCCTCCCTCCGGGACCCATCCGGAAGCTGGGCGGCCCTTGCCGGCGGTGGCGCCAGACGTAGAGAGTGTTCACCGATATGCCCATGTACTGCGCAGCGGTCTGAACGTTCAGGAACGCAGCCTCAACGGCAGGCTTGGACTGGTTACGCATCACGTGCCTCCGGGGTAAGCGCTGCCCAAGCAGCGGATGTTCTGTTCTCCCGCCCACCGCGCGGCGAAGCCGCACGGCCAACTGCTGGCGAGCAGGGTCAGAATCCGGAGAATGAACGATTTGGTGTGGCCGTCCTGCGGTGATACGGCAAGGCATGCGGCCGCCATCTGCTGAGGTTCGAGACTTCGGGACTTGCGCCAACAGACGTACGTACCCGTCTCAGTGAGGTTGCTCAGACGGCCTCGGAGCTGAAGGACTGCGGTCCACAGCCGCTGTCTGCCTCTACGATGCTCCAGCGCATCGAAACCGAGCCCGGTTAGGCATAAGCCGAGGCTCCGGCCAGAGCCCCCGTCGGCACCCCAACCCGAGACCTACGCATTACGAGACCCGCCGAAGGTGCCAGGTGCTTGCCGCGCTCCGCCCGGGTGGGCTGGAGACCTGTAGCTACACGCTGTCCGTGCCCGGGGCTGCCGCGGTCAGGAGATCCGGCTCCGCGTCGGCCTTGGCGGGGGCGGGGGTGTCGGTCAGGCCGAGCCGGAGGTGCTCGACGTGGTACAGCGCCTGGTCGAGGAGTTCAGCGACGTGGTGGTCGTAGAGCGCGTAGACGACGGAGCGTCCCTTTCGGGTGCCGGTGACCAGGCCGAGGTTGCGCAGCAGGCGAAGCTGGTGAGAGCAGGCGGACTGCTCCATGCCGGCCTCGGCGGCCAGTTCGGTGGCGGGCAGCGGGCCTTCGCGCAGCCGGGCCAGAATCAGCAGCCGGGACGGGGTCGCCAGCGCCTGCAGCGTGGTGGCGACCTTCGCGGCGCCCGACGCGTCCAGGCGCGTGCGCGGGACGCTGCTCTGCGATGGTGCGGCTCCGTGACCCATAGCTCCCAGGGTACCGGCCACAACCAATGCATGAAAGAGTGTTCATTTATTCCTGTACGGTGGTGGGGTCGGCCCATAGCGAACCCTTGCGTGAGGATCACCACCGCATGCCTTCCACCCTGACCCGCCCCGCTCCGCCTGCCGCCCGTGAGACGGTGGCTCCCCGGCGCCGCACGCGGATCTTCGCGCTGCCCGAGGCCCGCTGGGCCGCAACCGCCCTGGCGCTGTTCCTGGTCGCCCTGCCGCTGCAGCTGCTCGGTGGCCCGGCATGGGTATGGGGGCCGCTGTATGCGCTGACCTACGTCACCGGCGGCTGGGAGCCGGGCTGGGCAGGACTGAAGGCGCTGCGGGAGAAGACGCTGGATGTGGACCTGCTGATGGTGGTCGCCGCGATCGGCGCGTCCGCCATTGGGCAGGTGATGGACGGTGCGCTGCTGATCGTCATCTTCGCCACCTCCGGCGCCCTGGAGGCCGTCGCCACCGCCCGCACCGCGGACTCGGTGCGCGGCCTGCTCGACCTCGCCCCGACCACCGCCACCCTCCTCGCCGATGACGGAAGCGAGGAGACGGTGGCCACCGACCGGCTCGTGGTCGGCAACACCATCCTGGTGCGGCCGGGCGAGCGCATCGGCGCCGACGGCCGGGTCCTGGAGGGAGCCAGCGACGTCGACCAGGCCACCATCACCGGCGAACCGCTGCCGGTCACCAAGCAGCCCGGGGACGAAGTGTTCGCCGGAACTCTGAATGGCGCCGGGGCGCTTCGGGTGAAGGTCGAACGCGACCCTTCGGACTCAGTGATCGCTCGCATCGTGAAGATGGTGGAGGAAGCCTCCGAGACCAAGGCTCCCACCCAGCTGTTCATCGAGAAGGTCGAACAGCGTTACTCCCTCGGCATAGTGGCCGCCACCGTTGCCCTGTTCGCGCTGCCCCTGGTGTTCGGCGCTGCCCTGCAGTCGACCCTGCTGCGGGCGATGACCTTCATGATCGTCGCCTCGCCGTGCGCGGTGGTCCTGGCGACCATGCCGCCGCTGCTGTCCGCCATCGCCAACGCCGGACGCCACGGCGTGCTGATCAAGTCCGCCGTGGTCATGGAGCAGCTGGGGCAGGTCGACGCCGTGGCGCTGGACAAGACCGGCACCCTGACCGAGGGCACCCCGCAGGTCACCGATGTGCGCCCGCTGGCCGACCCGGGCCTGAACGAGGCCGCCCTGCTGCGGCTGGCTGCGGCGGCCGAGCACCCCAGCGAACATCCCCTGGCCCGCGCCATCGTGGACGCCGCCCGAACTCGCGGCCTGGACATCCCGCCGGTGGAGGACTTCAACTCCGCCCCCGGCACCGGCGTCACCGCCACCGTCGACGGCCGCCGTGTAGCGGTCGGCAGCCCCGCCCGACTGCGCGGTGGCCCAGCCCAACCGGCCGTCACCATGGCCGAACGGCTGGAGGGCGAGGGACGCACCGCGGTGCTGGTCGAGGTCGACGGCAGCCCCGTCGGCGTGCTCGGCATCGCCGACGGACTCCGCGTAGATGCCGCCGCTACCGTCACCGCATTGACCGCGCTTACCGGCACCGCGCCCGTGCTGGTCACCGGGGACAACCCGCGCGCCGCTGCCCGGCTCGCTGCCGAGGTCGGCATCACCGACGTCCGCGCCGGTCTGCTGCCGCAGGACAAGGTCACCGCGATCACAGAGCTGGAGCAGGCCGGACGCAAGGTTCTGGTGGTCGGAGACGGCGTCAACGACGCCCCCGCCCTGGCCGCCGCGCACACCGGCATCGCCATGGGCCGTGCCGGATCCGATCTGGCCCTGGAGAGCGCCGATGCTGTCGTCGTGCGCGACGAGCTGGCCACCATCCCTGCCGTCGTCGCGCTCTCCCGACAAGCCCGGCGCCTGGTGGTGCAGAACCTGATCATCGCCTCGGTGTTCATCACCGCACTGGTGATCTGGGACCTGGCCGGCACCCTGCCGCTGCCGCTGGGTGTCGCGGGCCACGAGGGCTCCACCGTCATCGTAGGCATCAACGGCCTGCGCCTGCTCGCGAATGCCGCCTGGCGCCGTGCCCGCACCGGGAACGGCCAGTGAGCCGACGCAACCCCCAGCCTGTCCCCGCCCCCTCGGCAGCAGGGGGGCCTGCTGCACCGTCACGGTCTGCCTCGGCTGCTGCTGCGGCAGGTACCCGGCCTGGACCACGCCGGCCAACTCGCCGACCTCCGCACATCCCTGACCGCCTCGGCCGGCGTGCGGGCCGCCGGCCGCCTCACGCCTGCGAACACGCCGACGTCGTCGTCATCCAGCCCTCGCCACAAGGCCGCGGGGCCGACGGCCCCGGCCCCGCCGACCCGCCGGATGTCCTCGGCCTTCACACCTTCAGCCCCTCCTGCCGCGTCCGACAAGCCGGCCGCAGACGGGTGCCGGTGGGCCGCAGCGCAGAGTTCGTCCGCGGCTGGCGCTGGTGGCCGGTTGTGGTGATACCCCTGCGCTGCCACCCATTACACCAAGGCGGCGCTTGTCGCAGGATGCGCGTCGGTCAACGACGCAGTGGCCCCACTATGCCTCGCCATCCGGCGAATCCGCGGCTGCAGCTTCGTCGTCCGTGGCGTTGATCACCGCGGTGGGCGCCAGTACCGAAGTGCTTGGTACCGGGCGCCCGGCGCCCTCGCCCTTGTCATGGGCGACGGGGGGCAGTAGCACATGCCAGTGCAGTGAGCGCTACGGCAGCGAGGAGCACGGCGAACAGCCCGGCGAGCGCGCACCGCCAGGGCAGGGTCCGGCAAACGGGCGGCGGCCAGTTCTCAGCTCCATCGGACGGGTCCAGGGGGCACAGTAGGGTCGGCCAGAGTGGATGACTGGAAGAGTCGAACAAAGGGCCGTGTGGCAAGTGGGGGCGGCGCCCATGGCCTCAGCCACAGTAGATGCGCTCATCGCCCGGTCATCCTGACTGCCTACCTGCCGTACGTGATGACGGGGACCTACCTGAAGTGATACGAAGCACCGCAGGACGACCAGTCGAGCCGTCTCTCGACGGGCGCCTCGGATGCAAGAGGCCGTTCATGCCGGACGCGTGCCGGCCCAGGCCGAGCGGCCCGCACCGGCGGTAACACCAGCAGAACGGTCCGTCGCAGATACCCAATCAGCCTGAACACCGACGGTAGGGGCGCGGCACTGTCAGTGACACTCCTTACTACTATCCTACTTCGTATGTTCGTAACGTCACGTACCATGACGGCATGTCTGAACATGGCCGCGTTGACGCCCAGCCGTCGACAGCAGAGCGTTCGTCGCCTTCCGGCTGGAAGGTGGGGCGAGCGTTCGGCGTGCCGCTGTACGTGCGTCCCTCAGCGCTGATCTTCTTCGCCGTGCTGGCGTTGCTCTACACGCCGGTGGTGCGCACGCAGTTTCCCGGTATCGACGCATTCGGATACGTCGTCGCCCTGGTGGCGCCCGCCCTCATCGCCTTCTCCGTGTTCGGCCACGAGCTGGGACACCTGCTCGCAGGCCGACTCGCAGGCATCCCGGCGACCCGGATCACCCTGGACGTCCTCGGTGGCGAAACGGAGTTCGACCGGGACGCACCGACAGCCGGCCGCGAAGCGCTGATCGCGGCCAGTGGCCCGGCCGCGTCCATACTGATGTCAGCGCTCGGCTACGCAGCGCAGATCTGGATGTCACCGGAGGGCTTCACCAGCTTGCTGATTGCCCAGTTCGCGCTTGTCAATCTTCTGCTGGCGGCCTTCAACCTGCTCCCGGGCCTGCCGCTCGACGGCGGCTGGATACTGCGGGCAGGGCTGTGGAAGGCAACCGGTCGTTCCGTTCTCTCCGTTCGGGCAGCGGCCTGGATAGGTCGTCTTCTTGCCGCGGCCCTCCTGACGGACCTCGTCGTGCGATTCGCGCGAGGATCTGCATTCAGCCTGCTGGTTGTGGTCACGGTCCTCATGGTGGCTTACCAGATCTGGTCGGGCGCATCAGCCGCATTGCGAGATTTTCCTCGCACTCCAGACGCCCTTCCCGAGTCCGTCCCGGACAAGGACGCGGCCCAGAACCCGCACCGAGTGCAGGGACCGGGAGGAGAAGGTCCACTCTCCGGATGGTGAGGCAGGCCACGGGCGAAGTACTGCCGGGTGCGAACAGATCACGGTGATGCCGCGGTGGCCTCCCGGTAGGCCACCGGAAGTGCCTGGTTCACGCGGCCCGCTTCCGCGGGCGCGCAGGTACGCATGGCCTGCCGGGTGACCAGGAGCAACGACAACGTGCTCCCCGTCTCGTCGTCGACGGCGAAACGCGCATGGGGGTACGCGTGGGCGAAGGCGAGAATCCTGTCGACGTCTCGGGTGAGCGACGTTGCAGAGCTGCTTCCTGCGTCGGGCGGGCACTTGGCCCCGATGTCATGCAGGGCCTGGTGTACTGGCCGCACTTGGGGGGTGGGCGCGATGGGCATGGATCCGGTTGTATCCATTGTTGGGCCGACGGCGGTCCTACTCTCGCCGCCGGATTGACTGCCGAGGGCAACCGCACCAGCAGTGGCCAGGGCCAGCAGTACCACACCGGCACTCACCGCGGACAGCACGGCGGGCTTCCGAAGCACGGATCGCCTCGTCGCGGCCGACGGGCCCCGGGTAAAGCCGGGGGCGGTGTCGTGGCCGCCTCCTTCGACGGTCGGCGACGGTTTCATGAGACGGCCTTCCAGGTGGTGTTGTAGTCAGCGCCGCTGTAGAGCAGCATGTTCTCTCCGTCCAGCACGCCGGCGCAGAGGGTTGATCCGGCCAAGCAGGAACCGGGTGGGGTAACGCCTGGCAGGTCGAGCCGGCGGACGGCTTGTCGAAGACGCTGGCACAGCAATGCGCCCATCCGGGCCGAAGGGGCGTTCGCCCTTCGGCCCAAAAGCATCCCCATCAGTCAGTGGCACTGCCCGCCTTCCAGGTGCTCCACGCGACGTTCCAGTCCCCGTAGCCGTTGTTGGTGGCCACCGTGCCCTTGGAGTTGACAACCGTGACCGGGTCGCCGAGGTGGACCTGCTCGTAGAACCATTTGGCGTCCTTCGTACTGAGCCCGATGCAGCCGTGGCTGCTGTTGATCCTTCCGAACTTTCCGTCGTTCCAGGGCGCCGCGTGTGCGTACGTGCCGGATGGGGTGAGCTGCACGTCCCACTTGACTGCGCCGAGGTCGTACGCCTCGGGCCCGAAGATGCCGACGGTGGACGAGTTCATCCGGATGGTGGGTACTTTGCCAAGGACGGGCATGGTTCCGTTCCACGTCTCGAACCCCTTCTTGCCGGCCGAGATCGGCATCGTCCTGATTACGCGGCCGTCCTTGGCGACCGTCATGGTCTTCTTCGCCACGTCGACAGTGGTGCGGACCGCGCTTCCGACCGTGAAGTGGACCTCTCTGTCCTGCGTTCCGTAGAGTCCGCCCCCCGCGTTCACGCCCGCCAGCGTCATGCGCAAAGTGACCTTGGTTCCCGGTTTCCAGTACTCCCGGGGCCGGTAGTCGATACGGTCCTTGCCGTTGCGGTCCTTCATCCAGCTCCATGCGCCCTCGACCGCAGGTGAGGCGCTGACCGACAGCTTCCGCTCGACTGAGGCCTTGTCGCTGATGGGCTTGTTGAAGGTGATGGAGACCGGCATGGCGACTCCGACAGTGGTGCCCTTGTCGGGGCTGTACGTGCCGACCACGGTGTGTGTCGCCTCTTGAGTGGCGAACGTACTGCTCTTGGAGAGCTTCTCTCCTTGACCGTGGCCACTGGCCTTCACCGTGTAGACCGCCCCGGGCGCCAAGGCGCTGCTGGATGTCCATGTGGTCTTGTCTTCGGACAGGGTGCCCTTCATCATGCCCGGTCCAGGCGATGTCACGTCAACGGATGCCAGTGTGCCGCCGTCGGCACGAACAACCACCCTTTTCGTCACAGGGACCTTACCCCCGCCCTCCGCGGGAGTGATCGAGAGTGTGGCACGAGCATCGCCGGCGGCATGTCCCGCGTCCCCGCTCTTCGAGTCCTGTCGAGAGGCGCTGCATCCGGTCAGTACGACCGCGGCGACCGCGGCCAGAGCCAGAGGACGAGTCGACCGGCGACCCGCCCTGCCTATCGCGTTCTTTCGCATGGAGTCGAACCTCCGTTCTTCAAGCGAAGCTGCTTCGTAGAGACACGGAGCGAGTGCGCATTCGCACAACCCTGGGGGTGCCCGGTGGCCAGGAAACAGGGTGTGGCACACTCCCTCACGTGGCTACTAATAAATTTCGTAGTCTCTCCGATTCTCCCACACGCGGCGAGACTTCAGACCACCGTTCGGCGGCCGATGACGACGGCAGCACCATGTCGAGCGCCCCGACGGAGGAGCGGATGACCGCGGGTGGCCCACGTCTCGGCGTCGTGGGGTGGCTGCGCTGGCTGTGGCGTTCCCTCACTTCCATGCGCACGGCACTGGTCCTACTGCTCTTGCTCGCTCTGGCAGCCGTCCCCGGCTCGCTCGTCCCTCAGGCGGGACGGCAACCCACTGAGGCTGCCGCCTTCCGTGTTCGCCATGCTTGGCTCTCCCCGATTCTGGACAAACTCGGCTTCTTCGACGTCTTCAGTTCGCCGTGGTTCGCCGCCGTCTACCTTCTGCTGTTCATCTCGCTGGGTGGCTGCATCGTGCCCCGCTGCGTGCAGTACGCACGGGCGATGCGCACCAGGGCGCCGTTGGTGCCCCGCAATCTGAGTCGGCTGCCTCACCACGAGTCGTGGCACAGCGCGGCCGGGCCCGAGGAAGGGATGTCCGCAGCGGCGTCAGTACTGCGCCGCCGCCACTTCCGGGTGTCGTTCGAGCCGGGTACGAATGGCCCGATCGCCGCCGAGAAGGGTTACCTGCGGGAAGCGGGAAACCTGGTCTTCCATGCGGCGCTCTTCGGGCTCCTCGTCGCACTCGCAGTCGGCAGCCTGTTCAGCACGACGGGTCAGAAACTCGTCCTGGAGGGCGATGGGTTCACGAACACCGTCACCCAGTACGACGATTTCAACCCCGGCACCCTGGCATCCGGTGATGATCTCGAGCCGTTCGGCTTCCGGCTGCTCGGCTTCTCCGCCACCTACCAGCGCAGCGGGCCACAACGTGGAACCGCCAACTCCTACGTTGCCCGCCTGCGCTTCACCAAAGGCACCGACGCCCCCGCACGGAACGTACGCGTCGAGGTCAACCACCCGCTGAACGTCGGCGGCACCAAGGTCTTCCTCCTCGGCCACGGCTACGCACCCGTCGTGACGGTGCGCGACGGCAAAGGAAAGGTCGCCTGGTCGGGGCCCGTCCCCTTCCTTCCTCAGGACAGCAACCTGCGCTCGGTCGGAGTCATCAAGGCCCCTGACGCCGTAGACGCACAGGGCAAGCCTGACCAGTTGGGCTTCTCCGGGCTCTTCCTGCCCACCGTTCGGCTGACCCGGAAGGGCTGGCTTTCCTCCTTTCCCGCTCCCGACAAGCCGACGATGGTCCTCACCGCTTACCACGGCGATCTCGGGCTGGGAAGCGGTGTGCCGCAGAACGTCTACCAACTGGACAGTAAGAACATGACCCAGTTCAAGGACAGCGACGGGTCTCCGTTCGCACGCGCTCTCCGGCCCGGTGATCGGATGAAGCTCCCGGGAGGCGCGGGTTCCCTCAGCTTCGACGGAATCAAGCAGTGGGCAAGCTTCCAGATCGCCTACAACCCCAGCAACAGCACCGCCCTCGGGAGCGCGCTCGCCATGGGCCTCGGACTGATGGCATCGCTCTTCGTTCGTCGCCGCAGGGTGTGGCTTCGTGCCGTTCCGATGCCTGGCGGCGGCAGCCGGATCGAAGCCGCCGGTCTGGACCGCACGGGTTCCGAGCGCATGGCCGAGGAATTGGCGACGATCGCCGCCGAGCTACGAGACAAAATACCCACAACGGAACTCAACGCAAAAGACAGCACATTCCGGAAACCACACCAGGAGCAGTGGTGAATCCCATCTCCCTTGCGAACCAGAGTCTCGCCGAGCTCTCCAACTGGGCCATGTACTCGGCCATCGCCGTGTACTTGCTGGCATTCCTCGCCGCTTGCGCCGAGTGGACGTTCGGCACCAGAGGGGCCATCGCTCGCGTCTCCGAGAAGGACTCGAAGACCGCTGCCGCAATCAGGCTCGAGGAGCCGGCAGAGGCTGCCGAACGGCACAGTCGGACCGGGAACGCGGCCGCGCGGGAGACCAGTGGCGGCGGTACGACCGTTCTGACGCCACCCGCGTCCGCTCCCCCGAAGCGGCCGGAAAAGCCAGGTGCCCCCACCGATGGGCCGGGAGCTGCCGGCGACATTCCCAAGGCCGACTTGGTGGGCCGGATCGCAGTCTCGCTCACCGCACTGGCGTTTCTCCTGCACCTCACCTCTGTCGTGGTGCGTGGTCTGGCCGTGGGCCGCCCTCCGTGGGGCAACATGTACGAGTTCTCCACTGCCTTCGCCCTCATGGCGACGGGCGCGTACTTGGGACTGCTCGCCGCCCGAAAGCCGGTCCGCTGGCTGGGAGTACCGGTACTCTTCTCCGTTCTCGTGACACTTGGGCTCGCTGTCTCGGTCCTCTACGTGAACGACGCCCAACTGGTGCCTGCCCTGCACTCGTACTGGCTGTGGATCCATGTGTCCGCAGCCATCATTTCCGGCGGAATCTTCCACACCGCCGCCGTGGTCACCGTCCTGTTCCTGGCTCGCGAACGATGGGAGGCCGCCATCGCGAGCGGCCGCAGTGGAGGGCGACTCGCGACGGTGTGGCAGCGCCTGCCCTCCGCGCAGACGCTGGACAAGCTGTCCTATCGCCTCACAGCCCTGGTCTTCCCGCTCTGGACCTTCGCGGTGATCGCCGGTGCCGTCTGGGCCGAGGCCGCGTGGGGCCGCTACTGGGGCTGGGACCCGAAGGAGACCTGGGCGTTCATCACGTGGGTCGCCTACGCCGCCTACCTGCATGCTCGCGCCACTGCCGGCTGGAAGGGACGCCGAGCCGCTGTGATCGGCTTGGTCGCCTTCGCCGCGTTCGTTTTCAACTACTACGGCGTGAACATCTTCATCACCGGGCTGCACTCCTACGCGGGCGTCTGACAGCAGGGCGAGGCGCGCGCCGGCTTCTTCTCGACTGCCGGTCGCGCCTGCCCCGTCCGACCGATCATTCCGGACGAGGTCCGCCGCAGTCGCCTATGCCGGCTGGGCGAGGATGGCTCCGTACCGCCCTCGGCACCGCCCGCGGGCCTAACCAGCCAGCCTTCCCGTGCAGTCGGCTGTGGACCTCGCCGAACTCGCCTCGTGCGTGCGACGAATGAAGCCGGAGCTCTGCCCAGGGCCCGGAAGTTCCGCCGGCACCGCAACAAGATCCCAGTGCGACCGGGTAACAGATCCCTTTCGGCGGTGACAGAACCCGTCGGGCCGCCCGACCGGTTGCGGAAATCAGTCGGCGCCGGGAGCGCCAGACTGACGCCGTCCCACCCTGGTCGTCACGACTGGCGGACACCGGCGCTCCCGATCGAGATGGTCCAGATGGTCCGTCGACTGCGCTCGTCATGAATCTGCGCGGGGCAACTGCCCAACCCGGGCAGCCGAGCGGCAGACACTGTGATCCGGGACGTGGCGCGCTCCGGTCAGACCCGGACGCCGAACTCGAACGGCATGTCGCTGACGGGCTCGATCTTCACGTTCTGCCCCGTGCGGGGGGCGTGAAGGACCATGCCGTTGCCGGCGTAGAGGCCGATGTGATGCAGGTCGCCGTAGAACAGGACCAGGTCGCCGGGCTTGAGCTGGCTGCGCGTCAGGCGTGTGCCGGCTCCGGCCTGTGCTTGGGACGTGCGCGGTATGGAGACGCCCGCCTGCGCGTATGCCCATGAGGTGAGGCCGGAGCAGTCGAAGGAGTTCGGGCCGGTGGCCCCCCAGACGTACGGGGTGCCGATCTTCGACTTGGCTGCCGCGAGAGCGGCAGCCGCCCGCGAGGAGGCCGGTGGCGCGTTGCCCAGATCGGTTCTGCTGTTCGATCGGTCGGCGCGTGCTTGGCCGGCCTTGATCTTCGCCTTCTGGGCGGCGCTGAGGGAGTTGTAGAGCTCCTGGGCAGCCCTGAGTCTGGCCTGAACCTCTTGCTTCTTCTTCCCGAGCTGTTTGCGTGTCTTGTTCAGCTCGTCGAGTTTGACCGCTGCCTCGGCCCTCTGCTGCTCCAGAGTTCGCTTCTGCGCCGCGATCTGGCGGAGTGCGGCTGCCTGGTGGTCGCTCAGTCTGCCGAGCAGAGAGGCCTTCTCCAGGTAGTCGCCAGGACTGGAGGACAGCAAGAGCTGAACCGTCGGGTCGAGCCCGCCGCTTCGGTACTGGGCAGTGGCCAGGGAGCCGAGTTGCTCCCGCGATGTGTTGAGATCCCCCTGTTCGCGAGCCACCTGGTCCTGGAGGTCGGAGACCTGTTTCTGCAGTGTCTGCCGCTTCGCCTTGACGCCGTCGTAGTTCTCCGTGGCGATCTCAGCCTGCTCGAAGAGAGCGTCGACTTTCGCCTTGGCTGTCCTCGGGCTCCTCGGGCTCTCCTGCGAGGGATTCGCCTGCGCGGCGTGCGTGGTCAGCGCGACGGCCGCGGCGGCGGTTGTGGTCAGCACAGTCACGCGCGCACGACCAGGGGGCTTGGGGCGACGGTGCGTTGCCATCCTGCGACTGTTCTCCTTCGCTAGGCCGCACAGAACCGTCTCACTGCCCTGTCCAACGGGGCACGCGGACCGCAGCTCCAGTGCGTTGATCGTGTCGTCCCGTCACAACTTAGTAGCTTCGTAGTTTCAGTGGCAAGTCACGGTCGGACCAGCCGCGAACGGACGGCCGAACTATCCGGCGCTCGGGGCGCAGGCGGCCAGGAGCGGCAGGAGAGGAACCGTGACAGCGACGGCTGCGATCGACCCCGAAAACGCCGGATGCGGCTGGTGCTGCGGAGTCAGCAAGCGCCGCAGTCGCAGGAGCGCGTTGGGGCCACCGGCGGCGAACGCGCCTCGCGGCGTCTTCGCCGCCGCCATCTCGTACATGGCGGTGGCGAGTACATCACGAGAGTGGCACCGCAGGGCACGATCGTCCGCGATCATCTCGAGCAGCAGGCCGGTCTGCTCCCTGACATGGCGGGCGAGCGGCAGCCCGCGGAAGATCTTGGCGAATGCTTCCGCGGCAGCGAGGACGAGATGGTGGCGTCCCGCGATGTGCGCACGTTCGTGATCCAGGACCGCGTCCAGCTGATCGGCGGACAGCAGCTGCAGGGCCCCCTGACTGACGACGACCCGTGGACAGCGCCCCGGCAGGCAGTAGGCGGCAGGCAGGGCGTGCTCGATGATGGTGGCACGCAGGGTGGACGAGCGCCGGCCGACGAGATCCAGGACTGCCCGATGCCGGGAGCGGGCCTGATGGGCGCGCACGACCTCGCGCGAGAACACTCCGAGCAGCAGCACCGTCAGCGCTGCCGGTACAGCCACAGCCAGAAGATCCGCCGAAGTGGTGTGCGCATGGTCCGCGACGGCCGCCAGACCGCAGGTCTGCAGAAGACCGAGCACTCCGGCATGCTCATGCCCCGTGGGCTCGGCGAATTCGTACACCGCCACGGACACAGCCACCACGAACGACATGGCAAGTGCCTGCCACGCGGCGACAGCCAGGACGGGAGCCCGGTGCGGCCAGCTACTGCGCAGCAGCAGCCGGGGGGCGAGGAAGCCGATAACACCGGCGTAGCCGATGAGCGCCGAGACGGCGTTCATGGCCTGGTCCGCCGCCCTGCTGCTCGAAGGGCCTTGCGCAACGCGGCGACCTCGTCGTCCGGCATCTGCTCGACGAAGTGCGCCAAGGCCGCCGGGCGGTCTTCGCTCGTCCCGAGCGCGTCCTCCATCAGGGCCGCCGTGTATGCCTCACGGCTGCGGACGGGTGCGTACAGCCATGCACGCCCCTGCTTGTTGCGAAGCAGCCATCCTTTGTTGTAGAGGATGTTCGCCACGGTCATCACCGTGGTGTATGCGATCGGCCGCTGCCTGTTGATGTCGTCGACGACCTCCCTGACGGTGGCTGGGCGCTTCCATGTCCACAGACGGTCCATGATCTCCGCCTCAAGATCCCCCAAACGCCGCATGCCTGCTCCCTGTCCGCCGCTGTACGCAGGCCCATAGTAGCCGGACGCTGCGGGTTCAGGCAGCGTCGTCGTTGCGGCATGGGTCACCTGCGGTGCCCGCGTCTGACCGATGTGTCCGGCACCGACCCTGGTCTTCGCCGACCACTGGTGCGGAGTGCGGCGTCTCGAGAGACGGAGACGGTTTCGACCACGCATACAGCCATCAGCCCCTCACCGCGGTCGGTGTGTCACGGACCGCGATCGCCCAGCGGGTCGCTACTTGGCGTCCAAGACGCCGGTCGCCCACAGTCCTGCAGCTCCCCCGGCGATCCCCGCCATCAGGTAGTAAGCAGAGTGGCCGCCCGGGAGGGCTTCAAGAGTGCTGAACTCCTCGATCCAGTTCAGCACCACCACGACAGCGCTGAGCCAGAACAGGGACCATCCAACGATCCGCACCGGCCGGGACTTGGTGTGGATCTTCGCGATCTTGAGCTGGGTGCTCTTGGCCTTGCCGTCGCTCATGTGTGTACCTCTTCTCTTTGAGGGGCCGCCGTCTCCACGTGTGCTTCTGGCAGCCGTTCCACGCCCGGGTGCCGCCGAGCCGAGACCATGAGGCAGATCACCGCTCCGGTGAACACCAGGATCGAAGTCCAGTCATTGAGTCGCAGACCCCAGAAGTGATGGGCCTGATCAATCCGCAAGTACTCGATCCAGAAGCGGCCGGCGGTGTATGCCGCTACATAGAGGGCGAACGTCCGGCCATGGCCCAGAGCGAAGCGACGACCCGCCCAGATCACCAGCAGAGCCACTCCGATGTCCCAGAGGGACTCGTACAGGAACGTGGGGTGGTAAGTCGCCACGTCGAGGGACGCAGCCGGCCTGTGTGCCGGGTCGATCGTCAGCCCCCACGGCAGATGGGTGGGCCTTCCGTACAGTTCCTGGTTGAACCAGTTACCCCAGCGCCCGATCGCCTGGGCGAACGCCAAGCCAGGGGCGATGGCATCGGTGAAAGCCGGGAGCGGCACACCGAGTCGTCGGCAGCCGATCCATGCGCCCAGGGCGCCGAACGCGACCGCTCCCCAGATGCCCAACCCACCCTGCCACACATAGAGCGCGCGGATCGGGTCCCCATGTTCGCCGAAGTAGGCGTCCGGGCTGGTGACGACGTGATAGAGCCGACCGCCCACGATCCCGAACGGCACTGCCCACACTGCGACGTCGCCGATGGTGTGCTTGCTGCCACCGCGCGATGTCCAGCGGCGGGTGCCGACCCATACGGCCACGAAGACACCGACGATGATGCAGAAGGCGTACGCCCTCAAGGGAATCGGACCCAGGTGGACGACGCCAGTCGGCGGGCTGGGCAGATACGCGAATTCCATGCGTGAAGTATAGACGAAACCGCTAAGTAAATTAGTAATTCAGCGCATGCCATCTTGACAACGCAACCACCCGCCGGACAGCGGCCCGACGAGGCAGCCCAGCCGCCCGCGCCGGTGAAGCCGTCGACCGAGCGCCGCCCGCCGGGGGGACGGGTGAGACGCTCAGCCGACGACAGATCGCTACCGTATTGCACTAAGGTATTTAGTACAACGCGGCGGGACGTTGCAGGAACTACCGCTGCGCGCAACGGAGCCGGACGGGCGCGAAGACGGTCCCTTGAGCCTCGCCAGCACTGTTACGCCTCGTAGGCAACCAGCCCCATCATCCCGCTCTCGCCGTGGTAGACGTTGTGGCAGTGCATCAGCCATCGGCCCGGGTTGTCCGCATCGAAGTCGCAGGTCACGGTTTTCCGTGGCAGAACGATCGTGGTGTCCTTGCGTGGCCCTGAACTACCCACCTGGTAGGTGTGACCGTGCAGGTGCATGGGATGCCACATGTCCGTTCCGTTCACGAACTGCAGGCGGACCCGTTGACCGCTTTGCACCAGGAAGGCGTTGGCGGCCGCCTTGTTGATATCGAAGCGCTTGCCGTTGATCGCCCAGTCGTACTTCCCCATGCTTCCCGTCAGCTCGACACGATGCGTGACGTCGGGTTTCCGCGCCTTCAGCCGGACGCTGTCCGCCGCCCGCAGATCGGTGGAGGCCAGGATGCGGCCGTTGAGCTCCCTGGGTCGCGCCGTGGGAGACGGCGTCCGGCCCGAGCCGGTGCGTACCAGCGCCATTCCGGAGGCGTTCTTCCCCTCCGCCAGCGAAACCAGCGGGAACACGCCATCCTTCAGGGTGACCAGCGCGTCGTACCGCTCCCCAGGAGCGATGAGCAGCGCGTCGACCTGCTCGTGCTCGACCGGATAGCCGTCGGTGTGCGTGATCGTCAGCCGATGCCCGCCGAGTGCGACCCGGAACGCGGTGTCGCCACCGGCATTGATGATCCGCAGCCGCACCTTCTGGTTCCGCTTGCCCCGGTAGGACACCGGGTCGGTTGGTGTGCGGCCGTTGACGAGGTAGTACGGGTACTTCACGTCACCGGCGTCACCGCCCAGCAGCTTGCTGGTGGCTCCCATGAGCATGAAGGGGTTGCCGTCCATGCCGGGCATCCGCGAGGACATGGACGGGGAAGGCGACGCGGAGCCCATGTCCATGCCGCCCATGCCGCCCTGGTCCATGCCCTCCATGCCGTCCATGCTGCCGGAGGGGGAAGGGGAGCCGCTGCCTCCCATGCCCTTCTGCAGAGCGGCGAGCGCCTGGGCGGGAGTGCCGGTGACTCCGTCGAGCCAGTCGTCCAGTACGACGACCCACTCGTCGTCGTACTTGAGCGGTTCGTGCGGGTCCTCCACGATAAGCGGCCCGTACAGGCCCCGATCGAGTTGCACGCCGACGTGCGGGTGGTGCCAGTACGTGCCGGGCTCGTCCGCGACGAAGCGGTAGGTGAAGGACGCACCGGGCGCCACCGCCCGCTGGGTGATCGGTGGCACGCCGTCCATGTTGTTGCGCAGGGCGACGCCGTGCCAGTGGATCGAGGTCTTCTCCGGGAGGTGGTTGGCGAGGTGGGCGACGAGCGTGTCACCGGCGGTGAGCCGGATCTCCTTACCCGGAAGCTCTCCGTCGTAGCTCCAGGTCTGGACCGTCTTGCCGCCGAGGTCGACGGTGCCGGCCGTGGCGGTGCGCCGCACCGTGCGTTCCTTACCGGTGCCGGTCCGCTTGTCAGCGGCGGCGGCCACCGCCGAACCCGACGGGCTCACCAGTTCGGGCTTCCCGCCCTGGCTGCCCGGTTTCTTACCGCTGCAGGCGGCGAGCAGGCCTGCTCCCGCCGTACCCGCTCCGGCCAGCAGCACGGAGCGTCGGTTGATCGCGTTCATGGATTCGTGTCCTCTGTGTGCGCGGCGCATCACGCCGTGTGGCAGGGCCATCGCAGCCCAAGGTGACCGTGGGGGTGAGGCCCGGCCTAAGTGCGCAGAACAGAGAGGACGAAGAGATCGGGCGGCGAACGCTCACCGACGAAGGAGGCGGGCGGGGCAGCTGGCTGTGCGACCGCTCGAAGGTGCTGCCCGCGCCCGAGGAGCGGCGGTGGCGCGAGGTGCTGACCGGCCCGGATGTCATACGAGGAGCAGTGGCCCATGCCGCCCGCCGGATGCCCCGCGTCCGACGGCGCGCACGATGCGGTGGGGTCCGTCTCGTGGTGGGAGTAGTGGGAGTGATCGTCCGGGGTATGCGTCGCCGGCTCAGCAGTCACTGAGGCGACGACGCCGTGGTGCATCGCGGACGTCATCGACGGGCTGGCAAGACTGTGATGTGCGACCACCGCGACGAGCAGCCACAGCAGGGCCAGCAGTGCCGCGGGCCGCCGGAGCGCGGCAGTGCGAGGCGCGTCGCCTCCCGCCGCTCCCCGCATGTCGGTCCCGCCTTCCTGTCGCACTGCTCTCTCGTCGTCGATCAGGATACCCGCCGGGGGTGTAACCACGCGGGCCCGATGCCAGAACGAGGGCACCTGAGCGCGTGGAGTCCGGGGTGACTGCGAGTAGGCACTCGAAACCGGGTGAGCGGAGCTTCCCCTACGTGAGGTCGTGTCGTGCCGTTAGAGCGGTAGCTGGAAACCGGTGATGGTTCCTTGCAGGCGGGAGATGAGGTCGGTCCACAGGCCGGTGATCTGCAGGATGCCAAGAAGGACGAGAAATACGCCGCCGGCGCGGGTGAGTGTTCTCGCATGGCGGCGCGCGAACCCGAAGCGGCGGACCGCGCCGTCGACGGAAAGCGCGGCGATCAGGAAGGGCAACCCGAGCCCCAGGCTGTATGTGAGGGAGAGCGCCGCTCCCCGGCTCGCGCTGGCGCTGGTGGCGGACAGCGAAAGCACGGCGGCAAGGGTAGGGCCGATGCAGGGCGTCCAGCCGATCCCGAACAGCGCACCCAGCAGTGGGGCTCCGGCCAGGCCCGCACGAGGACGCCAGCGCGGCCGGAACGTTCCACCGAGTAGGGGGACGCGCCACAGCAGGCCGGAGAAACTGAGACCCAGCAGTACGGTCAGAGAGCCGAGAACGATCGCGATGGGCCGCTGCTGCCGCACCAGGAGTGCGCCCATCCCCCCGAAGGCTGCTCCGTAGCTCGCGAACACTGCGCCGAAACCCGCTGTGAACAGCACGCTGCCGGCCAGAACGCGGCCGCGCGAACCTGTCCGCTCGTTCCCGTCCGTTCCGCTGAGACCCGCCGCGTACGAGAGATAGGCGGGGGCCAGCGGCAGACAGCATGGGGAGAAGAACGAGAGCGCTCCTGCTGCCAGGGCCAAGAGGAGCGCCAGTAGCAGTGGACCGGAGCCCACGGTGTTCGCGATCGCGCCGGCCAGTATCACTTGCCTGTCCCTTTCGGCTTTCCCTCGTTGGCTGCGGCCGTCACCACGGAACGCAGCGTGGTGTAGTTGACTCCCCCGACGATGCTGGCCGCGACCCGTCCGTGGCGGTCGATGACCGCGGTGCTCGGCACCGCGCTGATGGGGATGATGCCGTTGAAGTGGGCGACCAGACGCCCGTCCTGGTCGGCGAAGCTGGGATAGCGGATCTTGTACGTGGCTTCGAAGGCGCGCCCGGCCGGATTGTTGTCGCGGGTGTCGATGCCGGCGAACTCCACCCCGAGTTTCCGTGTCTCCTGCGCTATACGGTGCAGGCCAGGGGCCTCGGCGCGGCAGGGGGCGCACCAGGAGCCCCATACGTTGATCACTATGACGCGCCCGCGCCAGTCGGCCGTGTCGAGCCGCTTGCCGGTGATGGTCGTCCCACTGAGCGTGGGGGCCGACGGACGTTTGCCCACGGGGTACTTGGTGACCGCCGCCGATCCAGGATCGGCGGCGGCGCCCTTGGTGCCTGACCCGCCGCCTGCATCCGTCGTGCCGGTACCGCAGCCGGCGAGCAGCAGCGCGCCGACTCCCACGCCGAGAGCGCTCCGCCGGACCAGCGTCTTGCGGCTACTCACTGGCGGCGGAATGACATGACGGTGGCGGCGGTACCGCCTGCGAGCAGCGCCCGCCGGCACGTGTGGGCCGGCGCCGCCGCGGCGTTCTCGAACGGGCTGCCCATCACCGGCACGGCAGGCTTCGCCTTCTCTGCCTTCACGGACACGGCCTCTCACTTCCTTACGGGGACCCTGACGAAGCAACACGATACTGCTAAGTGATTTAGCAGATGTGTGGGGGATGCGTTCACCGCCGCGTTCTCGGGTGCCGGCTCCGGGAGTCGGCCGGTCGGTCACCCGCACTCGGGTACGCGCAGCACGAGTCCCGCCGCGGGCTTCGGCCAGAAGGATGTGGTCTTGCGCGGCAGGCACACGCCGGCAGTCGCGAAGCCGCGCACCGTGTCCTCGGTGATCGACGGCAGCAGGACAGCGGTGCCGCTGCCGTTCGCGGCTACGGCAGCAATCGCTTGTTCGGCATCGTGCACGTACTGTACGGCGCACCCCAGATCAGATACCGACCATGCGTGAGCCAGCAGGAGCCTGTCCGCTACGGCGGTGGGAAGCTGTTGCCACTGCGGTGGGCAGCCTGCCAATGCCCCTTGGAGGGCTGTCGGGTCGGGTTCGGTGACGGCCCACGCCCGTCCGGCTCCGGCAATGACCACCTCGCCGGGTGCGGGCCAGAACGCTCCGGCCGGCAGCGGCCTAACACGGGCGATATCGGCCGCGGCAGCGGCGGCCTTGTCCACCTCCAGGCCGGGGATCACCCGATGGATCGCGGTCAGCCGCAACGGAAGGTTCGTGGAATCGACCAGGAGGGCCAAGGCATGACGCCAGGGCGACGGATCCTCTTCCTGCTCGTGAAGCCGCAGGCAGGCCGCGTGGCGGTGATGCCCGTCGGCCATCAGGAAGCGCCTGCCCGCCAATCCGACTGTCAGAGCCGTCTGTTCGTCCGGGTCGGTGCACGCCCACAGCCGGTGCGTCATGGTTCCGATCCGGACGGTGGCCGTGGGCGGCCGTTGTGTGAGGCGGTCAGCGGCTTGCGTTCCGGTGCCGTCTGCGGTGCGGTGCGTGAGCAGCAGTGGCTCCAGCTGGGCCCGCAGCGCCCGCAGCATGGAGGCGCGCTGCACGACCAGGTGAGCGTCGACGTCCTCGTGGGGCAGCACTGGACCGGGCGTGTGGCCGGCCCAGTCCAGTTCCCCGATCAGGCCGCGTTGCACCCTGCGCCGGCCGGCGTGTTGTTCGTAGACGTACAGGGCCGGCCGGGGATCGCGGCGAAGTACTCCCCTCTGCAGCCAACGGGTCAGCTGGTCGGCTGCCGCGAGCGGATCGCGGTCGTGCAGCAGGCGGGCGATGTGGTGCGGTCGGCAGCGCAGAGCACGCGCTTGGGCCGGCCCGATCTCGTCGAACGGCGGGCTGACGACCGAAGACAGCGTGCCGGGAAGGGTTGGGGCGTAGCGGACTCCTCGGAAGGGCCGCAGAGGCACGGGGGTGTGGGCGGGGAGGCCAGGCAGGGACATGCGCGCTCCAAATCGGTGAGCACGGTCGGTCGGGGCGGGGAGGACGCATCGCGCCGGTCCCGCCCCAACCGACCGGCCGCTCGGGTCAGGCCGTCGCGGGCTGTGCCTCAGAGGCGGGTGCTACCAGTCGGCCGGTGCGGTGCAAGCCGTGCAGAGCGGCTGCGCAGGCCAAGCCCAGGGCGGACAGGGCGATCCACGGCAGCGCCGACATGCCGGCGGCCCTCGCGGTGTCGAGTGCCGCCCCGGTGAGCAGGTTGCCGAGCGTGATGCCGATGCCGCAGATGGTGTTGTACAAGCCGTAATGGGTGGCGACGAGGCGTCCACGGCAGAGCCGCACGATGGTGTCCATCTCGAACGGATAGGTGATCATCGTGCCGAGAGCCAGCAGCAGGGCAGCCAGCGTCGGCGGCACTGCGGCCAGCGCCCACCGTCCGACGCCGCCTTCTGGTACGGGAAGGGCGGTCGCGGCGAGAAGGGGGAGGAAGGCCGCGCCCATCGTCGCCAGGCCCCATGCCAGTGCCTGGCCCGGGACGAGGTTCTCCTTGCACCAGGCGGTGAGCTTCGTCTGCCCGGCGATGGTGGCGAGTCCCGACGCAGCGAACAGCAGTGCCACGGCCACTGTCCCGAACTCCCCGTCGCCGCCAACGCGCCGGACCTCCAACGGCAGCGCCAGGTAGACCTGGAACGACAGGACGTAGGCTCCGATCATGGCAGCGGAGAACAGCAGGAAGGGCCGGTTGGCCAGCACGCGGCGCCACTGGGCCCGAACGGTCTCCTTCGTCCTGTCGCCCATCCGGCTGACGGCCTCGGCGCGGCGTACAGGCAGGGAGCGGATCTGCACCGCGCTGAGCACCGCGAAGATCCCGGCGGATACCAGGCACGTGATCTTGAAGTCGATGCCGGTGAGCGCCATCCCGACCAGCGGGCCCAGCAGGATACCGGCCTGGTAGAACACGTTGAACAGAGCGAACGCCTCCACCCTGCGCTCCCCCGCGTCGGCTGCGAGGTAGGCGCGGACGGCCGGGTTGAACAACGCACCCGCGAACCCTGTGGCCGCGGACGCGGCGAGGAGCGCCGGCACGGAGTCGACGTACCCGAGAGCGGCGAAGCCGACGGTACGCAGGACGCAGCCCGCGACGATCAGTGGTTTGTAGCCGAGCCGGTCGGCCAGCGTTCCCCCGATGAGGAACATGCCCTGCTGGCTGAAGTTGCGGACACCCAGGACCAGTCCGACCAGCCATCCGGCCAGTCCGAGGGCTCCCGAAAGGTGCTGGGCCAGATAGGGCATCAGCATGTAGAAGCCGAGGTTGATCGTGAACTGGTTCAGCAGCAGCAGCTGGACGCTGCGGTCGTAGGAACGCGCCTGCGTGAGCACGGACTTCACCGCTCCTCCGTCCTGGCTCCGGTGATCGTGGTTCCGTCCCGCGTGAGGAATGGGTCGGGAGCGGCAGGGTCCACGAGACGGAGGGACTCCGCGTCCGCGGCGTCCCTCCGGGCCAGGGGGTCGAGCACCGTGGTGCAGCGCGACCAGCGGACGACCTCCTTCTCGTCGGGCCGCCCCACCACCTCGGGTTCGACCGGGGACGGCGCGTCGAGCAGGCCGTGCGAGGCGCAGTACTCGTCGTCGTAGACCGTTCCCAGATAGCGCTGCGGGCCATCGGGGAAGATCGCCGCAATGCGGGTCCGCGGATCGTGCGTGCGTGCCAGCCAGCTCGCCGCAAGGGTGACGGCGCCGACACTCCAGCCCCCCGTGGCGTAGTGAGAGGCCGCCAGTTGACGGCACGCCCACACGGCCTCGGACGGCGCGACCCAATGCACTTCGTCGAAGCGCTCGTAGGCGACATTGCGCGGATAGATGCTGGAGCCCAGGCCACGCATCAGGCGGGACCGGGCAGGCTGCCCGAAGATCGTCGAGCCGACCGTGTCCACGCCGACGACCTTCAGGTCCGGGTAGAGCTGGCGCAACACACCGGACAGACCAGCGGAGTGGCCTCCGGTGCCGACGCTGCAGACCAGTACGTCGATGTGGCCGAGCTGAGAGGCGAGTTCGAGGGCGAGTGGGGTGTAGGCGGCCACGTTGTCGGGATTGTTGTACTGGTCCGGGCACCACCCTCCGGGATGCTCGGACAGCAACTGCTCGACGCGGTCACGGCGGGCCTGCTGCCAACCGCCCGTCGGGCGCGGCTCGGCGACCGTGTCCACCCGCGCGCCGTAAGCGGTCAGGAGCCGGGTCATTGAGGGCTCGAGACCCGGATCGGTCACCAAGGTGACCGGGTGGTCGTGGACCAGGCCGGCCAGGGCGAGGCCGAGTCCGAGGGTGCCGCTGGTCGATTCGATGATCATGCCGTTCGGGAGGAGATCACCGCGAGCCCGTGCCCGCTCGACCATGTAGAGGCCGGGACGGTCCTTGATACCGCCGGGGTTGAAGCCTTCCAGCTTCGCCCAGAAGCCACGTCCGGGCGGGCACAGGGGCTCGGACACGCGGAGCAGGGGCGTGTTGCCGACGAGCCCGGACAGGTCGGCTCGAGAAGCCGACTGAGCCACATCGGTGGCGATGAGGGAGTGCATGGTTTCCGTTCGGTCGAGGTGGTTGCTTGCCTGCCGGCGGTGCGGATGGCAAAGCGGCAGCGCCGCGCCTGGTGACGCGGGGGTCGTTGCGTCCAGCCGCTCTCGCGGCCTCTAGTTGCGCCACTGGCCGGTGTTGGTGGGCATGCGGCGGCCGGCCTTCGTGCGCAGGGGCCGGAACAGTGCGGCTTCGGGCGTGCACCGGAGCATGGGAGAGGCAAGGTGAAGCGCGGGACGTGCCGGCAATGTTCCGGCGACATGCCGCGCTTCGTTGAGCGCGCCGGACATAAGAAAGCCGTAGGTAGCGCCTCACCAAAGCCGCACGAGGCGAGGCGCCGGGGCATGACAAATATGGCGTGCGCAGCGAATGACACAATTCCTCCGAGCTGAACCGTCCTGACGTGGACAGGCAGAAGTCCCGCGAAGCCGTTGGCGAGAATGATTCAGGCGCCGCCAGTCGCCCGCGATCGCGCATGACACGGTGGGGCAACGTTTCAGGGTGCGCCAGGAACCGGTGGCCGGGCGCTCGAGAGCGAAAAGAAGCGCAGCGTCGAGCAACCACAGAAAACGACTACCAGTTCGAAATGCGCTCAGGGCTAGATCAGGAGGATCACTGACTGCGCAGGCGCGGACCGCGCGAGAAGCGCGGGGGTGATGCCGAAGAGGCGGTGGCAATCTGGCATACGGCTGACGAAGCCCGCGGAGCTCAGGTCCAGGGGCGACGCACAAGGCGCTTCGAGCTGTGCGCCCTGGGGCGGTTGCCCTGACACACAGGTGCCGTCCGCATGGCCGGCTCCGTGGCTGCCGGGCTCATGGACCGGAAGCGTCGACTGCGCGGAATCGCCGACCGTCACAGCCCCGGCCCTCGCTTCCGCGACGACCGCTGTGGTGGGGAGGAGATGAACGCCGGCGCTTTCGGGGCTCAAGCCATGTGTATACAGCAGACCGAGCAGCGCCACGAACAGCCACAGTGAACGCCGCGCGCCCGCCGAATAGCGGGTACGCCGCGCACCGAATGGCAGCCGCACCGTGACCATGCCGTGATCGTACCCGGATATTGACCACCCGTCACAACCGGCAAGCCATTGGAGTGAAAGCCGCGCCGGTGTTTCGGACCGTTGCGCGCGCAACTCGCAATTCATCGGGCCGCGCCCCTCAATCACTGTAGGCGCCGGCGCCATACAAGCTTCTCGTCATCGCACAGATGCCCGACAAAGTCCGCCGCACAAAGACCGCCACCGCATCGGCTCGCAAGCACGACGCCGGCAGCGCGCACTCCCCCGCACCATCGCCCGTTGCCCACCTCCTGGATGCAGGCTGCCCACGAGGGTCGAGCGCCGGCGACCACGGCCGACTTCTGAGCCGAGCGGGGTCGCGTTATACCCCGCAGGGGTATAACGTTCACCCGAGACGGGGAGACCGTCGGCATCGGTCTCCTCTGCCCTGCCCACTTCACATGCCATGGAGTAGCCATGACTTCTCAGGCGAGCACCGGCTCTTGCTGCAGCTCGGACGGTTCCTGCACCAGCAAGGCCGCGACCGACACGCACAGCGGTGGCGTGACAACCGTCTACAAGGTGTCCGGAATGACCTGCGGCCACTGCGAGAGCGCGGTCTCTCAGGAGATCTCCGCACTCGGCGGTGTCAACGCGGTCAAGGCTGTCGCGGACTCCGGCGAGGTCACCGTTACCTCCGACGGACCGCTGGACGACGAGTCGGTACGCGCCGCCGTGGACGAGGCGGGCTACGAGCTCGTCGGTCGCACCTGACGGACCTCGCCCGTGGTCGCCGGGCTCGAATGAACGTCCCGATTCGTCCGTGTCCGCAGTGACTTTTCTGTCCGCGCGCGGGCGTGCCACCCCTCTCGTGGGCAGGGCAGCCGAGAACCTCAGTGGGCGCAGGCGTGTCCCGAGGGGTACGTGACGGGTCCGGCAACGAACGGAAGGGGCGGCGGATATGACGGAGCGGGGTCGTGCCGCAGGCAGCGCTGGCGAAACCGCGCAGCCAATCCTGGGGCGCGGCGGGCGTCTGAATACCGATGGCTGGGGCGGGATGCCCGGATGAACGGCGTCACGGCGGCACTGTCTCTTCTCGGTGTGGCGGTGATCGCCGTCCTCGGCGTGTACGGGGCGTCCTGGGCGGTGCGCCTGTCCTCGACGCCAGTGGATGCCGCACCGTTCGGCTCGGGGCTGGAGCCGGTGGAGCACGCGGTGAGCCGTTTCCATGTGCGCTGGTACACCGTGACCATGCTGTTCCTGGCCTTCGACATGGAGATGGTGTTCATGTATCCGTGGACCCGTGTGATTTCCGTGATGGGGACGAGCGCGGTGATCGAGATGTTCGTCTTCCTCGCGATTCTGCTCGCCGGGGTGGTCTACGCCTGGCGAGAGGGGGCGTTGCGGTGGACGTGACCGCCATGTCTCTGCGTGCCGCTGCCGCGCGACCGCGTGTACTGCTGACCGTCCTGCCGGGTGGGACGGCAGCACGGCTGGCTGCCGAACGGCAACTCCGGCTGCGGGACTGGCCGCTCGCGGCGAGCCCCGCGCAGGCCGATCTCCTCCTCGTCGCAGGCCCGGACTGCCCGGGCCTGCGGGCGCCACTGGAGCGGCTGTGGCAGGACCTGCCCACGCCCGCTGCCAGAGTCAGCGCCCCCGGCGCGGACGCCGTCCAGGCCGCGCTCGACTCCGGCCGGGCTCAGCTCGGTTCCCGGGAGGGACAGCTCGATCGGATCCGCGCGTCTGCCGGCGCGCACCGGCACGGCGGCCGGCCTGCGAAGGGCGAAGAGGGCCCCGGCGGTGTTCACGACGGGCATGGCCCTCACGGACACGGCGGGATGGAGATGCCGGGCGGGCTGTCCATGGCCGGAGTGGGCGAGGACCGCGACGGCCTGACACTTGACCAGCTCCACCTGCCACTCGGGCCGTTCCTGGCCGACTGGCCGAGCGGGCTGACCGTTCATCTGGTGCTTCAGGGCGATGTCATCCAGCAGGCGAACCTCGCGGATCCCATTGCACCCGGCGGTGAGGGGGCCGCACCGTTTTGGGCGCAGCCATGGATACAAGCGGACGCCGGTGAGCCGGTGACGGCGGGAGAGGCGGCGCGTCGGCGGTCGGCCGCGCATCTGGACAGCCTCTCCCGGCTGCTGTCGGTGGCCGGCTGGCCCGCTCAGACCGTCGTCGCCCGGCGGTTGCGCGACGACCTGCTCGCGGGCGCCCCCGGGCCCGCCATGGCGCCCCGGCTCGAACGCTTCACCCGCCGGGTCGGCCGATCCCGGACTCTGGCCTGGGCGACCCGCGGAATCGGCGAGTTGAGTACCCAGGGCGGGAAGCAGGCCGGGGTCAGCGGCCCGGCGGCCCGGGCCGGCGGGGATGTCACCGACCGGTACCGCCAGTGGCTGGCCGACATCCGCCGCGATTTGGGACGTCTGGACCAACCGGCGCGCCTCCAGGCGGCAGAGGCAGAGGAGAGCCCCCGCGGCCGATGGAGGGCGCAGCACCCGCCATCGGCCGCGCTGGTCACTGTGCTGCCTGCGCTGCTGACCGGTGCGGAACTGGCCGCGGCCCGCCTCATCGTGGCCAGTCTCGACCCCGACATGGACGAACTGCTGCCCACCCGACGGGAGGTGAGGGCACCCCATGACTGAGTCGGGAGCATGGTGGACGCTGCTGGCCGCTCCGGCGATGCTTTTCTGCCTGGCGGCGCTCGCGGTGGCCGCCAACTCGGTCCTCGATGCCCGCGACGCGGGCCGGAGCGCCGGCCCTGCGGCCGCGATGCGGCCTTTCCTCGCTCTGCCCCGGGCGCTGCTGACCCAGCCGCGGCGGCTGCCGGCCCCTGATGTGCTGTTGTGGAGGGCGGGTATTGCCATCGTGCCAGTGGCCGCTGTGCTCTCCACGCTGGTGATCCCCTTCGGCAATGTGGCGGTGGCCGATCTGTCGGTCGGGGTCCTGTGGTTCAACGCCATGGAGGTACTGACCTGGGCCGGACTGTGGCTGGCCGGCTGGGGGCCCAACGCGGCCTTCTCCCTCGTCGGCGGCTACCGCTTCCTCGCCCTTGGCCTGGCCTACGAGCTGCCGTTGATGTTCGCGCTGATCTCCGCGGCCACCGGCGCGCAGTCTCTGCGGGTGGGCGACATCGCCGCCGCCCAGCAGGGACTGTGGTACGCGGTGTGGATGCCGGTCGCCTTCGTCGTCTACCTGGCCGGGGTGCTCGCCTTCGGGTTCCTGGGCCCGTTCGCCTATCCCACCGGCCGCGACCTGGCCGGCGGGGTGCTCAGCGATGCCTCGGGGGTGGAGTGGCTGCTGCTGCAGGCCGGTCGGTGGCTGTGGTTGGCCGCGGGCGCGGCGATGGCTGTGCCGCTTTTCCTCGGCGGCGGCGCCGGCCCCCTCCTGCCCGCGTGGGCGTGGTCACTGATCAAGACGCTGGCCGTGCTCGCGGTCCTGGTGGTGGCAGTGAGGCGCCTGCCGCTGGTTCGGGCGGACCGGTACGTGGAGTTGGCCTGGGTGGTGCTCATTCCGCTGACGATCGCACAAACGCTGGTGCCGGCCTTGGTCGACCTGGCCCGATGAGGAACGAAGGGTTCACGTCATGGATGTGACAAGCACGGTTCTGCTCGTGTTCCTGGGTGTGCCGGCCCTTGTTTTCGGTGTCCTGGTCTTCACGCTGAATTCCATGGCCCGGGTGACCTTCGCCCTGCTCGCGTCCCTGGTGTGCGTGGGGGGTGTGGTGACCGTGTTGGGGCTGCCGTATCTCGGCATGGTCATCGTGCTGATGATGGTCATGGAAATGGTGATCATGGCCGTATTCATGATCGCCTACATGATGAATCCCGCGGGCCTGATGCCGATGTCGATGCTGCACAACAAGCGCGGCGCCCTCGTCATCAGCAGCGTCGTCTTCGCCGCGCTGGTGGCCGGGATCTTTGTGGTGCCATGGCCCGGACATGCCGGAGCTTTGCCGCGGGACACGACGTTCCAGGCCGGCATGGCGCTGATGGGCCCTCAGATGCTGACGATGGTCACACTGGGGTTCGTACTGCTGGCCACCATGGTGGGCGCTACGGTGCTCGCCACCCGCCGGGGCCGCTACGACCGCTTCGGCGACGACCTCGACCAGCGGCCCGCCCGGGACCCGGCCGGTGGCGGGGTGGGCCGATGACCTTCGAGCTGGTCCTAGTCCTGGCCGCCGGACTGTTCTGCGTCGGCCTGTTCGGTGCGCTGTCCCAGCAGTCCATCGTCATGATCATGATGGGTATCGAGCTGATGATCGGCGGCATCATCGTCGCAGGCGCCGACTTCTGGCGCTTCCTCGCCCCGGCCGCCCCCAGCGGCCAGGTGGTGATCGTCTCAGCGGTGGTGGCGATGGCGGTGGAGATGGCCATGGGCTTCGCCGTCACCACCGCCATCTACCGCTCCCGGCAGGTCGACATGACCGATATGGCCGAGGAGCTGAAGGGATGAGCGTGCTGCTCTGGCTGCTGATCGCCCTCCCTCTCGGCGTAGGTGCGTTGCTCGGTTCGGCGGGAACACGCGTCAACCGGTCGGCCCCCGCCCTCGGAACGGCGGCGGCCCTGGCGACGCTGGGCCTGGCCGTCGCCTCGGCGGTGACACGGCCGCGGGCGAGTGCGCCGCTGTTCGCCGGGATGCGGGCGGGACTGGCAGTGGACGGTCTGTCCGCGGTCATGGTGGTCACTGTTGCCGCGATCACCACGGCTGTCCTGGCCTTCACAGCGGGCGAGTTCAGCACCAAGGAGAACCGGGGCAGATTCTTCGGGCTGATGCTCCTCTTCGCCGGAGCCATGCTGGTCACCGTCACGGCGACCACCCTGCCGGTACTGCTCATGGCGTGGGAGGTCATGGGCGCCACCAGCTGGGCGCTGATCGGCCACTGGTGGAGCCGGTCCGAGCCGGTGCGCTCGGCTGACGTCGCGTTCCTGACGACCCGCGCAGCCGACCTCGGCCTGTATCTCGCGGCCGGCGCCGCTCTGGCCGGCGGTATCGGCTCCCTGCGTCTGGACGCGCTGCCGCGCACGGCCTCGCCCTGGCTGCACGTCGTCACCGCGGGCGTGGTCGCCGCGGCGCTGGGCAAGTCGGCGCAACTGCCGTTCTCGTTCTGGCTGTCGCGTGCCATGCGGGGCCCCAGCCCGGTCTCCGCACTCCTGCACTCGGCGACCATGGTCGTCGCCGGAGCCTACCTGCTGCTGCGTCTGCACCCCCTGCTGACCGTCACCGGCTGGGCCGGCCCATTCGTGGCATGGGCGGGTGCGGCCACCGCACTGCTGCTGGGTGTGGTCGCGGTCGCCCAGCGCGACCTCAAGCAGCTGCTCGCGGCCTCGACGTCCGCGCAGATCGGGTTCATGGTCCTGGCCGCCGGCACCGGTGGCATCGCCGCGGGCACCACGCAGCTCGTCGCACACGCCGCCACCAAAGCAGGGCTGTTCCTGGCCGCCGGGGCGTGGCTGACGGCATTGGGCACCAAACAGCTGCCCGCGCTGCGCGGCGCCGCCCGCCGCTACCCGCTGGTGGGCGCCTGCTTCCTCATCGGTGCTCTGACGCTGGCGGGCCTGCCCCCGCTGTCGCTGTGGGCGTCCAAGGACGGCGTCCTCGCCGCCGCCCGCGCCGACAACACGGGCCTCTACGTCGTGGGGCTCGCGGCCGCGGCCGTATCCGCCGTCTACAGCGTCAAGGCAGCCTGGTATGTCACACGGCCGCTGCCCGATGAGGTGGAGGCCGGCTACGACACCGAGCAACCCGGCACGCGGCACGTCTCACGCGCGGTTGCGGCGCCCTTGTGCGTGCTCGCGATGGCCGCGGCGGTGCTGGGGGTCCTTTCCCTGCCCGGTCCCGCAGCATGGCTCAAGGGACTGCTCGCAGCGCCCCACGAGCCGGCGCCCGCGCCGTGGGAACTGGGCGTGTCCGCCGCGGTCGCGCTCGCCTCAGCCGGCCTGGCCTGGAGGTGGCGGGCCCGCTCCCGCCCGGTACCGGTCTGGCACGCCGTGGTGCGTGGAGCGAGGCAATGGCTGTATCTGGAGCGAGCCGCACACGTCGTGGTGGTGCGGCCGCTGCTCGGCCTGGCGCGTGCGCTGGCCGTCTTCGACGACCGGGTCGTCGACGGTGCCGTGCGGCAGATCGCCCGTTGCGCTCTCGCCGCGGCCCGGATCGCACAGCGGCTCGACGACGGCGGCGTAGACGCCGCCGTACACGCGGTCGCGGCCGGAGCCCGGAACCTGGGCCGCCTGGCGCGCCGCCCGCAGACCGGCCTGCTGCACCAGTACTACGCCCAAGCCGCCGTCGGCTTCGCGGCGCTGACCTTGATCGTGCTGTTGGTGAGGTAATTCCTGTGCTGAGTATCGTCACCTTCCTGCCGCTGCTGGTGTGCGCGGCGCTGCTGCTGTGGCCTCGCACACTGCCCGACCTGGCGTACACCTGGGCATGGATCGTCACCGCTGCCGTCGATCTTGCCCTGGTCATCGTCCTGTGGGTGGGCTTCGACAGCCACGGCGGCATGCAGTACGAACAGAGGGTGCGCTGGATCCCCGGCGCCGGGGTCGGCTACCACGTCGGCGTCGACGGCCTGTCCCTGCCCCTGGTGGCCCTGACCTGCCTGCTGTTCCTGGCCGTCGCCGTGTACTCGCTGCGCGAGACCCGGCGGGTGCGCCCGTACGTATGCCTGTTCCTGTTCCTGCAGACCGTCAGCCTCGGGCTGTTCGTGGCCCTTGACCTGATCCTCTTCTTCGTCTTCTTCGACTTGTCCATCGTCGGCATGTTCTTCGTCATCGCCGGCTGGGGGCACGGCGAACGCGCGCGGGCGGCGGCGCTGAAGTTCTTCCTCTACACCTTCACCGGCTCCCTCGCCCTGCTGCTCGGCTTCATCGGCCTCTACCTGGCCGCCGATCCGCACACCTTCGACATCGTCGATCTCACCCGTACCGACCCGCTGGCCGGGCGTGGCCTGTACGCGGGCCTCGTGCTCCTGGCCATCGGAGTGGGACTGGCGGTCAAAACACCTACCGTGCCGTTCCACACCTGGCTGCCCCCCGCCCACACGGACGCGCCCGCCACCGGCTCGGCGATCCTCGCCGGGGTCCTGTTGAAGATGGGCACCTACGGTTTCGTGCGGATCGCCATGCCCCTGCTGCCCGGCACCTGGCGCCACTACGCCCTGGTGATCACCATCATCGGTGTCGTGTCGGTGGTGTACGGCGCGCTCGTCGCCCTGGCGCAGACGGACTTCAAACGCATGATCGCCTACACCTCGGTCAACCACATGGGCTACATCGTCCTGGCGATCGGCGCCGCCGGCACACTCGCCGGCAGCGATGCCCAAGCCCGCTCCCTGGCCGTGACAGGCGCGGTCACCCAAATGATCAGCCACGGACTGATCACCGGAGCGCTGTTCCTGCTCAGCGGCGTGCTGTACGACCGCGGGCAGACGTACGCGATCGGCGCCTACTCCGGTCTGGCGGCACACACCCCGCGGTTCGCGGCGGTCACCGCCGTCGCCGCGTTCGCCGGCCTCGGAATCCCCGGATTCTCAGGTTTCATCGCAGAGTTCCAGATCTTCACCGGCTCGCTGGCCTCCCAAGCGATCGCCACCGCCATCGCCGTGACCGGCATCCTGATCACCGCCGCCCTGTTCCTGCGCGCTCTGCGAGCCATGTTCCTCGGCGCACCGCGCCTGCCGCAGGCGATCTCCGCCGCCGGGGTAACGGACCTGCGGAGCAGCGAGGCGATCTCCAGTGTGAGCCTGCTGGCCCTGGCGCTGGCCATCGGTGTCGTACCGCGTTGGCTGCTGGATGTCATCGAACCGGCCAGCCGCGCCGTGATCGGGCTGGTGGCGCGGTGAACGAGAACCTGACCGCGCTCATCCCCGAAATGGCTCTGCTGGGCACCGCCGTTCTCGGCCTGCTCGCCGGTTCCTGGCTGCCGCGCCGCCGCCAGTGGATCGTCGCGGTACTGGCCGCCGCGGCCTGTACCACCGCGCTGATCGCGACCGCCCTCACCATGACCGGTGGCAGGGAACAAACAGTCTTCTCCCACACCTTCGCCATCGACACGGCGACCGACGTCGGCCGCCTGATCGTTCTGGGCGCCCTGCTGCTGGTCATCGCCATGTCCGTGGAAACGGTGCGGGGCCACCGCCGTGAAGCCGAGTACTGGGTCCTGCTGCTGCTGAGCGGTGGCGGCACCCTCGCCATGATCGGCGCCAACGACCTCCTGATGCTGTTCGCCGCCTACCTGCTCGCCAGCATCCCCGCCTACGCGCTGGCCGGCTTCGCGAAAGATGCCCGAGGCACCGAAGCGGCGCTCAAGTACTACCTGATGGGCGCCCTGCTCGGCACCACCATGCTCGCCGGCACCGCGCTGCTCTACGGCGCCGGCCACGCCACCCTCTACCGACAACTCCGCGCCGCACTACCCGCCGCCCCGTACGGACTCGTCGCCGTCGGCCTGATCGCCACGCTGGCAGGACTACTGTTCAAAGCCGGTGCTGTACCCGCGCACTTCTGGGTGCCGGACGTCACCGACGGTGCGCCCACGCCCATCGCCGCCTACGTCACGACACTGCCCAAGATCGGCGCACTGATCGCCGTCTACCGCCTCCTGCACCAGGCCCTCGCCGGCAGCGGCGTCAACTGGCCCCTGCTGCTCGCGATCCTCGCCGCCGTCACCATGACGCTGGGCAATCTCGCCGCGTTCTTCCAGACCTCCGTCAAACGCCTGCTCGCGTATTCCACCATCAGCCAGGTCGGCTACCTGCTCATGGCCCTGGCAGTCGCCACCCGCACCGACGTGGCCCAAAGGGGACTGCTCGTCTATCTGGCCGCCTACGCCGCCACCAACATCGCGGTCTTCGCTGTCGCCACCGAACTCCCTCACGCCCACACTCTGGCCGACTACCGCGGCCTCGCCCGCGACCGCCCGGGCCTGGCCGGGGTCTTGGTCGTCTGCCTGCTCGGCCTGGTCGGTACCCCGCCCACCGGCGTCTTCCTCGGCAAACTGGAGGTCTTCACCGCCACTGTCAACGGCGGCTACACCTGGCTGGCCGCTCTCGCCGTCGCCAACACCGTCGCCTCGCTCTTCTACTACCTGCGCTGGCTCGCTCCCGTGTTCTCCATCAGCCGGCCCGCAACCGTCGGCGATCACACCGTCCTCGGCCGGTGGGCGGCTGCCAGCGCCTACACCGCCGCCACGCTCTCCCTGCTCCTCGGTATCGCCGGCGGGGCCCTCCTCCCGCTCACAACCGGACCCCTGCTGCCCTGACCGGCCCGTTGGCTCCTGCTCGAAGCGTGCACCGCGAGGCCGTGATCAGCCCCAGCCGGGGCGTGATGCTGCCGCAGGCACGGAGCCTGAAGTTCAGCCCGGCCTTGGTCGGTCGGACCGTCACCGTCTGGGATCTTCACTGACGCCGACCTGCAAGGGCTGGTCGTGCGGGGCGGCCGCCTCGGCGGAACCGAACCGCAGGGCGGCGTCAGCGCAGACAAGCCCTTGGCTCCCGCGACCGTGGTCGAAGTCGATCGCAAGACCACCAAGGACGGCGTGGTCTCGCTCGGGCAGATGCCCGTCGCTCTTGGCACCGATCTGATCGGCAAGCACGTCACCCTGCGTTTCGACGGCATCTTGATGTATGTGATTCATACCGGACTCCTGGTCAAGACACTGGCCACCCCGATTCCGCACCAGCGCCGCGCAAAACCCATCGGCGCCCGGGTTGCCACCACACCGCTGCCACCGCCTCCCGCTCAGCCGCGGCGGGCCGTCCGGCGCGTCGGAGCCGACGGCACCTTCGTCGTCGCCCGGCACAAGCTCCGCCCTGGCATCGCGCACGCCGGCAAGACCGTCACCGTAGTCATCGAGGAGACCTGCTTCCGTGTCCTCGACGGCGAGTTCGAAATCTCCACCCACCCGCTCAAAGGCGGTCCCGCCACCCGCTACGTCGCCGATCCCCGCTGATCGTCAACCATCACCTGGGGCCGCCAAGCATCACGAGAGACACCGTCAACCAAGTCCCGGGACCGAGCTGTCGAGCATCCCCCGGACCGCACACGTGGGGACTTCTCCAGGCCACCTCCAGGGAGAACTACAAGACCGCTGACACCTGCGTGCGGCGTCCACCCTGCCCGCCTCCGAGTGGCCGCCCCGTGAGAGGTGAGTGCGGTAGGCGGATCGGGCGTTCTGTCCCCGTTCGGGGGCGACTGGGGCTGCGCGGCACATCGCAGCCGGCTGATCGCGCTCTTCACGGTGTTGCAGGCGCTCGTCGTGTCGGATTTCCTGCTGCCCGGGGGCGTCGCAGCTTCCGGGGCGGGTAGGTGAGCGACAGCATTCCCGCTCCTTGCGTTTTCCCGCGGCCCATGCCCTCCTCCAGGGCGACGCGCAGCGCTTGTGTGTCCTCAACCTCCAAGATGCCGCGGATGCGGGTGAGGCTGGGCATGGTGGTGCTGCCGCGCCGCAGTGTGTTCTGCTCGGCGAGGTGCAGCACGCGGAAACCCGAGCGGCTGGCGCGCGATGTGCCCTCGGCGTCTTTCGCCGTCAGCCACTGGCCTGCCGGGACGCGCTGGTCGACATGGCCCGTCGGGTGGGATGGCTTGCTGACGCGGTGGACCGGTTGAGCGGCCAGGTCGAAGACCCAGACCTGGCCTTGGGCGAGGGAGGCCAGCAGGACGTGCATGTCGACGACCTGCGGGAAGGCGCGCGTACCGGGAAGGAGCCAGGCCGGCTTCGGCCGTGTGGGGTATTGGACCTGGATGGTGGACTCGTCCTCACGGCGCCATAGGACGCGGGGCCCGGTCTCGGCGCGGGCGATGTCCTTGGGGAGTCGGGAGTCGATGCTCCGCCACATCTGTGCCGGCCGCGTGGTCGCCACGGCGATGGGGTCGAATTGGTAGAGAACGCGGTACACGGGTGACTTCTCCGTAGATCACCCCCGGGGTGTCATCGGCCTGCCGGGGGAAAGGGTGGGATGAGGATGCCGCGAGCCGGTCTGGGCCGCGGCGCGGCCCCGCAAAGGCGGGGAATGCGTGGGTAGCTCGCTGCGAAGGGCCCCGGAGTGCGGGGAGTAAGTGAGCTGAGAAGGATGGCGGCCGGGCCCGATCGTGAGGGTGCGGGCGGTCGCCGGCTGGTCAGTGCGGGGCGGCAGGCCAGACCCTGCGCAGCAGGCGTGACCAGGTGGCCGCGATGGCCGCCGGCGAGATGGACGCCGCGGCATCCGGTCCGTGCTGTGTGGGTGCTGCGGCGGGGGCGACGGTGGTGTTTGGTGGCTCGGTGGCCGTGTGGCTGGCGATTCTGACGGCTTCAGCGCGTACCAGCGCCGTGATTGCCTGGTGGGGGTCGATAGGCATGATGCTCCTGCGAGTGGGGCAGCGGTCTGTAGGCGCGGCGACACCGACCCTGCGCGCGTGGTGAACCAGCCGCGGGCCGAGGCCAGGACCGGTCAGCAGCGCAGGATCTGCCGGGGACCAGTCGGCGCCGGGCGGGCGTCGGCGGCCTCAGGAGCGCAGCGGTGCTCAGGGGCAGGCCCGTGGGAGGGGAGCGGGGTGACAGGCAGGAGAGAAGCAGTCGACAACGCGGCGCGATCCGGGGAACGCGGGGCGAGCGTGCCGGCGGATTCTGGACAGTCCCGCAGGGCGGGATCGTGCTCGTGATGTCCGGCTCCCAGCGGGATGGTGACCGCCTGCTGGGGACTGTGGTCGCCCGCATCAGTGGGGGCAGCCGCCGTCAGCACGGGATGCGGGCAGGCAGTTTCTTCCAGCGCCAAATGCCGGGCGCCCGCAGTGAGCTGGGCGTGCAGCAACACCAAAAGGCCCAGCATGAGCGCAGCGCACATCGTGCGGCAGGCAGGGACAGCAGAGCCGATCCGCATGCCGTGCTCGCCCTCCCATCCCTGCCGCGCGGCACCCTGAATGGGCAACCGTCACGGCAATGATCGGCGCGCTGCGGGGTGCCACGCAGTCAGAGTCACCCGAACGGAGGGCAGCCATCACCCCATCTGCCTACCGGCGACCCCTCGGGTCGGGCTGCCTCCAGCTTCACCTCCCTGCTGCAACGGCGAAGCGGACGGTGGTGCACCTGCGTCCGAGACGCCGGCGTCTCGGACGCACGGCAAGCGTTCTTGCGGGCGACCGGTGCTGGTTCAGTCGCAGCAGTCGCAGCCACGGCGGCATCCGCACGTGTCTGTCTCGAGGCCGGTGGAGGGGGTCACTGTGGTGGCGGTCGGTACGCAGCAGCCTTTGCCCTGCCAGGCGTCGCGGCCTTCCTTCACCGCGATGACGGCGATGGCCAGAGCGGCGATCGGGTCGGCCCAGGTCCAGTTCAGGGTGGCGTTGAGGATGAGGCCGACGAGGAGCACGGCGGAGAGGTAGGTGCACAGCAGGGTCTGCTTGGAGTCGGCGACCGCGGACGCGGAGCCCAGTTCCCGTCCGGTTTTGCGCTGGGCGCTGGACAGGAGCGGCATGACGGCCAGTGACAGGGCGGCGAGGATGATGCCGGGGATGGAGTGGTCCGCTTGCGCGGTGCCGGTCAGTGCCCGCAGGGCGTCGGCGGACACGTAGGCGGCGAGCGCGAAGAAGGAGAGGGCGATGATCCGCAGCGTGGTCTTCTCCCGCGCTTGGCGTACCGCGTGGTCGCGGGCGGAGAATTGCCAGGCGATGGCGGTGGCGGAGGAGACCTCGATGACGGAGTCGAGTCCGAAGCCGACCAGTGCGGTGGAGGAGGCGGCGGTGCCGGCGGCGATGGCGACGATCGCTTCGATGACGTTGTAGGTGATGGTCGCGGCGACCAGCAGCCTTACCCGTCTGGCGAGGGTGTCGCGACGGGCCGGGGAGGGCTCGAGGGGTAGGGCCGTCATCTCAGCAGCAGCCCTTCTCGTCGGCGTCGGGGCAGGTGCGGTCCGCTTCGACGGCGACGACCGCGGCGCGGAGGTGGTCGAGGGCGGCTGCGAGGCGGTCGTCGGCGAGCTCGTAGCGGGTACGGCGGCCGATGGGGACGGTGACGACGAGGCCGCAGTCGCGCAGGCAGGCGAGGTGGTTGGACAATCGGGTGCGGGAAATGCCGAGGGTGTCGGCGAGGTCGGCGGGGTGGGCGGGGGCGTCGCGTAGGGCGAGCAGCAGCCGGCAGCGGATCGGGTCGGCGAGCGCGCGGCCGAAGCGGGCCAGCACCTCGATGTCGGTGGCAACAGTCAGCACCCCACGACTGTACAGGATTTTCTGAATTCAGAAAAAGCTGTACATGCCCGGTGGGGTGGTTCAGCTGGGGGACCTGGGAGCGGTGCCGGTCACTTTGCGGGGGGTGTTCAGTCCGAGGTGGGCCACGGCGGGGTCGGTTTCCCACCAGGGGCGCATCATCTCGCTGGAGGCGTCCTCCCGGGTGTGCGCGGGGGCGTGGCGGTCGAGGGTGGCGTCGATGGCGGCGGCGGCGCGCTGGTCGTGACGCACGGCCCGGCGGAAGACGATGGCGAGGTAAGGGATGCCGATGGCGTGGCCCAGGACCCAGTAGGCCCCGCCGCCGGTCTGCTCGTCGAGCGAGAGGGACATGCCCCAGGGGCGGTTGAGGCCGGCGTAGTAGCCGTGGGCGATGCCGGCGCCCATCGCGTAGATGAGGAGGAGCCCGAGGACGGCGTTGAGGAGGACTTCCGCGAACGCGACGAAGAGGGAGACCAGCGGTGAGTAGCGGCTGGGGACCGGGTCCAGTTGCAGGCGGCCCCAGTAGTAGAGGAAGCCGACGGCGACCAGCAGTACGGCGGTGGCGATGTCGACCGTGCGGCTTTGCAGCATGGCGGGCAGCCAGCCGGTGAAGAACACCACCCAGGGCAGTCCCATGAACAGCACGGCGCCGGTGGCCGGGTGGGCCAGGGCCCGCACCGGACGGCTGTAAAAGGCGCTGCGGGCCCGGGCGGTGTGGCGGGCCGGGAGCAGGGCGGCGGCCAGGGTGAGGGGCCGGGTCAGCGCCGCGAACAGCGGAACGATCATGAACAGGGTGGTGAGCTGGACGGCCCGTACCCAAAAGAGGGTGTCGGCGTAGACGCCGATGAACGACACGGTGACCAGCGCGGTAGTGGCGAGTGCGGCCGCGAACGCGGTGCTGCGGCGCAGCGGCCAGGCACGGCCGCGGCGGCGTGCCGTGACCACGGCCATGAGATAGCCGGCCGCGATCACCGCGAGGGCCAGCAACACGGCCGGATCGGGGTGCCAGGTGGTGAGCATGCGGGAGACGGTCAGTTCCGGCGGCCCGTGGTAGCCGGTGTCGGGCGTCATGGAAAGTGCTTCCTGTCGTAAGGAGGAGCGTGTGGCGGATAACGCGGATGTCGGTGCTGGTGGGGTCCTGGGCGGTGGACGGGCCTGCGGATGCCTTCTGCGTCGTCGTCCCGGCCCCCCCCGGGGGTGATCGGTGATCCGCAGCTGCTTCGGCGTGGTTGAGGGGAGCGAACCATACCTGCGCTCCCCGGGGCAAAGGCTGCACTGGTGACCATTGCCAACAGCAACATCGCGTGAGCAGGACTCTCGGATTGTGGCATCGGCTCCCGTCAAGAGCAGCCTGAGCATCCGCGCAGGTGACAGTGGTAACGGTGTCCATTGCAGCCTTTGGCGAAAGCCGCAATGGCGCGGTTGACTTGAGCGCTCAGTCGCACCACGACCACGATTCCAGGGGCTTGCCATGGCCGACCACACGCACGACCACGACCACGGTGGCGAAGGTTCTGCCGCCCCGGACGGCGGCGGGCACAGCGGGCACGCGCACGGGGTGGCGGCAGATGCCGACCGGCGGTGGCTGACGCTCGCCCTGACCCTGATCGCGGTGTTCATGTGCGCCGAGGTCATCGTCGGCGTCCTGGCCAACTCCCTGGCCCTGGTCTCGGACGCCGCGCACATGCTCACCGACGTCGCCTCGATCGTGCTGGCGCTGGTCGCGATGCGACTGGCCGCTCGCCCCGCCAAGGGCCGGTACACCTACGGCCTCAAGCGGGTGGAGATCCTCTCCGCCCAGGCCAACGGCCTGACCCTGCTGCTGCTGTCGGTATGGCTGGCCTACGAATCGATTCGCCGGCTCCTTGCCCCACCCGAGGTGACCGGCGGCCTCGTACTGATCACCGCCCTGGTCGGCGTGGTGATCAACCTGGCGGCGACCTGGGCGATCTCCAAGGCCAACCGCACCAGCATGAACGTGGAGGGCGCCTACCAGCACATCCTCACCGACCTGTTCGGCTTCATCGCCACCGCCATCGCCGGCGCCGTCGTCCTGTTCACCGGTTTCGGACGGGCGGATGCCATCGCGTCCCTGCTGGTGGTGGCCTTGATGCTCAGAGCCGGCTACGGACTGGTCCGCGACTCCGGCCGCGTCTTCCTCGAAGCCGCCCCCGCCGGCATGGACCCTGACGCACTCGGCGACCGCCTGGCCTCCCAGGACACCGTCGTCGAAGTACACGACCTGCACGTCTGGCAGATCACCTCCGGCCAAAACGCGCTCTCCGCGCACGTACTGGTCCCCTCCGGCGGCGACTGCCACGCCGTGCGCCGCGCCCTGCAGCACCTCCTGCTGGACGAGTACGGCATCGGCCACGCCACGCTGCAGGTCGACCACGTTACGCAGGACACCGAGGCCCCGCTCCGTGACATCACCCGCCAGCCGCAGGAGACGGACCCCGATGCGCACTGCGACGACGCGCACGGCCCCGTCCACCGCCCCGGCCCGCACGAGCACTGACCCGCACGCGCCGCCCGCCGACGAGCCGCACCCACCACACGAAGGAAACCGGAATGGACATCCGCGCTCTCGCGGTGGATTTCAGCGGAACCCTCGCACCGGCAGGGCCCAACCCCGACGGCGCCCACACCGCCACCGTCCTGACAGACCTGCCTCACACCCGCATACCCGCCGGCTTCCCAGCCGTGTTCGACACCGTCCGCCGCCACACACGCAACACCGACCGGACCGTGAACAGGCACACCCCGTTCGCCGCCACACTCCGCCACGCCGCCACCCTCTGCGGGGCAGTCATACCCGATCCGGTGGACGCGGCCGCATCCGTCCTCGCCGCCCTGCCCACCCCTCCCATCGAGCCGCAGACAGCCCGCGCCATCCGGCAGATACACGCCACCGGCCTGCTATGCGTACTGGCCTGCAACACCGAACACAGCGAGACCGCACGCCGCAGCGCCCTACGGGCCGCGGCCATCGAGGACTGCTTCGACGCCCTCGTCCTGTCCAGCACGCTCGGACTGCGCAAGCCCCACCCCCACTTCTACCAAGCGGTGAGCGCCGCCTGCGGCGTCCCCGCGCACGAGATCCTCTTCGCCGGCGACAACCCGACCAAGGACGTCACCGGCCCCCGCACCGCCGGCATGCACGCCGTCCTGATCTCCCCCGCCCACCGGCCCGACAGCCTCGCCCCCGCCGGCGACAACCTTGCCCACATCACCGACCTGCCCACCTACCTGAACGTCATCACCTCTCACCACTCCACGGAGACCAGCGCAGAGCTTCGCTGACATGCCCCAACCCCTCCCCGACGCCATCAGCGCCCCGTTCGGAAACCTGACGTGTGCTGTGGTCGAAGTGAGCAGCGCCCATCACGACGAGCGATGGCCAGCATAGGTACGTGTAGCGGATGGGGCCGGGCACCGTGGTCACCGCCGTGGTGAAGGTTCAAAAACACCTACTCACACAGCAGTCAGCCGACGCCTGGAAGGAAAGGCATCGGATCAGAGGCCTCGCACGACGCGACGACACGAGTGGTCGAGTCGCCATTGCTACTAATTTACTTAGCGAGTTAACGTAAGATCAGGCCGCTGCCCGAAGCTGTCGCTGGGCGACCCGTCCGGCTTGCCCGAGCGGCGTCCCGATCCTCAGGAGGATCTTCCATTGCGTACCTGGCCAGCCCGCAGGTGGGCCGCGGCGGCAGCGATCACGGTGATTGTGGCGTTCATCATCGGCGTCCCGACAGGCGTGGTGCCGACCCCCTTCTACACGCGGATGACTCCGGTGCTGTGGTGAAACTACCCCGTCTGGCTGGTGAGCTCCGCACTCGAGGGGCTCCTCGTGGCCACATATGTGCGCGTGGACGGCCGACCCCCCGAAGCCTCCGATGGGGCGGCGCGCGAGCGTCCCCGCACCAAGAGAGCCCTCGGCGCCGGCCTGTTGTCCGCCTTCGCAGTCGGCTGCCCGATCTGCAACAAGCTGGTCGTGCTGGCCATCGGCGTCAGCGGAGCCCTGTCCTACTTCGCGCCGGTGCAGCCGGTATTGGCCGTGGCCTCCGTCGCGCTGCTGGTGCACACGCTGGCCCGGCGGCTACGCGCCGCCAAGGTCTGCCACGTATGCTCGTGAGGTCCAGGGTCGGCGCGCACCCCCCCGGTCCCGTCCCGTCACACCCCGGACCTGGTCAGCCGCCGGCACCGGCGGGCCCGCCCCTGTCCGGTAGGTCTGTGGATCCTGTGGTGGAGCATGCTCGGGGTGGTTTCCGCTCGACGGCGCGGCCGGCGCCACTGCCTGCGGACAGCCGTGCCGCGTCGGCATCGGCGCGTCCGCCCCCTTCCGCTGGCGATCCTGACCTGATGATCAGCGCCGCGACCGAAGGCGACCGGAACCCGCACTGCGACGACGTCCACGGCCCCGTCCACCGGCCCGGCCCCCACGAGCACTGACTTTACCTGCCGATCGCCGTACCGGGAGGATGTGACGGCGGGGCACCTGCCTGCTCGCATGCCGCCTCGCCTGCTGGACGGGCGAGGTCCTCCCCGCCCGGCGAGACCGGCCAACGGGAGGGGTGACGACGGCGACTGATGACGAGGCGGCCGCCGGTCAGGCTCCGTGGTGGGCGAGGCCCCGGTGCGGGTCGTTGCCGTACGGAAGGTGGTCGGTGTGGACAGTGCCGGCCGTCAGGCGCGGCACAGCGTGGATGAGGGCGTGCTCTGCGGCGACGGCCAGATCGTGGGACTGGACGACGGTCAGGTGCGGGTCGACGACGATGTCGGCCTCGGCGCGCAGCGCGTGGCCGATCCACCGCATCCGGACCTGCCCGATGTCGAGCACACCGTCCACGCCTAGCAGCGCCTGCTCGGCGGCGTCGACGAGGGCGGGGTCGACGGAGTCCATCAGGCGGCGGTAGACCTCGCGGGCAGCGTCCTTGAGGACCAGGAGAATGGCGAGGGTGATGAGCAGACCGACGACCGGGTCGGCCCAGCGCCAGCCGATGGCGACGCCGCCGGCGCCCAGAAGAACGGCCAGAGAGGTGAAACCGTCGGTGCGGGCGTGCAGGCCGTCGGCGACAAGCGCGGCGGAGCCGATCTTGCGTCCGGTGCGGATGCGGTAGCGGGCCACCCACTCGTTGCCGATGAATCCGACCACCGCGGCGACGGCCACCGCCCACAGGTGGGTGACGTCGCGCGGGTTGAGGAGCCGGTCGACGGCCTCGTAGGCCGCGAGAGCGGACGAGGCGGCGATGGTCAGCACGATGGCGATGCCGGCCAGGTCCTCGGCGCGGCCGTAGCCGTAGGTGTAGCGCCGATTGGCGGCCCGACGGCCGAGGACGAACGCGATGCCGAGCGGGACGGCGGTCATGGCGTCGGCGGCGTTGTGGATGGTGTCGCCGAGCAGGGCCACCGACCCGGACAACACCACGATGCCGGCCTGGATGACCGTGGTCAGGCCGAGGATGCCCAGGGAGAGCCATAGGGTGCTCATGCCCTCACGCGAGGTCTCCAGCGCGGAGTCGATCTTGTCCATGGTCTCGTGGCTGTGCGGAGTGACCAAGTGCTTCAGCTGGTGGCGCACCCGTGCCCACCGGCCGTCGCGGTGGTCGTGTCCACGCTCGCCGCGGTCGTGGGGGTGGTGGTCGTGGTCGTGGCCGTGCGGCCCGTGGCTGTCGCTCTGCTCGCTCACGGCTGGTCGCACCTTTCGGCTCGGGGCGGCTGGGGTGGACTGGACTTCGCCCCGCCTCTCAACCCATTATGTGCATATGGACGCACGCATGCACCTATCAGATGCGCACGCTTCGCAACTGCGGCATGACGGCGAGCGTATGGCCGTGGCCGTGGAGACGCTGGGGCTCCTGGCCGACAGGACCCGCCTGACACTGCTGCGCCGCCTGGGAGAGGGCGAGGCCGACGTGACGACCCTGACCGGGGCGTGCGGCGCCAGCCGCACCTCGGTCAGCCAGCACCTGGCGCGGCTGCGCCTGGCCGGCCTGGTGACCACCCACAAGGACGGGCGCCGGGTGATCTACCAACTGCGCCACGGGCACCTGCGCCGCCTGGTCGACGAGGCGCTGAACGTCGCCGACCACCAGCTCCGGCATCTGCCGCCCCACGACTGACAGTGCTTCGCGCTTCGCCTGGGCGATGTGGCGGGCCTCGGCACCCAGCCGGTTCGGTCCGCGCGTCGAACAACACATCAACTCAGGAATCCGCGTGTGGAGCGCTACGACCACGGCGTGGCGACGGTCACGCGGGGCAACGACCGTCCGACCCGCGCGGCGATCCGGGACCCACCGATCCGTCGGCCGGCAGTAGCGCATCAGGCAGGGGTGTCCTCACCACCGGAGGACCTCGCGGGCCAGCTCCGCCAGCGCCCTGCGGTCCTCTTCCAGGGCTTGCTCTCCGGCGTCCGTGGCCCGGTACACCCGGCGGGCACGGCCGTCGACCACCCGCTGCTCGGAGACGAGCAGCCCGTCGGCTTCCAACCGGCGCAGCTTCGGATACAAGCGCCCGGACTGATACGCGACCACCGAACCTTTCAAGTCAGCAGGCCACGTGCCTCGCTACGGCAGCGTGACTCCCCCACGGCCAGTCACCGCACTGACCTGACTTCACCACTGGGAATCTCGTCCATCGGCGTACTCCTCTACTACTACGCCGTCGCCAACGCCGCCGCGTTCACCCAGCCGGCCACCGATCGCCGCTGGCCCGCGGACTCAACCGTCGCCGGCTGCCCGATCCTCGTCGCCACCCGCCCTGGCAGTCCGTGGTGTCACTGAGCTGCAGCGCAGGCCCGGCGCGGCGCGGCTGACGAAGATGCCGTCCTCCACCGCCGCGTCCTGTCACCGCGTCTACCGGGCAGTCACTACCGGCGGCGGGGCACTCCGCGCACGCTCACGCGCCCCGTTGGGCGCGGCGACGGCCGACAGGTCCCCCCCGTCAGGTGCGACCGGACCTCCGGCCCAGCACCAGCGTCAGGACGAGCACGACCCCGGCGGACACCAGCGTGACAGGCAGCAGCAGCCAGGCGGACGGTGCGGCGCCGGGAGGACCAGTGCGCAACAGGTCGGCATGCGCCTGCTGATTGGCCTCCAGCGCCAAGAGGAGGCAGACGCCGGTAACGACCGCGGCGCGGCGGTGGATGACCCGGAGGTTCAGCCATCGGCCCCGGAGACGACCGGCAACCTCACGAAACACTGCCACCAGGGCCGCGACGACGAGGACGAGGCTGAAAGGGTTGTAGCGCCACGCCTCGTCGAAGTGCCCGAGCATCGCCGCGTGCACACCGCGCGTGGCACCGCACGTCGGTGCCATCACACCCGCGTAGTGCAGCGGGCTGTGCAGATCGACAGGCGGCAGTCCGAAGATCGCCAGCACCGCGCCCGCCACAAGGCCGGCCGCCGCAAGCGGCCCCGCCCAACGGTGCCGGTCACGGTCCTGCCAGTCCACCCGCAACGGCAGCCATCGCCATCCGGGCATCTCCCGGCCGGCCGCATCGCGCATGTCCCACCGTTCTCATTGTCCGTGTCGATATGTCCTTGCCCGCGCGGAATCTTGCGCTTGCCGGTGGGCACTGCCCCCGCTGGGTCCGGTGACTCATTGTGCGTCACCCTGCGCCGGACCGCATACGGCGACTCGTGGAGCGTCTGCGCCCGGACGCTCGGCGGTGAGTGACGCCCGCTCCACCCACCTTCTTGTCCGTCTTGGTGGGAAGTGATTTACTACGTAACCGTAGTAGATAGACTTACGCGCAGCTCGGTTCATCTCGACGCGGGCTGGGCACCGGGTTCAGAACGTGCGGGAGGTGCAGGAGGTGCAGACCATGTGCGATGCATCAGGTCCTCTGGCCGCGTGGCTTGTTCTCGCGGCAGTGCTCGTCATGGCCGCCGTGGTGGCGACCCGTCGGCATCGAACGCGGCCCGCCGCAGCCACCGGCTCGAAGACGCCCCCCTTCGCCCTGGATGGGGCTCAGCAGGAGCTGCGAAAGCGGTATGCGGCCGGCGAGATCGAGCGGGAGGAGTTCCTCCAACGCAAGGTCGACCTGGAGTACTGAGACTTCCGCCCGGCAGAAGCGCCCACCTCCGGCCGCTGATGTCACCACACCCTTGACCCACCGGCCAGTACAGGATCCATCATGGACACGGACGCGACCGCCACCCGACAGGAACTGCAACATCCGCGCTTCGCGCGTCAGTACCTCAAACTCGCCGTCCAGGCGGACAGGCGGGGCGGCGTCGCGCACCGGCGCAGACTGCTCGACGGACTGACCGGCCGGGTCCTGGAGGTCGGTGCCGGCCAGGGAAGCAACTTCCCGCACTACCCGGACGCCGTCACCGAGGTCGTCGCCGTGGAACCTGACGACACCCTGCGTGCCGCCGCCTTACGAGCCGCCACGAAGGCGTCAGCAACCGTCACGGTCGTCGCGGGTCACTGTGGTGAACTCCCAATCACTGACAGCGGGTTCGATGCCGTTGTCTTCTCGCTCGTGCTGTGCAGCGTGCCTGGCCAGGCCGCCGCCCTGGCCGAAGGCTCGCGGGTACTGCGCCGGGGCGGCCAGTTGCGCTTCTACGAGCATGTGCGCTCGCCGCACCGCGTCGGCGGGCTGCTGGAGGATGCCATCACCCCGCTCTGGCGCCGGATCGGCGGCGGTTGTCACCCCAACCGGGACACCGAGGCGGCCATCCGCGCCGCCGGATTCACCATCGAGGCAATCGACCACTTCGGCTTCGCGCCCTCGCCGCTCATGCCACGCACGTCGCACATCATCGGCACGGCCACCAAGCCCCGGGCCTGAGCCGGCAGCCCCACCCCCACGGCTGACCGCACCCGTGAGCAGGCTGCTTGACTACGGTAGAGGCGCAGCAGGTGGAGGGAGGGGCGGACCATTGACCAGGGGAACGCTGGAGGGACAGGTAATGGACGTGCTGTGGCAGGCGAACGAGCCCCTGCCGGTGCGCACGGTGCTCGACGCCCTGAACCGGACCCGCGAGAATGAACTCGCCTACACCACTGTGATGACCGTCTTGTCCCGCCTCACCGGCAAGGGCGCGCTGAAACGCATCCGCCGTGGCCGCGGCTTCGTCTACGCGCCGGTGGCCGACGACGAGGCAGGCCTCGCCGTGCAGGACGTGCTGCGGCGCTACGGAGACGCCGCCTTCGCGCACTTCGTCACCGCTTCCGCCGCCGACCCGGAAGCCAAGAAGCGACTGCGGCGCCTGCTGGATCAGCCGGAAGAGAGACGTTGACCGCGCTGCGCCCGCCGGCCGGCAACCGGGCGTTCTGGACGCTGGTGGGCATCGCGGGCACCATCCGGGCCGCCGTCATGCTCAGCGCCTGCTGCGCGGCGGGCCTGTTGATCCGCGGCATTGCCGAGCACGGCGTCTCTGGGCTGTGGACCGGTAGCCCCAGCCGCCTGCCCGCCACCGCACTGTTGACCGTGCTGATAGCCGGGGCGGCCCTGGCAGGGGTCTCGGCGGCGCGCACGGCCCGCGCCACCGCCGCTCTCCGCCGCGCCCTGCTCACGTTCCACACGCAAGCCCCGGCGGCCCTTTTTCACGCGGCCCACGTGACCGGCCTGGTCGGAGAGGTCACGGCCGTGGCGGACCAGCACCCATTCGCGCTCACCTACGGTCTGCTGCACCCCAGGGTCGTGGTGAGCACCGGCCTGGTGGCCCGGCTCTCGCCCGAAGAACTGCTCGCCGTGCTCATCCACGAGCATGCCCACGTGCGCAGCCGGGACCCGCTCAAGGCTGCTCTGGCCCGGGTACTGACGGGACGGTACTTTTTCCTGCCCGTGCTGGGGCGGCTCACTGAGCGGTACGCCGACGGACAGGAGCTGGCCGCAGACCGCCGCGCAATCCGCGCCTGCGGCACCGGGCTCGTCGCCAGTGCGCTGATCAAGACGGTGGACGGCCCTGACTGGGCGGCCATGGCCCCGGCCGCGGCGATGGGATCGGCCCGGCTCCTGGACGCCCGTATCCGTCAGCTGGAGACCGGCACCGCTGTCCTCGACCGCATCGGCCCCCGGCCGGTGCTCACCAGTCTCCTGGCCACTGCCGGACTGACCTGGGCGCTCAGCGGCACGGCGACGGTGCTGGCCGCCTCGCCTCTCCTCGACCGCTGCACGGGCTGACCCGGTCGGCTCCCACGCCCGGCGGCTGCTTGCCGGGCGCGGGGGCCGAAGCTCTCGGCATGGCCGGTGAGTGAACCAGGAGCCGCACCAGCACGTCAGGAGCTGCACCCCGGCCGTCCCGGAGTGCGGCTCCGGGACAACCCGAGCCGCATTGCACTTGACTTGCGCAGCTCATTCATCTCGGCGTCGGGGGTCGGGAGCCGTCGTACCGCTTGCAGACCATGTCGTGATGGCGCTGCGGCGGAGCCGGCCAGCGGATGAGGCCGCGGCCATCGGTCACTGCATTCCGCCGGCGCTGCAGGACGCGCCCGGCTCAGGCGTCTGCGGACCCTGGACGTACTTCTTCAGGAACTCGTTCACCCGCGGGTCCGACGCCTTGTTCACGCCTATCTGGTGGCCCCAGGCGGTCAGTGTGATCGGCGCTGACTGGTCCTTGTACGGACTCATGAACGAATACGGCGTCTTCGCCACCTTCCTGCTCAACTGCCCGACGTCAGCCTTCGACGCCTTGCTGGTGTAGGTGATCCACACCGCGCCGTGTTCCAGCGAGTGCACGGCCTTCTCCTTGGGCACTTCCCGGGTGTAGACCTTCGCGTCACAGGGCACCCAGACCGGGTTGTGATCGCCGCCGGCCGGCGGGCTCATGGGGTAGTCGACCGTCTTCTGTACGTGAGTCCGGCTGAGGTGAGACCAGGTCTTCTCGCCCCTGATCAGGGCGGACTTCGCCTGGTTCTTCTCGTTGACGGAATGGCTCAGATACCAGCCTCCGCCAGCGAGTCCGGCGAGTATCACCGCAGAGGCGGTGATCGTGATGAGGCGGTTGCGCTTCTGGCGGGACTGCTCGGCGCGGCGCATCTCCTGGATGCGGGCGCGGCGGTCCGCTTTCGTAGCTTTCGAATTGGAACCCATGGGTGTGGCCTCCCGCCGCCGCGCGCTCCGGCGCGGCGATGCTGTCGCTCGTTCGGTGAGGGTCGAAAACACGAGGCGGAACGGGGCGCGAGACACCTGTTCCACCGCGGTGCCCTACACCAGCAGGCGTTGCAGCAGATGAAGGTCCGGCGGCCGGAAGACACCGTCAGCCGGGAAGCCGGTGGTAGAACGATACGTGCCCGGCACTTCGGCACAGGACCCCCCACGGTCGGGGGCGGGAGGCTGATGTGGCGCTCTCCAGGTCGTAGCCGCGGCGTCACGGACGAACTCGTCGCAGGAGGAGTGCCCGTCACCGACACAGGTGCCGCAGATCGCGCCATTGTCCGGAATCCCGATGGCGACAGCCTCGGCGGCCGCGCTGGCGGCTCCTGCACACGGTGTCTGCACCGAGACGCTCGGGGCCGAGTGGCTCGTGCCCGCGACGCCCGTCATAGGAGACGCCGCGACGATCCCGCAGGCCAGAGTCGCGGTGGCCACAGCGGCGAGGACAAGGCAAAGCACCCGGACCGCAAGCCCTTGCCGGCGCTGCGGGGCGGCGGCTTGGCGGCGTACGGACATCAGCGCCATCGGCGGAGTCCGGGGAGCACGCCGGGCTGATATCGGTGGATCCCGGGAGGCGGCGAAGAGCGATGGGCAGCCCGGCGAGCGGGACACTGCCCGCTCCCAGCCCTGCCCGATGTGGTCATCGCCCGATCATCCCGAATACCTATGCGCTTTAGGTGACGGTGGCGAACATACCAGACACCCGCGAAACGCCGCGGGACACTCAGGCGAGACGCTGCGCGACCGCGGCGCTTCACGCAGCGGACAGCTATTCATGCCGGTCGCCGCCACCGCGGGCTGGGCGGCCAGAACGAGCGGGAACGCCAGCAGTGCGCCCGCCACGAGGGCTCCGCCCCACGCGGCCGCACGCCCCAGCGGCCGGTGACCGGCGAGCAGCCGCCGCACCCGGCCGGCCGCGTGACCGCCGGAGGCCGCCAGGGATGCCGCGGGCGCCACCGACCCGGCCAGCTCCACCAGGGCGGCGGCCAAGCTCAGCGGCCCGGTACGGGCGATGGCCGCGTCGTCGGCGGCCATCTCCACCAGCCGCCGCGTCTGCTCCGCCGCCACGGCGAACAGCGGCACCCGGGGAAACGCGCGCTCCAGCGCCTCGGCACCGACCAGGATCAGATGGTGGCGCTGACGGATGTGGGCCCGTTCATGAGCGATCACCGCGTCCAGTTCCTCGGGCTCCAGCACGGCCAGCGCGGCGGAGGTCAGAACGATCCGGTGACCGTGGCCGGGCAGGCAGTACGCGACCGGGCGGTCGTCGTCCAGCACGGTCACCCCTGGATCGACGTGCGTCCGTCCGACCATGGCCAGCACCGCCGCATGCCGGCTGCGCGCGCCGCGGGCCCGCAGCAGGCCCGCCGCCAGGCACCAGCCGACCCGGCCCAACAGCACCAACGCCAGGGAGATGCCGCTCGCAGCCACCACCGCGCCACCCGGTGTCGCGTACCGCTCACGCAGCATGAGGGCGCACGCCTGGAGCAGCGCGGCCAGGCTGCCACTGACCGGTACGGTCGGCACGATCAGGGCCAGCCCGGCGAGCACGGCAGAGACGACGACGGTCACGCTCAGCGCCTGCCACACACAGATCGCCAGCCGCGGCGCCCGCACCACCCAGGCCGCCCGCGCCAGTGGCGGGGCAGCTGTCGCGACAAGGGCTGCGTAGCCGAGCAGCAGCAGCGCGACCCTCATGACCGCTGTCCCCGTCGGCGTGCGGCGAGGGCCGCCCGCACCTCAGCCACCTCTTCCTCGTCCATCTCGTCGAACAGCCGCACAAGCGTCGCCGTCCGGTCGGCCCCACTCGCCCAAACCTGATCGATCAGCGAAGCCGCATACTCCTCGCGGCTCTTCGTGGCCCGGTAACGGAAGGCGCGGCCGTCCTTCGCGCGGGACAGCCAGCCCTTGCGGTGCAGGATCTCCATCACGGTCTGCACCGTGTTGTACGCCAGCCCTTGCGACCGGCCACGGTTCAGGCACTCACGCACCTCACGCACCGTCAGCGGCTCGTCCGCGACCCATACCGCGTCCATGATCGCCTGCTCAAGATCACCAAACCCTCGCATTCCGGCCGCCTCCCGTATGAAAACTTAAGCGGCATAGTACGTGCTGCCCAGGACCGATCACCCGGTTCCATTGCAGTAAGCACGCCAGTCGCGCCGACAGGCCATGCATCCCGAGGCGTCAGCTTGCGGCCTCGGGCGCCGGGACGCGGACTGCGGAACCCCGCTCCCCCAGACGGGTGAACGAAAACCCAATGCGCTTAGGTGATCGGGTAACGTGCCGGAGGGTAAGCGACATGCGACGCAAAGTCGCAGTCCTGAGCACTACGGAAGGCGTCACATGAACCGACTTCTCCTCGCCCGCCTCGGCGTTCTCGCCGGAGGGCTGCTGGTGGCCTCGGCGGGATTCGCCGGACCCGCCCAGGCCTTCTCGGCGCCCGCAGGGGACGGTGCGTCAGCACCTGCCCGCGCCACGGCGGTGGCCATGCGCACGCAGGCCACACCCATGCCCACGCACGCACACGTCCGCGATTCCAACTGCCCCATGCACTGCGCCCACTGCCGGATGGGGGACTGCTGCGGCGTCTCCACCACCTCCTCTCCGATGTCGGCGACAGCGCGCGAGCGCTGCACCGCGTGCTGCGCCGAGGGGTGCTGCGCTACGCAGACCTGGCCGACGGCGTACTCAGCTGAACGGGAGACGATGGCGACTCCTGCGCATCTGGCGGTTGTCGTGCCGTCCGGGGTGCGGTCGTAAGGCGGAAGTCCGGTCTCGGGGCGTGCGGGCGTTCCGCGTAGCGCCGGCAGCGCAGCGGCGCGGGTGAGCCCGAGTGGGTGCCCCGTGTACAGCGCGGGCCGCACGCCCCCAGCCGCTTCCTTCCGTGCTTTCGACATCTCCATCGAACTCGGGGCAGGACAGTCTCAGCAGAATCCGGATTCCCTCAGCGAGCCATCAGCGGCGAGGTCACGAGCGCACCAACCGGCCGATGGCGTCCTGCGCTTCCTTGATCTTGATGTTCGCGTCCTCGCCGCCTTCGGCAAGTGCGTCCCGGACACAGCAGGAGAGGTGCTCGTTCAGCATCTGGAGTGCGAACGACTGCAGGGCGCGCGTCGTGGCGGAGACCTGGGTGAGGACGTCGATGCAGTAGGTGTCCTGCTCGACCATGCGCTGCAGCCCGCGCACCTGTCCCTCGATTCGGCGCAGCCGCTTGAGGACGTCGTCCTTGTGATTGCTGTAGCTGACCATGCCCATTCCACCTTCCAGCACCCGCTGCCCGTTCCAGGCATGTCCTCCCTACACGCCGTCACACTACCCGCAGCGGCGGCCTTGTGGCGGTGGCGTCCCTTGCGCTCAGGTGGCTGGCAAAGATCCAGCACGCTGGCGGGCCGCGGACCGTTTTCGGCGAGCATGCGATGGGAGAAGACCTGCGCAGATTCCTTTTACTATACGCCCCCACCGTATATCGGGTACCTGGTCAGGACGGGAGCAACCGCGCCGTCCCCGCAAGGGTGCTCGCCCCTGTCATCGGTAGATGACGAGTTCGGCGGGGAAAGCGCCACGCAGGGTGAAGGGGTGGTCGTTGACGGGCCGCCCGGTGTACAGGCGGACCAGAGTGTCAGCGTCGGCGACCAGACCGGCAGGCGTTTCCTGGTGCGGCAGCCAGGTCCCCATGAGCAGGTCTCCCTCAGGCAGGTGGGCCGCCAGGAGCGGGGTGTCGCGGGTCTGGCTGCAGGTGGCGAGGAGTGCGAGAGCGTCGTCGGTGCCCTCGACCGCGTAGGCGGGAGAGATGCCGAGCGCGGCACGCACGTCCCCTGCGTGCACCCATTCACCGAGCGCGATGACGTCCAGTCGGCCGTTCGCCGCAGCGATCACCGGGCCGGCTTGGCGGTATCCGCGGTCGAGCTCGTCGATGATCCTCTCAAGCGGCCAGTCGTGTCGCTCGGACGCCGGGGAGAAGTCGTGCAGGCAGTCCTCGGCAATGCGAGTCAATCAACGAGCTGTTGAAACGTGTCGTGTTGGCGTGCTTTCACAGTCCTCTTCCTCTGTCTGGTGTGCCTGGCGGGCGTGTATCCACGCCCGACCGCGATGTGCTCCCGGATGGGTGCAGCGCGGGCCTGGGGCGTGACTGAGGCAGTAAGAGGGAGGCGGGCCGCGACGAGTGGTGTCCGGCAGTCGCCGAGGGCGAGGTGCCGGACGTGCTTGGCGCGGGATCGGTCGTCCGGGTAAGAGATGACGCAACTGTGCCGTGCAGCGGAACGTACGCCACTCTCCCCCGTGCGTGATCGGTACCCCCGTAGGGTACTTCAGTCGAACGCCCGTGCACGTTAGCACACGCACGGCGACACAGGAATAGGGGTTACGGTACCCCTGTACCGTATGCGATCAACGAGGGACTTCTGAGCAGGCCGTTCGCTGCCCGGACTCTCTGCGAGGCGGTGTGATTCGCCGCTCGGGGCGGTCTAGGCTGCCGCGTCCGCCCGGTTTTGACGCTGCGCCAGCGCGGCGATGGCTCCGGCGGCGAGCAGCACGGCTCCGATCGCCAGTCCGGCGCGGATCCCGCTGGGCCCGTCGGACAGCGTGCCCGCCAGCACCGGCCCCAGGCACTGGCCGATCGCGAAGACGGTGGTCAGTCCCGCGATGGCCGCCGTCCAATGACGTGCGGGCAGGCTCTGCCGGGCGCAGGCGGTGACGGCCGTGACCACGGAGAGGAACGAGACACCGAAGACCAGCGCCGACACGTAGGACGCAGTTGTGGAGGCGGAGACCAGCGGCAAAGCCGCGCCTACGGTGACGACGCCCATCAGCAACGCGCTTCCGCGCCCTCCGGTCAGGCGCCCGAGTACCGGACTCCAGGCGAAGCCTGCCAGGGCTGCCGCGACCCCGAGCACCACCCAGAAGACGGTGACCTGACTGTTCTCGGCTCCGTGCTGGCGCAGGAAGGCGACAATGAACGTCATGTAGGCGATGTAGCCGGCCCCGAACAGGCCGTAGGAGACCAGGAGCGCCGCGAGTGTGCGCGCGGGCCACCTCTCACGCCGCGCCTGCGCCGCACCGTCCGCGCGCCGCTCGGCAGTGCCCAGCGCCGGCAGGCACCCGGGCACGACAGCCAGCGAGAGGACGCCGAGCAGCAGCCATGGGGCCCGCCAGTGCGAGGCGCCCAGAACGGCCGGGACAAGGGCGCCGGAGAGCGCGACGCCCAGCCCCCCTCCGGCGAAGTAGACCCCGAGCAGCAGGGCCGGACTGTGTCCCCTGTCGGAGGCACCCAGCCGGGCGGCCAGCGAGCCGCCGATGATGAAGGCGGCGGCGCCGGCGATGCCCGCGATCAGGCGCAGCACGAGCAGGACGGCCATGGCCCCGCTGAGGGCGCTGGCAGCCAGCGAGGCGGCGGTCACCAAGACCCCTCCCAGCAGCACCGTGCGCTCCCCCAGACGGGCGGCGGCCACGGGTGCGGCCAGGGCCCCGGCCAGGTAGCCCACCGCGTTCGCGGTGGTGAGCGTCCCGGCCGTGGCGAAGGACCAGTCCAGGGAGGTGCGCATGGCCGGCAGCACCAGCGCGTAGGCGAAGCGGGCAAAACCCAGCGAGACCGCCGGGATCACGGCCAGGCCCAGCGCCTTGGCCAACGCGTGCGGCTCACCGACGCCGTCGGTGCCCTGCACAGCCCGCACCGTACGGGGGATGGTCATCGTGCCTCCAGGTGGGCGGTCAGCAGCTCAGCAGCGGCTCGGCGGGCAGCGGATGCCGCGCGCGGGTCATCTTCGACGAGGCGACGGGCATTCGCCCCGTCCATCAACAGGCACAGCGAGTCGGCCAGTTCACCGGGACGATCCGCTCCGGTCCGGGCGCACAGCTCGGTGAACAGGCCGCGCCACCAGCGTTTGTGGCCGGCGGCACAGGCGCGTGCCTCTGCGGCCGCCGGGCCGGCGAGCTCGGCGGAGGCGTTGACGAAGGCACAGCCGCGCCTGCCCTCGGTGCGGTGCCAATCGTCCAGCCAGTCGAAGACCAGCAGCGGCCATCGCCCGTCGGGCGCCTCTTGACCGGCGAGGTACGCCTCAATCTCGCCGCGCCTGCGGCTGTGCTGGGTCTTCAGGACCGCTGCGACCAAGGCGTCCTTGGTGCGGAAGTGCGCGTACAGGGTGGGTTTGGACACCTTGGACTCTGCGGCGATGCGGTCGACTCCGGTGTTCGTGATGCCGTGGCGGTAGAACAGATCCGCCGCGGTGTCGACCAGCCTTTGATGTGCGGTGCTCAGAGCCATACTCCTTAACTAACAGGTCTGTTAAGTGCTATGCCAGCGCAACGCCGGACCGGCGCGCAATGTCTCCATCCGGTGCGCTCCCGCAAAGCGGCAGCGCACCGGATGAAACTGAGGCATGAGCTCGGTGGCTGGAGCGAGCTGCGCTTTACCATACCCCCCTAGGGTAATTCGTCAAGAGCGCGAAATGGTCGCTCGCCCGCGCGGCAAATGGCTGTTATGTGAGCCTTCCTTCACGGGGGTTGGCCGGATGAAGCACCCCCTACTGGTCGGTCGCGCGGAAGCTTCGCAGACGCAGGCTGTTACCGACGACGAAGACGGAGGAGAAGGCCATGGCCGCTCCTGCGATCATCGGGTTGAGCAGACCGGCGGCGGCCAGCGGTAGGGCCGCGACGTTGTAGGCGAAGGCCCAGAAGAGGTTGGACTTGATGGTGCCCAGCGTCCTGCGGGACAGGCGGATCGCGTCCGCCGCCACGCGCAGATCGCCACGGACGAGGGTAAGGTCGCCTGCCTCGATGGCGGCATCCGTGCCGGTACCCATGGCGAGGCCGAGATCGGCCTGGGCCAGGGCAGCCGCGTCGTTGACGCCGTCACCGACCATGGCCACCGAACGGCCCTCGGCCTGGAGCCGCTTGACGGCCTCGACCTTGTCCTCGGGCATGACCTCGGCGATGACCTGCTCGATGCCGATCTCGCGGGCCACGGCTTCGGCGACGGTGCTGTTGTCGCCGGTGAGGAGGATCGGGGTAAGGCCGAGGGCGCGGAACCGACGGATGGCCTCGTCGCTGGTCTCCTTGATCGCGTCGGCGATTTGCAGCACGGCGCGCGCCTGCCCGTCCCATGCGACCGTGATGACGGTGGCGCCGGCGGCTTCTGCCGTCGCTTTGGCCTCTTTCAGGGCAGGCGGCAGCGCGATGGACCAGGTGTCCAGCAGCTTCTCCCGGCCGACGAGCACCGAGTGGCCGTCGACGACGCCCTTGACGCCGAGGCCGGGCACGTTGGCGAAGTCCTCGGGCGTGGGCAGCGTGCCGGTCTGCTGCATGGCTCCGGCTGCGACCGCCTGGGCGATCGGGTGCTCGGAGGCGTGCTCCAGGGAGCCTGCGAGCCTGAGTACCTCGGTCTCCGCGATCCCGGGAGCGGTGTGGGTCTTGAGCAGCGTCATCTTGCCGGTGGTCACGGTGCCGGTCTTGTCCAGGACGATGGTGTCGACCTTGCGGGTCACCTCGAGTACCTCGGGCCCCTTGATGAGAATGCCCAGTTGCGCGCCACGGCCGGTGCCGACCATCAGGGCGGTGGGTGTGGCCAGCCCCAGAGCACACGGGCAGGCGATGATCAGGACTGCGACGGCTGCGGTGAAGGCGGTGGTCAGTTCGGCGCCGCTCGCCAGCCATACGCCGAGGGTGCCCAGTGCGAGGGCGATGACGACGGGCACGAAGACCGCGGAGATGCGGTCGGCGAGGCGCTGGGCTGCGGCCTTGCCGTTCTGTGCGTCCTCGACCAGTTTGGCCATCCGGGCCAGCTGGGTGTCGCCGCCGATGCGGGTGGCTTCGATCACCAGCCGTCCGCCTGCGTTGAGCGTGGCGCCGGTGACCGTGTCCCCGGCCTGCACCTCGACGGGCACCGATTCGCCGGTGAGCATCGAGGCGTCCACGGCAGAGCTGCCCTCCACCACGAGCCCGTCGGTGGCGATCTTCTCGCCGGGGCGGACCACGAAGTGTTCTCCGACAGCAAGCTCTTCTGTGCGTACACGTCGCTCGAGACCGTCCCGCAGGACGGTGACTTCCTTGGCCCCGAGCTGGAGGAGCGCCTTCAGAGCCGCGCCGGCTTTGCGCTTGGAGCGGGCTTCGAAGAAGCGCCCGGCCAGGATGAAGGTGGTGACGCCGGCCGCCGCCTCCAAGTAGATGTTCCCGGCGCCGTCGGTGCGGGCGACCGTGAACTCGAAGGAGTGTGTCATGCCGGCCATGCCGGCGGTGCCGAAGAACAGCGCCCACAATGACCACAGGAATGCGGCCGACGTGCCCAGCGAGATGAGGGTGTCCATGGTGGCCGCCCCGTGCCGCGCGTTGGTCCAGGCCGCCCGGTGGAACGGCCAGGCCGCGTAGACCACGACAGGGGCTGCCAGCGTGAGGGAGAGCCACTGCCAGTACTCGAACTGCAACGGAGGAATCATGGCCATCGCGATGACCGGCACCGCCAGGACGACGGCGGTGATGAGCCGTTCGCGCAGCGGCCGCAGTTCGTCAACGCCGTCCACACCCGGCTTTGCGGCATCCGTCGAGGCAGCGGGGGGCGCGGGAGGCGCGGCGGTGTAGCCGGTCGCCTCCACCGTGGCGACCAGGTCGTCCACTGTGACGGAGCGGCTGTAGCTGACCTTCGCCTTCTCGGTGGCATAGTTGACGGTGGCCTCGACCCCGTCCATGCGGTTGAGCTTCTTCTCGATACGGGCAGCGCACGAAGCGCAGGTCATCCCGCCGATAGCGAGTTCGACCTGGCCCCCGTCGGGGGCAACCGTGGTCGTCATTCTTGCTCCTTGGACTGGAGATTCCCCGGCCAGAGCTTGACTCAGTCGTCCAGGGCCCGGCCGCGGGCCGCTTCGCCGCCGCGCGGCGGCGAAGCGGCTGTGTGGCTGATCAGGCGGCGTGGCCGGTGAGCTCGTAGCCCGCCTCGTCGACGGCCTTGGCGATCACCGACTCGTCCGGAGCTCCGTCGGTTGTCACCGTGACGCGCCCCGCGTCGACGTCGACGTCGACCGCACGGACGGCGGCGAGATCGCCGACGGCCTGAGTGATCGCGGTCTTGCAGTGACCGCAGCTCATGCCAGAGACCTGGTAGACGGTGACGACGCCTCCGGTGGCTTGATCGCCGGCCTCGCTGTGGCAGCTTCCGTCGGGGGTGCAGCAGGACGACATGGGATTCCTCCGAGATCGAACGTGTACGAGCACATTGCCAGGTATACCCCTTGGGGGTATTCTCACTCTCAGGTATACCCCCTCCCCCTATGAGAGGCAAGCTCCGCGAGCATGGGAGGGAATGAATGGGTAGGGCCAGATCGCCACAGAGGCACCGAGGCGGGCAGGCGTCGTCGGCGCGTCGAGACGTAGGCATTACCCCCGCTGTCTCGACGCCTCCCCGCTGACGCGCACCCCTCGCCGCGCCCACAAGGTCCCGGTTCCGCCACCCGTCAGCGTCGCACCGCTCACCAACACGCCCACATGCCCACATGCCCACATGCCCAACTCGACGGATAACGCGGCCACTCCACCGAGGCACCATCCGCGCGCGTTCGGGAGCGACTGGGGACTTGGGACTGGAATACACTACCCCCCTAGGGTATGTTCCAGGCGATGCCGGCGGGCCACGCCGGCGAAACGTCAGGAGGGCATCGTGTCCAGCACTACGTCACCACCCGCGGCTCGTCGCTGGCTTGGATTGGCAGTGATCGCCACAGCCCAGTTCATGGTCATCATGGACACGTCCATCATCGGCGTCGCGCTGCCGCGGATGCAGGAGGATCTCGGCTTCTCACAGGAGAACCTCAGCTGGGTCTTCAACGCCTACGTGATCGCTCTCGGCGGTCTGCTGCTGCTGGGTGGACGGCTGGCCGATCTGTTCGGTGCACGCCGCATCTTCACTCTGGGCTGGGTGCTGCTCGCAGGCGGCTCTCTCATGGCCGGCCTCGCCGACTCAGTCGGCCTGGAACTGGCCGGGCGCGCCCTCCAGGGCGGAAGTTCCGCGCTGATCGCGCCTTCTGCGCTCTCCATGCTCATGATGCTGTTCGGCACCCAGCCCCGGGAGTTGACCAAGGCCCTCGCACTGTACGGCGCGGCCGCGCCGGCGGGGGGAACGGCCGGCGTCTTTCTGGGCGGCGTCATCACCGAATACCTCAGCTGGCCCTGGGTCTTCTACATCAACATCCCGATCGCCGTCGTCATCCTCGCCGTCACTCCCTCACTGATGCCCGCGGGAGGGGCCCGCGGCCGCGGCGGCATCGACGTGCTCGGGGCACTGACCGTGACGGGCGGCCTGGCTGCCGCTGTCTATGCCGTCGTCCAGGCTCCCGAGGTGGGATGGGGCGCCGCGCGGACCTGGTTGGTGCTCCTCGCCGCGGCCGCTTTGCTGACCATCTTCCTGGTCACCCAGGCCCGACGACGAGCGCCGCTGGTGCGGCTCAGTATCTTCTCCACCCCGAACCTCGCCGCCGCCAACCTCGCGCAGCTGCTCCTCGGGGCCGCGTGGATCCCCATGTGGTTCTACTTGAACCTCTACTTGCAGCAGGTACTGGGGTACACGGCCTTCCCCAGTGGAGCCGCCCTGTTGCCGATGACGGTTCTGATCATGATCGGCATGATCGTTCTCGCCCCCCGGGCCATCGCTCGTTTCGGGCCGAAGGCTGTCATCGTCGCCGGCCTGCTGGTGCTGGCCCTCGGCATGGTGTGGCTCTCAGCCGTACGCTCCTCGGGTTCTTTCCTGGTCGACGTGCTGCCTGCTTCGCTGGTGGCGGCTCTGGGCATGTCCTTGGCGTTCATTCCGTCGCTCGGCACCGCGATCTCGTCCGCGCGCCCCGAGGAGGGAGGCCTGGCTTCCGGCATCGTGAACACCAGCTACCAGGTCGGCTCGGCCCTCGGCCTTGCCATCATGACCGCTGTCGCCACGGCAATGGGGGCCGACAAGCTCGGCAACCCTGCCGCCCTCACCGACGGATTCTCCGCCGCGTTCCTCGGCGCGGGTGCCATCGCACTCCTGGGTGCCCTGGCCGCAGCCGTCTTCCTACGAACGCCTGCCCCTGACCCTGTACCCGAACCGGTCAAGGAAGACGCATGACCGCTCACGCCGCCGCCCCGCCGCGCTCCTGACATCCCCTTCGGGTGGCGGCTGGACGCTGACGTCTGCCTGACGTTCCCGTCCGGCAGACGGAGCGGTCCCGGGCCTGGCCGCTACGGCCGCATGCCCACCCCGGCGGAACGCAAGAGACCGGCCCTGTTCCCCTCCGGGAAGTGCAACGCCAATCGGGGGTTGACGAAGCCCGCAGGGAAAGTGCCCGTAGGTCTGCAGTCGCAGCCACGTCCTGCTTGCCGGGAGCGCGCCCGGGGTGCACTCGTGACCTGGCCAGCAGCGGAATACCCGCAAGCTGGTTTTGATTGCTTCTCCTGTAGTGATCGTGGGAGGGGGCACTGGTGGCCGAGCTGATGATGTTCCGACGGGACGCGGACGGACGGGATGTCGAGCTGCCCAGTTCGACGGTGGCGCTGGAGGTGGAGCTGCAGCGGCGAGTCGAGGCCGGCCTGGAGCAGATGCTGGGCGTCCGGTTCCTGGCATCGGAGTATCCGACCGGTCCGTGGCACCGGGGCCGGATCGACACCCTGGGGCTGGACGAGAACGGCAGCCCGGTGGTGATCGAGTTCAAGAAGGGCTCGGACAGCGGGGTGATGTCGCAGGCGGTGTCATACCTGTCCTGGCTGGAGTCGGCCCAGTACGAGTTCGAGGCGCTCGTGCGGAAGGCGCTGGGTGCGGAGGCCGCCGCGTCAATCGACTGGCGCCGTCCGCGGATGATCTGCATCGCTGCCGGCTTCTCGCACCACGACCGGGTGGCCGTGCAGAGGCTGCCCGAGCGGATCGACCTGGTGCGCTACCGGATCTTCGACGGTGGCCTCTTGGGGCTGCTGCTCGTTGATTCGGTTATTGGCTTCCCGAGCGCTGCCTCGTCCCGCCGGGGCCGGGAGCGGGCAACGGTGGTCGACAGCGTTCCGGTGGTTCCGGCGATTTCTTCGCCGACGGGTGGCGGTGCCGTACCGGAGTGTCTACGGGACCTGTACGCGGAACTGGACGAAGCACTCACGGCGTGGGGCGAGGTGGAGGTGGCGCCGCTGCGGCACTACATCGCCTACCGGCGGTTGGTGAACGTGGCGTCGGTGATCTTTCGTCCGAAGCACGAGGCGATCCTGGTGTACCTCAGACTCGACCCGGACTCGGTCGAGCTGGAGGAGGGCTTCACCCGGGATATGCACGGCATCGGACACCTTGGGACTGGCGACCTGGAGGTGCGCGTCGTCTCGGCAACCGACCTGGAGAAGGCGGCGCCGCTCATCCGGCGGGCGTTTGAGGCCGCCTGACGCAACAGGAAGGGTGGCTGGTGCATCGGGTAGTCGATGCACCAGCCACCCTTCGGCATCTGCGGGCCGCCGGCCCCGGCCTCTCCGCTCTCACGCTCATGCCTCCGGTCCGGCCAGCTCGAAGTCGTCCTTCGTCAGTTCGGCCAGCAGCCGTTCATTGGCGACGTCGGCGTAGTGCGCGGACAGCTCGACGCCCACGAAGCGGCGTCCCTCGCGCAGGGCCGCGACCCCAGTGGAGCCGCTGCCGGTGAACGGGTCAAGGACGGTGCCCCCCTCGGGGCAGACCTGGACGAGCTGCTGCATGACCTCGACCGGCTTCTGGGTGATGTGAACCCGGCCCTTGCGGGGCTGGGAGGCGATGTAGTGCCCCGGCAGGTAGAGGTCGCGGGTGTTGTCGAGGGAGCCCTTGACGCCCCAGATGATGAACTCCGAGTCCTGCTTCGGTCCACCCTTGCGGGGCCGGCTGGACGGCTTGATCCACGAGATCGTGCCGCTCCACGTCCATCCCGCCATCTGCAGGGCGTCGGAGGTGGTCGGCTCCTGGCGCCAGTCGGTGAAGACCATGGCGACCGCGTGCTCGGTCGAGGCCCGGTACGCCTCGGTGAGCAGCTCGGTGAGCCAGGAGCGGTAGGAGCGCTGGTCACGGTTCTCGCCCGGGAAGTTGGCGAGGTCGTGCGCCGAGTTGCTGGTGACGTACTTGGCACGTGCCGTGCGGCCGGTTCGATCGGAGCTGGTACGGCCCCCGGAGTTGTACGGCGGGTCAGTGATCACCGCCTGGACGCTCTCGTCCGGGAGGGACTTCAGGACGGTCAGGGCATCGCCTCGGTGCAGCGTGTAGCTCATGGGGAGGGCCTCTCTTCGGGGACGGCGGAGTCTTGACCCGCTCCGGACAACGCTCAACGGCGTGCATCCGGCGCGGGGTTGCAGCGGAGGTTAGCGGCGAATTCCGGTCGCGCCTAACGCGGCGGCTCCCCGCTTTGGACCCCGGGACGGCAGTCGTTTGGTGCGGCCGGAATCCCGGTCTACTGTCTCGCCGTGCCACCGGGAAGGAGCGCTGCTCCCACCCCCGTTGAGCTGTGCTTATCCGCGCTGTCTCGTCCAATCGAGCAGCGTCGGAGGCATGTTGCCCATCTGCGCGCGAGCGCCGTGAGGAGGCCCACGTGCACTGCCTGAGATTACGAGCGCGGCTGGCTGCCGCGCGTGACCTGAAACCGGGGTCCGGGAGCTACCAACTCCTCCGCCCCAGGCCCGCCGAGAGGCGGATGCACATCGGCGCGGTGCCGACGGCTTTGCACGAGAAGTCGGCACCGCGTCTCCTTCGAACACCGAGGAGCCGCTGCGATGCAGCATGCCCAGGCACACCCGCGCCCCGACCCACCTCCGTCGTCTGGTCCGCACCGCCGTCGTGCTGTACGGAGGCGGCCGTGAAGAAGACGACGGGAGCCCTCGTCGGTCTGTGCGCTACCGGACCGCTCCTGCTGGCACTGCCGATCCTTGGCATCGGTGCCGGGATCGCATCGGCCTCGTGCTCGACCGGTGGTGCACAGGGTGTGGACGCCTCCGCCGTCGCCAAGCAGGTGAAGGCCATCCTGGACGGCGGCGACAAGGGCTCAGTCTCGGTGCCGGGGCTGGACGCGCCTGCCGACCAGGTGCCCAACGCCAAGACGATCCAGGCCACGGGCGTCGCGATGAACATCCCCGCCCGAGGGCAGGTCGTCGCCCTGGCGACCGCGCTGCAGGAGAGCGGCCTGCGAAACCTGACCTACGGCGACCGCGATTCGCTGGGTCTCTTCCAGCAGCGGCCGTCGATGGGCTGGGGCACGGCCAGCCAGATCCTCGACCCAGTGCACGCCTCGACGAAGTTCTACGAGGGACTCAAAAAGGTCTCCGGCTGGCAGTCCTTGTCCGTCGCCCAGGCCGCCCAGGCGGTGCAGAAGTCGGGCTTCCCCGAGGCGTACGCCAAGTGGGAGCCGCTGGCCACCGCCCTGCAGAAGTCCATCGAGCCCCTGCTGCAGAAGGCTGGCAGTGCATCGCCGAGCCCGTCGCCGTCCGGCTCTGTCGACACCAGCAGCCCCTCTCCCGATTCCGCGGGCGGTTGTTCGGCGGACGGCGACGGGACGGACTTCGGCACCATCCCGGCGGGCGCCCTGCCGGACGAGTACAAGATCCCCGCCTCCGCGCCGCCGAAAGTGCAGACGGCGATCCGGTGGGCGCTCGGCCAGCTCGGCACCCCGTATCAGTGGGGCGGCACCTGCACCGACTCCCACGGCAAGAACCCGATGGGCCGCTGCGACTGCTCCTCCCTGATGCAGGGCGCGTACAAGGCCGCCGGGGTCACCCTGACAAGGACCACGTACACGCAGGTCAAGGACGGCAAGGCCGTCTCGGTCGATGCCCTCAAGCCGGGCGATCTCCTCTTCACCGAGGGGACGGCCGCCGTGCCAGAGCACGTCGGGATGGCGATCGGACAGGGCCTGATCGTCCACGCCCCACACACCGGTGACGTCGTACGGATCACAACAGTCGCGTCCTGGAAATCACGGATTCTCGCGGCCCGCCGAGTCGTCTGACCGGCGCTCCTCCCCCTCCTCACCTCGCCCTCGCACCGCTGGTTCGCCTCGCCAGGCTTCGGCGTGCGCTCATTCAAACTGGAGTTCCCTATGTATCTCGCTGACCAGGTCATACAGCTGGCCTACGACCCCGGAATCAAGCCGAACGAGGGCGGGCTCCCGGGCCTCAACGTCCTCAAGCAGGTAATGGGCTCGATCAACCTCTTCGGGCTCATCGCCGTGGTCGGCGCCCTCGCCGTCAGTGCGGGCGTATGGGCCTGGGGGCATCACTCGGGCGGCCACCAGGCCGAGGCGAACGGGAAGAAGGGCGTGTTGGTAAGCGCGGGCGCGGCCCTTCTGCTCGGTGCGGCCAACGGTGTGGTGGCGTTCTTCTCGACACTCGGGACGCAGGTCCACTGATGGCTCAGCACTCCACCCACCCCGGCGGCGCATCTCGCGTGCGCCGCCGGGCGCTGCTCGGCGCTGCAGTCCTGGCGGTGCTCGTCGCCCTCGCCGGCCTGGCTGCCTACCTCACCCGCGAGGGCCGAAGCCCCTCCGACACTCCGGCGCCACCGCCGAGTTCGCCCACGGCGTCCTCGTCGACCGCGGCACCGTCCGGGCCGCACACCCGGCCCCGCGCTCTGCCCGTTCCGCCGAAGACCCACGATCCGATCACCTACGGGAAGGCCGCCGCAGCAGCGCTGTGGTCGTACGACACCCGCGCGTACTCGCAGCCCGATCTGCGCAAGGCGTTGCGCGGCTGGCTGACCAAGGAGTCGAAGTACGCCGATCCGGCCTCCGTCGACCAGGCGGTCCCCTCGCCCGTGCTGTGGAAGGAGATGGCGGCCAACAAGCAGGTCGCCACCGCCAAGATCAATGAGGGGCACTTCCCGCACGCCTTCACCCAGGCCCTCCAGGACGACCCTGGGGCGATCACCCAGGCGTACGTCTACGCCGTCACGGTCTCCGGCAAGCAGTCGATTAGCTGGAAGGGCTCACCCGCCGGCGGCGCGGAGAGCCGTTCCACCACCCTCGCGGTCCAGTGCCGACCCGACCACCCCTGCGCCCTGGTCGGCGTCATGCCGTCCGTCGCGCCCTGACCCTCGCCCCAGAACGGAGGTACGACCCATGGGAGTCTGCGACTTCCCGCTGATGGACAAGGTGTGCGGCGCCGTCGACTTCGCCACCAACCCCGCCGGCACCGTCACCGACGGTCTCGGCGCATGGATCGCGAAGTCGGCGGGCGAGCTGGCGTCCAGCGCGGCCGACCTGGCCGCCAACGCCGTTAACAAGACGACGGCCATCGACCTCAACGCCAGCTGGTTCCGCGACAACTACGAGCTGTTGCTGCCCATCGGCCTCGCCCTGACCGTCGGCATCTTCTGCATCCAGCTCATGACCGCGGCCTGGCGCCGAGACGAACGTGCCCTCGCCAAGGCGGCGTTCGGCACCATGACCGGAGTCCTGTTCAGCTTCTCCGCCATCGCCTTCACCACCGTCGCCATCACCGTCGTGGACGCGCTGTCCGACGGCCTCTTCAAAGCCGCCAACACCTCGATCGACGACGCGATCCGTCGTGTGATCAAGGTCGACCAGATGGGGGCCATGTACGACCTCGGCTGGGGTGTGCCCGCGCTGGTCGCCTTCGGGTGCGCGATCGGCGCCTTCCTCTACTGGGGCGTAATGGTCGCCCGCAAGGTTGGCGTCCTGATCATGGTCGCGCTCGCGGTGTTCGCCGGGGCCGGTGGCGGCTGGGAGGTCGCCAAGCGGTGGCGGCGCAGCTGGATCGAGGCCACCGGCACCCTGATCGTCTCCAAGCTGTTGATGACCGTCGTTTTCCTCATCGGCGTCTCCGCCATGGGCAAGAGCGACGCCAGCGACGGGATGGCGGCCCTGTCCGACGCGTTGGCCGGCATCGTCGTGATGGTCCTGGTGCTGCTCTGCCCCTACGCAACGTACAAATTCGTCCACTGGGCCAGCGACGGCGGCGGCCACGACGACATGCACCGCACCGGTGTCGCCGGCATGGCGGTCGCCGCCGGAGCCGCGAAGACCGCGGGCAGCCTCGCACTGCGGGCCGGTACCGGCACCCCAGCTCCGCAGGGTCCGAACCAGGTCCCTGGTGCAGGGACGGATGGCGTCGCCTCCGGCATCAACCCCTCCGGCGGCAACCTCACCAAGGAGGGCATCGACGCCGGGCCGCCCAAGCAGCAGACCCGCTTCCGATACGGCGAAGACCCGGACGCGAGCGGCGACAAGGGCCGGGCTCTGATCCAGCGCCCCGGGATCCCGCCGCTGATCACACGTCCTGGCGAGGACGAACCGGAAGGGTCCGAATCGACTGCCCAAGGCGTTGCGGGCGGCTCCGGTCACCTCGCAGCCGCATCGGCTCCGGGCGGCGACATGACCTCCATGCCGCCAGCCGACCCCGGACCTTCGGCCTCGGGCACTCCGGCGTCCGGGTCCGGTCCGTCGGCCACCGGCTCCGCGACGCCGACGAACTGGGTGTATCCCACCCAGCCGCCGTCGGGTTCCTGACCCACATCCCCGGGGGCGGGCCGCACTCCACGGCCCGCCCCCGCCTCCCCACCAGCAGGAAGGTTTCGCCATGACGTCCAGAAGAGCGCCGCGCGCCCCGTCCTCCGCCCGCTCTCACCGTCTGGAACCACCATGTCCGGCAAGCACCAGTCCTCCACGCCCACCGTGAAGTTCCCGCACCGCAGCAGGCGCGGCGTCCTGCTCGGCCTGTCCGTCCCGCAGTTGGTCGTCGCCGGGCTCACCGGCCTTCTCCTTCTCGCCGTGATCCTCGCCCGCGGTGTGGTCGGCGCCCTCCAGCTCATCCCGCTGTGGGCCGTGATCGCCCTGCTCGTCTTCGTCCGCCACCGAGGCCGTGCTCTGGCGGACTGGGCCCCGATCGTCGTCCGGTACGCGCTGCGCCGGATGCGAGGCCAGCTCGTCTGGCTCACCCGGCCCTCTCGCCGGCCGACCCGCGAGGGACTGCTCCACCTTCCCGGCACCGCTGCCAGCCTGCGCGTGACCACTGCTCCCGACGGCAAGTACGGCGCCGTCCACAACCCGCACACCGGGACGCTGACCGCGGTGGTCAAGGTCTCTTCCCGCGCCTACGCCCTGCTCGACCCGGGTACCCAGCAGGCCAACGTCGGCGGCTGGGGACGCGCGCTGGCAGCTCTCGCCCGTACCGGGCAGATCGCCCGCATCCAGGTGATCGAGCGCACCATCCCCGACTCCGGCGACGCGCTGCGCCGCTACTGGGAAGAGCACGGCCACCCCGACACCCCGATGGCCGGCGCGATCTACAACGAGCTGATCCAGAGCGCCGGTCCCGCAGCCGCCCCGCACGAGGCGTACGTCGCGGTGTCCCTGGACACCAAGGCGGCCCGTCGGCTGATCAACCAGGCCGGCGGCGGTCTCACCGGTGCCTTCAGCGTCCTCGCCCAGCTCACCTCCACGTTCGACCAGGCGGCGCGGACCGCCGGTCTCACCCCGACGGGCTGGCTCACCGCCCGCGAGATCGCCGCCGTGGTGCGCACTTCCTATGACCCGAAGGCGCTGGCGACACTCGACCGCTGGTCCACGGCCGGTCGCCCCGAGGCCGAGCCCGCCGCCGCCGGCCCCGTCGTGGTCGTCGAGAAGGCGGACCGCATCGCCACCGACTCCGCCGTGCACACCACCTACTGGGTGGAGAACTGGCCGCGCACCGAGACCGGCGCCGGCTTCCTGCACCAACTCCTGTTCACCGGCGGCGTCCGGCGCACGCTGTCGCTCTCCTACGAGCCGAAGAACCTCGACGCCGCCCTGCGCGACGTGCAGCGCAAGAAGTCCAGCGTGATCGCCGACGCCGCCGAACGAGCCCGGCGCGGCCAAGTCGACTCCGAGGCGGACTCGATCGAGTACCAGGACATCAAGTCCCGCGAACGCCAGCTCATCGCCGGGCACGCCGACGTCGCCCTGACCGGTCTGCTGACGGTCTCGGCCGACACCGAGGAAGAGCTGCGCACCGCCTGCGCCGTCGTGGAGACCGCCGCCGTCGGCGCCCAGCTCGACCTCCGGCCCCTGACCTGGCAGCAGGCCGAGGCATTCACCGCCGCCGCCCTGCCGCTCGCGCTTGCTGCCTGATCCTCCCCTTCGAAAGAGCACCCTCATGTCCCGCACCGCCAGCCCGACCGCGCAGGACTTTGTGCCCTTCGCCACCGCCGCGCTCGACTTCCACCGCGCACTCAACATCCCGGGCGGCCCGCTGGTCACCACCCGCGCCGAGCTGGACGCCCTGCACGCCCACCTCGTCTCGCTGTACGGGCTGCTCGACGCCGACGCAGGTCGCACTGGGCAGCTCGTCGCGGTCGAGGGCGACCAGCTCCGCACCGCCCGTACCCGCATCTGGCAGGCCGCCGAGCACCTCCACGCCGCCTACCACGCGGCGCCCCGGCCGGACTCCGGCGAGATCCCCGAACCGGAGGCGTGCCAGGCCGGCCTCCCAGAGGGGGCACCGGAACTGACCATCTGCCAGCGCCACCAGCGCACCGCGCATCTCGTCCGGCGGCGCACCACCCCGACCGACCTGGACGCCCCGTTCACCGGCCTCATCCGCCGCTGACCCACCCCCTCACCTGGAGAAACGCTCATGCCTCGCATCCGCGCCACCGCCTCCCCTCTGTTCGTGCCCCGTAAGACGACACGCGCCGAGCAGCGGGCCGCCCGAGCCGGTTTCGCCGAGGCCCGCCGCCAGGCACGCCTCGCCGGAAAACCGCCCAAGCACCGCGCCGAGCAGACTCTCGACCCGGATCTGCGGCCCACCTACCCGCTCGCCGGCCGCCCCGGCCCGGCCTCCGCCCGCGGCGGCAAGCTCGACCTGCCCGCACACCGGATGACCACCGCCACAGCCAGCGGCGCGTACCCGTTCGTGGCCGAGGGTGGCCTGGGCGCCGAAGGGGTGTTCATCGGCCGCGATGTGCACGCGGAGGCGGCCTTCTGCTTCGACCCGTTCTCTCTCTACAACAGCGGCCGGGTGGAGGGCTTCACCAACCCCAACGCGGTCCTGGCCGGGATCATCGGTATGGGCAAGTCGGCGCTGGCGAAATCCATCGCCACCCGGTCGATCGCCCACGGCTACCGGATCTACATCCCCTGCGATCCCAAGGGGGAGTGGACCGGTGTCTCGCAAGCCCTCGGCGGATACAGCATCGCCCTGGGCCCAGGGCTCCCCGGCCGGTTGAACCCGCTGGACGCCCCGGCCCGGCCCACCTCCGTGAGCGAGGAGGACTGGTTTACGGAGGTTCGCAAGCGCCGCCTGTTGCTGCTGGCCGGCCTCGCTCGCACCGTGCTGAAGCGCGATCTGCTGCCGATGGAGCACACCGCCCTCGATCTGGCCCTGGATCTGGTCGTCGCTGACGCCGCCGCCCGGGGCACGGTGCCGCTGCTCGGCGAGATCGCGCACGTACTCGGCTCCCCCGAACGCCTCGACCGGGCCCTCGGCCACCAGGCGGGGCAACTCGGTTCAGCCGCCCAGGACCTCGCCCACGCCCTGCGACGTCTCGTGCACGGCGATTTGAGCGGCATGTTCGACGCGCCGAGCACCGTGTCGTTCGACCCGACCACACCGATGCTGTCCATCGACCTCTCCCGTCTCGGCGGCTCCGGTGACGACACGGCACTGGTGCTCGCGATGACGTGCGCGAGCGCGTGGATGGAGTCAGCCCTCAGCGATCCCGAGGGGGGCCGTCGCTGGGTGATCTACGACGAGGCGTGGCGGCTGATGCGGCACGTCGGGCTGCTGGAGCGGATGCAGAGCCAGTGGAAGCTCTCCCGAGGGCTGGGCATCGCGAACCTGATGGTGATCCACCGCCTGAGCGATTTGCTCTCGGCGGGCGATGCAGGCTCGCGCGGCCGAGTTCTGGCCGAGGGCCTGCTGGCCGACTGCTCCACCCGGATCATCTACCGCCAAGAGCCCGACCAGCTCGCCGCCGCTGCATCTCTGCTCGGCCTGACCGGCGTCGAGACCCAGGCTGTGTCCGCCCTGACCAAGGGCCGAGGTCTGTGGAAGGTCGCCGACCGCTCCTTCATCACCCAGCACATCCTCCACCCGGCCGAGCGGGAGCTGTTCGACACCGACGCCCGCATGCACTGATTCGCCCGTCGCCCGCACCTGTACCCGCACCCCCTCGGATGGATCTGCCATGCCCAGCCACTACGACGTGCTGCCCGACCTGGCCTTCGGCCACCACCCCGTCCACGGCATCGTCGCCGAGAACCCGAAGAACCTCGCGGCCAGCGCCTGGATGCTCAAGCGATTTGACTTCCATCCCGTCCCCGACCAGCCGACGTTGTACGCGCTGGCCGACCAGAACCGTGACGGACGAGGCCGTACGAGCCGGGCCGTCGAGCTGCTGCGCAAGGCCGGCTACCAGGTCGATGTGGACACCGCACTTGACCCTACGCTGTCGCCCGATACGGCACAGGTCCGCGAATGCGGTCTCCCCAGTGAGCCAGACGTCGCCTTCGCCGATCACCCGCAGCTCGGCATCGTCGCAGCCCTCGACGACCGGGTCTCCGCCATCAGCGGGCTCATGCTGGTTGAGGACGGCTGGCGGCACAACTCGAGCCTGGACATCTACACGCTCCCCGCCACCACCGATCGCGTCGAAGCGCTGGGAAAGGTCGCCGACGCCACGTCGGCCCTGCACCGTTCGAGGCTCCAGGTCGCAGTGCAGCCCCGCCTCGCTCAAGAGGTGACGGCCCACCCCCGCCCTGCTGACACGCCGGCCGCTGGCCGTGAGCGCGGCCACGGTCCCGCTCGCGCGTCTCCGTTGAGCGCCGCCGCGCTCGCCGCCAGCCCGGCCCGTGCCGGTATCCCGGGCAGGGCGCCGGTCCCCACCTCCGCCGTCACCACAGCGGCGGTCCGTCCGGTTGACCCCCGCATCGCGTACTCACGCGACCGCTGATCCAACTCCTTAAGGAGGCCCTCCCATGGCCGTGAAGACGATCTGGCCCATCGACCACACCTGCGGCCACCATGCCGACCGCGACCTGTCCGACCGACCGGCCGACCGCCGCGCAGGCTTCGCCGAATGGCTCGCCAGGCAGGAGTGCACCGACTGCTGGCGCGCCTCGAACGAGGGCGACGAGCAGGACAAGGCCGCCTGGCTCAAGGCGAAGCGCGCCGAGGAGCAGACCGCGTCCGAAGCCTGGTCCGAGCAGTACCAGATGCCTCCACTGGAGGGGACCGAGCGGGCCGTGCCCTGGGGCGTGCGCTGTCGTCACCAGATCCTGACCAACGCCTACACCGCACTGGTCACCGAAGGCACGAACAGCGAAGCCGAGTGGGCGGAGATCGAGGAGAGCGCTCGTACGGTGACCCGCGCCGGGTGGTGGATAGACCAGAGGTCCTCCGAGCCCGAGGACCTCACCGAACTGCTCCGAGCCGCCACCGGGGCCGACCGGCCGACAGAGAACCCCTTCTTCTGACCGACCGGGTGCCCTGCTGCGGCGGGGCACCCGGCTGACCGCCACCGTGCGGCCTCTACCAGCGCTTCTCGGCCGGACCAAACCCCGGATTTGCCGGACGCTCTGCCCACTGGCCCACCTCCAACGGGTCCTTCGCTCCCTCTGCCCCGGAGACTTCCGTGCCTACCTCGATCACCATCACGTCCGAGTTCAGCGGCAGCGTCGTTGCCAAGGGCGCTACCGATGACCTCTCCGCGCAACTCCTCCGCCACGCCGGTTTCAAGCAGATCAACGACTGGCACGGCCGACGCCATCGCCTTCCCACCACCACGCCGCTCGCCGAGCAGGTCGCCATCGCCACCCATGCTGCCGAGATGCTCCGAGCCGCTCGCTACGACGTCACCCTTCCGCCCTCTCTCGACACGGCCCGGAAGAGCCCTCCGGTGCATGCGCTCAAGCCCTACGCCGCCGGAGCCGAACTTCTCACCATCACGGACCAGATCCGGGCGGCCGAAGACGGGGCCAGCCTTCAGCGCGCAGTTGACCACCTCCTTCACCCCGAGCACGGTGCTCTGGAGCGTGTCCGGGAGGCCCTGGAAGCGGCGGGAGAACAGGTCAACGACCTGGACGACGAAGCGTATGCGCTCGCTGACCGGTTCGGCTTCGCCTCGGAGTTCGTCAGCTCGGCCCAGTCTGAACTCGTCGATTCCGAGGCCGAGCTACGCCACGTAGGCACCGCGTCAGCGAGTAACTCCGCAGCACAGACCGTCCGTGATCACCGTGGTGCCGCTCTGGCCACTTCCCCCGCGGCGAACCAGGCCAAGGTCTCCTCGTCGTCCAGTTCCCAGACTGCGCCCCTCACCACGACGAGTCACCAGCCGCGCGTCTCAGCCCCCCGACGGTGACCCCAGCCGCTCTCTTGGCCGTCGGCCACCAGTACGTCGCACTCCCCCGCTCGACTCGGCCGTCCAGGGCCACTCCCCGGAGGAGGCAACATGCCCGAGTACTACTCCAGCATCGGCGAGGCCGTCGGTGCGGCCATGCAGCACAACATCCGGCTCGCCAACCGCAGCGCGGCACCGAGCTCCGACAAGCCGCTGCAGGTCAGGCGCCTGCCAAACGCTTCTGCGGATCCGTACTCCGTCCGCGGGATGATCTCTCGCCTCCACGAGGATGCCTCGCCCGATGAAGTGGCCGGCATCATCGAGGAGGTCAACGGCGCACTGGTCGGGGCTCTGCCCGAGCTGACCGAACTCGTCGCCTCTGCCGCAGACTGGACTCGCGCCCGTCTCGACTTCGACGACCCGAGTCACAATCCGACTTTCGAGACGTGGACGCGACTGGCCGCCGCTTACGGAATGCTCCAGAACGTCCGTGAGCAGTTGGAGGTCGCCGAGGACGGTGTCGCTGCCTGTCCTGCAGAGCGCACAGACCCCCGGCACCACCAAATGGTCAACGTCCTGCGCAGCCGGGAGTTGCTCGACGATGTCCTCGGTGCCGAAGTTGCTCCTGCGCCGTCCGCTGCCCGGAATTTCGATTCAGACCGGCAGCGCGCCGCCCGCGCCTCCTCGCCGTGCGCCGGACCGTCGCCGTCGACCAGCAGTCCGCCGGCCACCGCACCGCCTCCGCCCGCTCCTCGTCCTGCCGGCCGACCCCGCTGAAACGTTCCGCTTCACACTCCCTGGAGTATCCCCATGAGCTGCACGAGAGCCGAGCACGCCCCGCCCCCGCCCGCTCGCACACCCAAGGATCCGCCGTGCCTTCCCCGCGCACCAACGCGCCCTCGACCTCCACCGGGTCGGACGCGCTCCTCTACCTCCTGTTCGGCGTCCTCGGCGCCGTCATGGCCTTCGGCTCCCTCGCCTGGCTGACCGGAAATCTCACCAATACCTTTTTCGGGAGCGGTACATGGGCCCCCTTCCGCGTCACGGACGCGCTGCTGCACCCGGACGTGCTGTGGCCGACCTTGAGCACCAGCATGCTGATGGTCGGTGCCCGCGTCGTCCCCGGCTTGTTCACCGTGGCCCTGGTCGTCACCGCTGCGGTGCTGTGGATGCGCTGGCGTTCTGGGTCCAAGTCCGGCCTCGCCCGCAAGGCGGATCTGGCGCCGCTGCTGGACAAGGAGATCGTCGCCAAGGCGAAGAGCCTGCGCCCGAGCCTGGGCGGCCGGGAGAGTAAAAGAGGTCCTGTCCGCTGACCGCGGCATCCTGCTCGGCACCCTCGATCCCGGTCGTGCGGAGGTCCGCGCGTCCTGGGAGGACGTGATCGTCGCGATCATGGCCCCGCGTTCCGGCAAGACGTCCGGGCTGGCGATCCCCGCGATCCTCTCGGCACCGGGCCCGGTCCTACTCACCAGCAACAAAGCCGCGAACGACGCCTTCACCACCACGGTGGACGCCCGCGCCGAGGTCGGCACGATCTGGAACCTCGATCCGCAGCAGATCGCCCATCACCCGCGCGAGCTGTGGTGGGACATCCTCGCTGACGCCCGCGACCTCGCCGGGGCGAAGAGGCTGGCGGGGCACTTCGTCACCGCGAGCGTGGACGAGTCCAGCGGCTCCGACTTCTGGTCCACCGCCGCCAGCAACACCCTCGGCGCCCTCTTCCTTGCCGCCGCGTCCCACCGGCGGCCGATCACCGATGTCCTGGCCTGGCTCGCGATGCCGGCCGACCGCACCCCGGTGGACCTGCTCACCGACGCCGGCCACCATGCGGTCGCCGCCCAGCTCCAGGGCACCGTCTCCGGCGCGACCGAAACCCGCGACGGCATCTATGAGACCGCGAGGCAGTACGCGAGCTGCCTGCTCGACCCGGACGTCGCCGCCTGGGTCACCCCGAACGAGGACCTCCCCGAGTTCCAGCCGTTCGCCTTCGCCACGTCCCACGACACCCTGTACCTGCTCAGCAAGGACGGCGGCGGCAGTGCGTCCGCGATCATCGCGGCGGCGGCCGACGCCGTGATGCGCGCGGCCGTGATCGTCGCCGAGCGCTCCGGCGGGCGACTCGACCCACCCGCCCTGTGCGTCCTCGACGAGGCGGCGAACGTGTGCCGCATCAGCGACCTCCCCGACCTGTACTCGCACCTCGGCAGCCGGGGCGTCATCCCGATGACGATCCTGCAGTCCTACCGTCAGGGCCAGCGGTGCTGGGGCGAGGCCGGTATGGACGCCCTGTACTCCGCCGCCACCATCAAGATCATCGGTTCGGGCATCGACGACGCTGACTTCGCCGACCGGCTCAGCCGTCAGGTCGGCGATCACGACGTCCAGACCACCTCGGTGTCGACCAGCGAGGGCGGCAAGTCCACCTCGGTGAGCATGCGCACCGAGCGGATCCTTCCGCCGGACGCCATCCGCGCCCTGCCCAAGGGCAAGGTTCTGCTGCTGGCCACCGGCATCCGGGTCGCCATGCTCAACCTCAAGCCCTGGTACAAGGAGCCCTCCGCCAAGGTAATCGGCCCGGCTTCCGCTCGCGCCACGAAGGCCATCACCGAGCGTGCCCTCGCGAAGAGCATCGACCAGGACGATCTTGGACTATCGGCATGAGCGCGCCCAGTCCACGACAGGGGCGGTTGGCCCACGCTCCGGTCGTCCTGCGCGGTGGCCAGTGGTGGCTTGACGGCGGGGTCGGCTCGATCCCTGCCTCCGATCCCGCCTTCACCGCCGTCCTGGACGACTTCGCGCTGTCGATGGCCGCTGCCGACCGGGCAGTCGCCAACCTCCATTTCCGGCAGGACGAGGCGACCTCCGTTGATCCCGGCGGCCGGCGGTGAACCCGCTGATGAGTGCCGAGCAGGCGGTCCTCGGCGCCGTGCTCCTCGACCCCGAGCAGCTCACGCACCTGGAGTGGCTCGCTGCGGACCACTTCTATCGGCCCGTCCACCAGGCGCTGTTCGACGCACTGCGCAAGCTGCGCAACGACGGGCATCCCGCGCTCTCGGCCGATAGTCCGTTGCCGCTGTCGTGGGTGACCGACGCGGTCGGGGAGGCCGGACAGCACGTGCGCGGGCTGACCGCGGCGTTCGCCCACACCCTGATCCAGGTGTGCCCCCGAACCGAGCACGCCCCGGTGTACGGACGCATGGTGCTGGAGGGGGCGATTCACCGCACCGTCGCCCAGCACGCGATCCGTCTCCACCAGGCGGCTCGGGCCGACGCCGTCCAGAGCGAGGTCGAGGGAGCGCTGCGTACGGCGGACGTCCTGACCGGCGTACTCACCGACCTTGCACGACGCTGGGGAACCGACCCTCGACCGGTCCCACCCACCGCTGGACCCTCTGCCGCCACGGACATCACGCCTCCGGAACAGAGCGGCCAGGTCGCCGAGGACGAGCGGTTCCTCCTGGCCGTCCTCGCCGAACAGCCCGGGGCCATGGCCGAGGTGGTGGCCTGGCTGCGGCCGCGAGACTTCGCCGACCCGACCCACGGGCAGCTCTACCGGTGCCTGGGCGCGCTGCACCACCGGGGCGAACCCATCGACCGGATCACCCTGCTCTGGGAGGCCCAGCGACGCGGTCTGCTGGCCGACGGCACTGTGTCGAGCGAGCAGCTGACCGCCCTCTGCGATGGCATGGCCCCCGGCAGCGCTGACTGGTTCGGGAGGCGGGTGATGCGCTCCTCCGTCACCCGCACCGCCGCCGCCTCCGCGCGAGCCATCCGGACCCTGGCCCAGGACGAGGTACTGGGGCCCGGTCGGCTGATCAACCACGCCCTGCACGCGCTCGGTCCGCTCGTCGAGGCACGTACCCGCTGGGCCACCGCGAACAGCAGTCCAGCTCCGAAGGCCACGCCATCCGCTCCGCCGGCGGCCGAGCCGCCGCCCGACCGAGTGAAGGCCGCCCGCGCCCGCAGCACACCCCGCCCAGGCGCGTCACACCCAGCCCCGGCCAGCCGTCTCCCCACGCTGTCAGCAACCCGACCACCCTCGCGCGGCCACCCGTGAGAGCCCCGCCCCACCAGCCCTCTTCTGCCTCTGGAACTCGCCTTGATCTTCCCCACCTCCTCATCCGCGCCGGACCTGCGCGGCACGGACCCGAGTCTCGACGCCCCGTTGCGCTCTCCGTTGATCGGGTCTCTCTGCTCGGGGTACGGCGGCCTTGACCTGGGCGTGCAGTCCGCGCTCGGCGGCACGCTGGCCTGGCATGCCGAGGTCGACCCGAACGCCTCACGCATCCTGGCCCGCCACTGGCCCAGCGTCCCGAACCTGGGCGATATCACCGCCGTCGACTGGACCACCGTCCCCCGGGTGTGCGTCCTGACGGCCGGCTTCCCCTGTCAAAGACGTCTCCGTTGCCGGCCGCCGGGCCGGACTCAACGCCCAGACCCGCTCCGGGCTCTGGCTGCACGTCGCCCGTGCGGTCGATGCCCTCCGACCCTGCCTGGTTGTGATCGAGAATGTGCGCGGCCTCCTCACCTCCCCCGCCGGTTCCCCTGGCGACGTGGCACCCTGCCCGTGGTGTCTGGGAGACACCGCAGGTCAGCCTGCTCTGCGGGCACTCGGTGCCGTACTCGGATCCCTGGCCGACATCGGGTACGACGCGAAGTGGCTCGTGCTTCGCGCCTCCGACGTCGGGGCCCCACACCGCCGCGAGCGGACCTTCCTCGCCGCATGGCCCGCCGGGCACCCTGCTCAAGACGCCGACCAGCAACATCGGGAAGAACGGCGGCTCGCAGCATCCGTCGAAGCGGAAAAGCGGGGGGCACGGTCCGAACCTGGCCGACGAGGTCGAGTGGCTGCTGCCGACCCCGAAGGCGTCGGACGGAACCAAGGGCTCGCCGAACCAGCGGCACGGCAATGGCGACATGACCCTGCCCAGTGCCGCGGCGTCGCTGTTGCCCACGCCGCGCGCCAGCATCACGGGCACCCCGGGCCGCCGACCCGGGAAGGTATGGCGGCCTCCCTTGGCGGCGGTGGTCCTGCCCCTCTGGGCGGAGGAGACGCCCGAGGCGGGGGCGCGGACAGGCGATGGGGAGCGTACGGATCCGCCATCACCCGATGGGAGAGCCTCACCCGTCCGGCCCCAGCTCCCACGGACGCGGCCGGTCGACTCCGCGCGGACTTCGTGGAGTGGATGCAGGGCCTCGACGCAGGCTGGGTCACCGCGACTCCAGGGCTCGGCCGTCCAGCGCAGCTCACTGCGCTCGGTAACGGCGTCGTCCCACAACAGGCTGCGAGCGCCTTGCAGTTGCTGGCCCCGCCCTTTCCCCGCTGCCCCCGCTGCCCCCGCTGCCCCCGCTGCACCGACCGGTAGCGCTCCCCTACCGCGTTCTTCCGGCCGGACCAAACCGCTGATTCTCCGGATCCTCTCGGGCATGTCGCCGTCTCACAGATGGAGCACACCCCCATGGCCGACACCAGCCCGACCTCCCCCGGCCCCGAGCCGTACCGCGTCCCCGACGCAGACCTCGACGACCTCGCCAGCACCCTCGCCAAGACCATGGCCGAGGTCAGGCAGCACGGCGTCATCCTTGACCGCCTCGGCTCCGAGCCGGAACCCGTCGCCATCCAGCCGCCGGACGGCGCTCCGGAAGCCGAGGCGGCTGACGGCAAGAAGGCCGACGGCCCCGCTTCGGTGTTCATCCTCGCCCTGGGCGGCAAGGAATATGCCGTCGAACTCGCTGCCCTCAGCGACTGGGTGAACTACCTCTTCCTACCGGTGTACGGCCGGGAGATCAGCACGAGCCGCCCCTGGTGCGCGCACTGGCACGAACACCCCGAGGCCGTCGCCCGGCTCCACGCACTCTGGCTCGCCTGGCAGCAGTTCACCGACACGGAGGCCGGCCTGTCCGGCCCGTCGACCTGGCACCGCGACCACCTGGACCAGACCTTGGCGCACCTGCGTGCACCCGACGGACCCTTCGCGGCCTGCACGACCAGCGCAACTCGCCCCAACCACCGGGTGCTGGCCACCCCGGCGCCCGAGCAGGCGGGGGTGGCAGCGTGATCGACATCCTCGACTTCGACCTCGACGATCTCTCGCCGGTCGACGACGACTCCGAGGAGGCGATGAAGGCTCTCCGGACTGGAGACTTGACGGCGCTGTCTCAGCACCACACCGAGCCCAACGGCTCGCACAGCTTCGTCCTCGCCCACGACCGATCGGTCACCTGGGGGGTACCCGGCGAGCCACAGCTCGTTGCGATCGCGGTCGCTCGGGATCTGCGGCAGTCCACGTTCACGTTCGAGACGAGCCACCACGCCACGGCGTCCTTCGCCCAGAACTGGCTGGCAGAACGCGGCTGCCCCCTCGAAAAGCTCGCACTTCGCGGTGGCGACTTCATGGAGCCCGCCGACGACCTCACCGTCCAGGTGGAACACCAGATCCAGAAGTCGGGCACCCGCTACGAGGTCCTCGAAACCTACACCTCCGACCACGACCCCAGCGAAGCGTGGACACTCGTCAACGACTCCCAGGCCACGCAGGCACCGGTTCGCCTCTTCTACGAGGAGTGGAACCACGATGCCGGCACGTACACGATGCGCGAGGGCGCCTTCCCCGACGTCGGCGTCGCCCAGACCTGGCTGGACGAGCGCAGCGAACCGCTGCCCGAGCCTCCGGAGTACAGCGACCACAACGGTGCTGTCGTCAGGGCCCGCATCGCCCGCATCGCCCTCTCCCGGTCCGCCGGAACCTCTCCGACACCGCAGACCGGTCTCGACGCGCCCCGCACGACAGCGACGGTACCGGTCCAGCGCACGGTCCAGGGAAGGCTGCTGTGAGCCGCGCCCGCTTCGCCTTCGCCGCGCACCCTGACGCCATCGCCGACCTACGGGAACTTCCCGATGAAATTCGCGACTTAGCACTGCTGGAGCTGCAGAACCTGGTCCACGGAAGCGATGACTGCCTGCCGTTGAAGGGCCGTCTCGCCGGCTTCCACAAGGTGTACGTCGACCCGAAGGTCTCCTACCGGCTGGTCATCCAGTTCCGCCAGGCACCACCGACCTCGACTCACAAGCGCGAGATCTACCTCGTAGCCGCTGGCAGCCGGAAGGACTACGCGGTCTACCGCATGGCCCACCTGCGTACCGGCCCCCAGCAAGAGGTCGGGCCGGACTCCGCCACAGAGGCCCGCGTGCAGGCCGCCAGGTCCCGCTCGACACTCACCGCCGAACGGCCGACAGCAGCCCGCACGACTGCCCCACCAACAGCGCCGCCCCCGGCCACCGCTCCCCGAAAGGTCTCCCAGCGATGACCAACGACCGCACCACACTGACCAGTTCAGAGCTGGCGGATCTTCTCACCGATGCCGCTCAGAACGTCGCCGGCATCCCCGCCGCCGAGTACCCCACGGCCGCCGCCCGCTCCTACCTGCACCCCGTCTTGGGCCCGCTAGCCGCTGGGCCCCGCGTGATCACCGGGCTGAACGACCAGTTCGAGGGCTTCATGGCCGCCGAGCCACGCCCCACCGGTTCGGCGGCCCTGTTCGCCCTGGCCTCCTACGCCTCCGCGCTGGGGTGGCTCACCGAGTCGTTCGCCGAGCTGACCGCCTCGGTCGACGAGATCTGCACCCGCGTGGGCATCCCTGCGGGGCCCAGCGCCCCAATCGCCGCCGAGTCCGGCGGAACCAAGCCGGATGACGAGTTCGACTTCGCCTTCAGCGCACTCGAGTTGGAGGCGGTCCGCAACGCAGCCGAGGCCGCCGGCCTCGCGCCGGTCGACTACGTCGAGGTCCTCTCCCAGTCACTGCTCGCCACCGCCCGGATCACCGACGCCTGCATGGAGATCTCCAGCGGTCTGCTCGATGACGCCAATCTCCTCCGCGAAGCGAGCGACCGCCCCCTGCTCGGCGACGATCCCGGGAGCCTGCCCGCTCTGGTCCGCTCCCTGCTCGCCCGGATGGAGGCGACGGAATGAACCCGTACGACGCAGACACACACCCTGGGCCTTATCTCGTCGTCGAAGTGCTCGGTGTCGGGGATGTCAGCGTGCCGGCCCTCGCACATCGTCCGAGGGAGCCGCTGCACCAGGCCGCTACGCACGTCATCGGAGCCGCAGCGACGTTGGACGAGCGACACGAGAGCGTGCTCAACGCGGTCCAACGGGCTCAGCAGCTGCTCGAAGGCACCGGTCGCGGTGAAGCCGGCCGCGCCCAGGTGCCGTACGCGCTGCTGCGGACCGCACTCCCCGAACTCGGAGACGCTCTGGCGCAGCAAGACCGGGCGTACAGCCAGCTCGTCGAGTCCCTGTCCGCCTACCCTCGGCTTCCTTCCTCGCCTGAGCCTGCTCAACGCGCGACCAACAAGAGCCACGGGCCGGGCCAGAAGACGAGGCCCGACCGGGACGACGACTGGGCCGTCGCCGGGGAGCGCGGGCTGGTAGCCCTCGAAGCCGTTGCGGCCGGAGGCGTTCGCTTTCGTCGCAACGCGATCGGCGAGGACCCGCACATCTCGCGGGAGAAGGCCCAGCGGCAGGACCCTGCGGTCTTCCCGCAGACCGTGCAGCGGCTGCTCGCCGACGGGCTACTGCATCAGGACACCACCGAGAACGTATATCGGCCCGGCCAGCTCCTCTCACTCACTTCGCTGGGGGAAGTCGCCCTGCGTGATGGTCGCGCGACGACCTCACGGGTGTCCGCCGCTCTCGGCCGCACCACCACGCAGACCGAGTCAGGCGCGCTCGCCGACTCGGCCGCCGTGCCCGTCGTCAGTACCTCCCTCGCGGTCCCCCGCTCACGCTGACCCCATCCCGACAAGGACCCCACCATGGCTACCCCCGGCCTGCCTCCCGCCTTCTCCATCGCTTCCATCGACGCCCAGCGCGTCGAGGAGGCTCTCGCCCGGATCGGGCCCAAGTGGACCACCTGGACAGCGATGACCCTGGCCCAGGTGAAAGGCTCCATGCGCATCCGCGATGTTGCTGCGCAGCTGCCCTTCGTGAGCGAGCAGTTCGTCGGCAAACGGCTGGCTACGATGCACGCTGACGGACTGGTGATCCGCGATGACGACCGGCGGGGAGCGCCGTACCGACTCAGCGCGCTCGGCGCGTCTCTGGCCCCCGTACTCCGCACGGTGTCGGACTGGTCCCGCACCCACCTGACACAGGAGCCGATGGCCGAAGCCGAACGTGTCGAGGATGCGCTGCGCCGCCTGCACCTTCGGCACTCGACTGCCGTGATTCAGGCTCTCGACTCGGCTGACGGCCCGATGCGGTTCGTTCACATTGCCGAGGCGGCGCACCTGGACAACGGCCTCGCGCGACAGCGACTCCTCCGGCTTCAGGCCGATGAGCTGGTCGCGCGGACGGGCTCCCGACACGGAGACCCTTACGTCCTCACCGATGCCGGCCAAGCGTTGGGGGCCGTCTACGCGAGTGTCGAGCACTGGAGCCAGCCCTTCGCGCTGCGAACTGGAGCAGCGGCACCGCGTCGGGCAGCGGCAGCCACGCGCACCCACGTCGGCATTCCGCTGGAGGCGGGGGCCGACGGCGCCCGGACCGCGGCGGCCGTGCGGCGGAGCGCCGCCGCGTCGAATGTCATGTTCAGCCACGCGCCTCAGCCGCAACCGCGGGTGCCGGCGGCCGTGACCGCTCAGTCGGCACCGGGCCGGGTCCGGTGACGGGAGTGAGAACCAGAGCCCACTCGCCGCCGCCACGGCATGCGCGTGCGCTCCAGCGGCTCCCGCCGCTGCTCACGCGGATCCGTTCCCCTCCTTCGCTTCGGGAGACTCGACCATGCACGCCCCTGATGACCCGAACCGGTACCAAGAGGTGCTGGTCAGCCCCATGTATCTGGCTGGTTCCAACGGGACCGGCGACGCTGGCTTCACGCCCGTCGCCCACTGGCCACACCAGTACCTCGATGAGGGACCCTGCCAGCTCCTCGTAACCTCCCCCGACCAACGGATTCGGATCGGCTGGTTCGGCGACGACTTCGAACTGTGGAAGATCAGCGCAGCCGAGGACGCCTTCTCAGCGCCTCGCTGGACGGCAACGTTCAACCACGTCACCCCGGCCGAGATGGTCGCCGGCCTCACCGCCGCACTGGTCCAGGACTACGGCGAAGCCATCGCTTCCGACACCCCCGGCCGCTTCCTGACAGGGCCAACCGTCCCCTGGAGGGAAACCGTCCGGCCGCTGACCGATGCCGGCTGGAACCATGACGGAGCTGCTGAACTCGGCACCGTCGAGATCATCGCTCCTGACGACCAAGCTGGCATCCTCATCGATCGGCGCGGCTACGGCTCCGACCGCAGGACCGTCGAGCTGTGGGCTGGCCCGCCGGGCTGGGGCACTCGTGCCGAAGCGACCTTCACAGCCCGCACCCCGTCCCACTTGATCGCCGCAACCGCCGCTGTGATGGCGAAGTCGACCCCGGTGGTCCGCGAGCGCCACCAAGTCGACCGGCGGATGCAGCACTTGGTCACCATGACCCCTGTCGCTTCGGCCACGCCGATCGCCGAGGCTCAGGGCCCGCGCGCTCCGACTCCGCTGGACGTACGCCGCACCGCGGTCACCCAGGCCGTACACCGTGCCGCGCGGGCACCACGCACAGCAGCCGACCTCCGGGTGATGGCCGCGCAGAGCCGCTCCGCGGGTGCGGCGCAGAAACGGACGGGACAGCCCGAGACCGCGGCCTCTGCCCGGCTGCCGACCACCTCCCCGGCGCCCCGGCGCGGACGCTGACTCCCACCCGAAGCCGCACTTCAATCGCGACCGTCCCTGCACAATAGGAGTCCCACCATGCCCACCACCACCATGCTCGACCAGGCCACAGCCATGATCGAGAATGCCTGGGGCCAGCCCCTCGAAGCACTTGAGGTCCTCGCGGTCCGCCGCCCCAGCGCGGACCCGCTCCTGCGCTGCGCCATGCACACCCGGACGGCCCTGGCCATCACGGACAACGCGGTAACCGCCCACCAGGACCGTCTTCACGCCCTGTCCCGGCATGGGTACGTGCCGGACTTCTACGAACTGGACCGGATCACCGAAACGGCGATCAGCCTCCGCGTCGCCCACGCGGAGAGCCGTGCGTACCTCCAGGCGATCCGGCGCGTGGTGGAGGCTCGTGAGGCCGCCGCACCCGAAGTTGAGGCACCGGCGGTTCAGCTGGCACAGGCCGCTGTCGCCCGCTCCGGGCAGACGCGGCACGCCCCGGGGGGCGTGCCCGAACCATCCTCTCCGGCGGCTGCCGTCGAGCCGCCGGCGCCCACAACGGGGCCTCGACGTTGAACGTTTAGCTCGGATTCTCGTCGCGGTGGCCCTCTTCGGCCCGCGGGCCCACCGCGCGGGCCAGCTCCTCCATCGTCAGCTCCACTCGCCGGCCTTCGGCAACCCGGCGCTCCACCGTCTCCCCGTCCGGCCACTGGTCGGGCTGTGCGCCGACTCCCCACTGGCCGTCAGCGACCAACGCGATGTCGCCCACGGTCCACGGCCGCCCGGCCGCGCGAATCTTGCGCTCCAACCCAGCGCCGTCCCAGTGTCTGCTCGTCTCGACCATCACTGTCCCCCTTCCTCGCCTGCGGCCCGTCACCGCAACCCACGTAGGACAACCGCGGTGGCCTGTCCATTTCCCGGTCTCCCGTCGCCTGCCGACGGCCCCGAGTTCGCCCACGGCAGACGTCCTTGCCGGGAAACGACTACGCACTTCGGCATGTTGCATGCCAACGTACGGATGTCGGGAAAACCGCAGCTCAACGAAGGGTTCTTCATCAAACCGTGAGCACCTCTGCCACCCTCCTTCCGGCCGTTGTCCGCCCCACGGCGGATGCTCTCCACTGGCTCTCCGCCGACCACGGTGCGGGGCCGGTGCTCGATCTCCTGGACGCACTCGGGTGGACGATCGTCGACACCCCCGAGGCCAACGTCCACGCGACCAGCCCCGACGGCTGTGTCTACGTCGGCTGGCTCCCCGAGGACCCGTCGGCCTGGCAGCGCAACATCGTCTGGCACGTCCGGGTGCGGCCCGCCGATGGCGACGCATGGGTCCAGGAGTTCGGTCTCCACACCCCCTCCGAGGCCGTTGCCGGATTCCTCGCCGCCCTGGTCACCAACTCCTCGTGCTGACTGCCGATCAGGCTCCGCTCATCCATCAACCGACGGCTCGACGACTCCTCTACTCGGGCCGACCAGCCCCGTCGGTGTCCACCGTTCACGGAGACTCCCTTGCCCCAGTACCTGACCGTCGGCCACCTGCTCCGCCAGCTTCAGGGGCTCGACCCCAACCTGCCGGTCCGTCTCGCCGTCAATCCCGACTTCCCCTTCGCCCACTTCGTGGGAGCCGAGATCGTCGTCCGCGACGGCAAGGCGTACATCGCCGACGACGGTCAGGAGGACTACCTCCCGGTGGGGGCGCGCGATGCCCTCACCTGGGCTTGATCGCTTCCCTACCACCACGGAGGCTTCCATCTCGTCCCTCTCGCGCCCCGCGCCTCGTCTCGCGCTGCACGATGTCGCCGTGCGCCCCATGCCGTACGGCGTGCACGGCGCGCTTCTCCAGCGCATCTCCACCCGCCCCGACGGCCCCCTCGACATCACCTGGCTCGCTGCCGAAACTCCTCAACTTCCCCTCGGGCGAATCCGACTGCGCTGGGAGCCCGCCTCGCGCAGCGGCTGGGACGTAACAACGTACCTGGGGCTGACCACTGCCGAGGTGCTCCTCGGTTCCTGGCCCGCCGCCCCGGACGACTGGCCGCGCCTAGTCCGTCCGACCCTGTACGAGGTGACCGGCCTGTGCGCCGCCCTCTCTTTCGCGACCGACGCCCTCGACCTCTCCAACCGGCTCTCCGGAGTCTGACCGAGGACCGCCGAAGGCTCCTGCACGCGGCGGTCAACGGCTGGTACGAGGGACGCGTCCAGGGTGAGGACGAATGCCCGGGGTGCGACTTCCGGGGTGGGCTGGCGAAGGACAGCGCACGCGGCTGACCCTCAACTGCGCGCCGAGGGGCGCCACCGATACGCCGGTGGCGCTCCTCGGCGTTCCGTCTGGTGCCCGCCTACTCCAGGTAGATGCCGGCGAATACGCCGTCGAACCCGAGCGCGGCCAAGCCCGCCTCGACACTCGGGTAGGTCGTCCCGAGCGGGCCGCCGACCAGGGCGTCGAAGTCGGCGCGGCTGATCTCGGGCTCGAGCCACTGGTTGCCGCACCGGCAGCGGACCCAGACGTTGCGCCCGTGGTTGATGAGCAGCCAGTCGCGTCGGGCACGGCAGGCGGAGCACATCACGGGGATGCCCCCGAGGGCGAGTTCGCGTGAGTGGCCGACGCAGCGAATCGCCCCGGGTCCGTCGGCCGGCCGCGTCTCGGCCTGGAGCTGCAGCAGGGGGTCGGTACCAGTGGGGAGGACGGGCAGCGCGGCCGGCTCCGTGGTGCGGGTGGTGGTTCTGAGCACGAGCGTCATCTCCCGGTTGTCGGTCCTGTCTTCATCCGTAACAGCCGGTGGAACCGGCTGTCCATACATTTCGCAGCGTCCGCTCGGTCGGTGGCCGGCTGCCGGTTCGACCTGGTCAGCGACGTGGCGAGTGGCGGTTGGGGTCTTGGTTGGTCCCGAGCGGCGCGGTTGCCGTCGCGTTCCGTTCATCGGTGCGGCTGCTCGGCGTGTTGGCATGGCGCGTGGCGGCCTGCCAGCGGCGCGCAGCGTCACCTGGGTGTGCCGGGAGCTGGGCGATGCGCCGCAGGCGCCAGACCAGGACGTCGCTCACGTCATCGGCACTTTCGAGTCCGCGCATGTCGATGGCCTGGCGCAGGAGGGCTTCGGAGTCGTGGCCCGCCCGCTCGGCCTGGGCGAGGGTGGCGACCAAGGCGTCGGCCCTCGCTTCCATGCCCCCTGCCCGTACGACCTTCTCCGGCAGGACGGCGCGAAGGGTGGCTTCGTGCGTGCGGCGCTGGGCTTCTGGAAGGGCCCGACCTTGGTCGTGCAGCACTCGCATCGGCGTGGCGGCGGCCTGCCGGTAGGCGGTGCGCAGGTGCGCGGCGGCTTGTCGGGAGGCGTGGGCCTGCTGAGCGTGTCCGCGCGCGGAGTGCCAGCGGGCGGCGGCGAGGGTGACCAGGACGAGGGCGGAGACGAGCATGGCGGTGGTGCCGCCGTCCTCGCCTCGGCCGAGCGCCCCGCCGGCCTGGACGATGCCCCGGGCGGCTGAGCGGAGGGCTCGGGTATCGGCGCGTTCGGCGCGGACGTGGCTGCGGGTCGCCCGCTCGAAGGCGCGAGCTGCGGCGGCCAGCTCGGCGCGGGTGGTGGCCGGTGAGGTATGGGCCACCGCGTCGAGGAGTTCTCCGACGCCGACGAGCTGAGCGGCGGACTCGCCGTCCTCGTCGCGTTCCAGGAGCGCGGCCGAGCGCTCGGCGATGACGGTGGCGTTGCGTCGTTGACGGGCGGGCGGTGACCAGTTCGTCCGGTCAGCGCCGACCGCGGGCGCGCTCGGCTCGGCGGCCCCGTCGGTGAGACGTAGGCGGATCTTCGGAAGGGAGAGGTCGGGGGCCAGTTTGGAGCCGGGGTACCAGACCGGGTCTCCGTCGCGGTTTCGGTCGCCGGGCAGGGCCACGTTGTAGCCGAGCGCGTCACCGGACGGAGCGTGCCGCAGCTTCACCCGCAACCCCGCCTCTCGGAGCCGCGTGAAGAACTCCTCTTCCGAATCCGCTCCCGCCACGGCTCGACGAACGGCCTCACGGAGCGTCTCGCGCGAGGTCTCCGGGCGGCCGGTGCGCTCGGCCTTGAACTTCTCGGCGCTGCTGGGGTTCTTCGCTGCGGTTCCGTCGCCCGCGTTCAGGCGCCGCAAGCCCATCTCCTTCTCGATGCGTCGGCATTCGGCCTGGGCCTTGTTGAAGTCGTAGTTCAGGCGCGGGTTGCGCAGGTCACCGCGTACGAGGGTGGCGACGATGTGGATGTGGTCCTCCGCGTGGCGGACGGCGATCCACCGGCAGCCGTCGGGGTCTCCGGCCGGGGCGATGCCGGTGGCGTGGACGATGCGCTGGGCGACGGCGTTCCACTCCTCGTCGTCCAGCCGCCGGTCCCCGGGGGCGGTGCGCACCGAGCAGTGCCAGACGTGCTTGGCGGGCGCGCGGTCGCCGGCCTGCTTGACCCGCAGGTCCAGGGCGGCGGTGAGCCGGGCGAGAGTGACCTTCGGGTCGGGGTCGAGTCCGGTGTCACGGCCGGGGTCGGGGGCGAAGCCGTCCCAGGAGCCGACGAGGTGTGCGTCGGTGTGCTCCTCGCGCCGTCCGGGGCCGTACAGGTAGATGAGGAGGCCGTGGGTGCGGGAACCGCGTCCGATGTCGGGCACCATCACAGCCGCCGGGTCACCAGCTCGTTCGCCGCGTCATCGACGCGGGCGAGAAGTCCGGTCAGCGCGCCCAGCGCGTGTTCGAGTTCACCGGCGCGCGGCTGGCCACCGCTGTTGAGGACGAAGGCGATCTGGTTGATGTTGTTGCCGATCCGGGCCAGCGCGGTGCGCAGGGCGGCGAGTTCGTCGATGGCGGTGTCGAGCTGGTCATTGCTGTGCACGGCGGCGTGTCCGCGAGCGGCGCTCAGGCCGACGGTGGCGAGGAAGCGGGCGACGGTGACGCCGCGCTGGGTGGCGGCGTCGGTGATCTCGGCCTTCTCGGTGTCGGAGAGGCGGGTGGTCGTCTTGCGGGCGCGCTCGCTTGGGTTGCGGCTGCGGCGGCGCGGGATGCGGTCGGGGAAGGTGGGCATGCTCGGGCTCGGCTGCTCGCGGTGGTCGTCGCGGTCGGCTTCTCCCCCCGTGACCGGCGCCCCCTGGTGCCGGTTGCCCGGCTGGTCCCCGTGCGCCCTCGCTCGGGGACCAGCCGGGCTTCCCCCGCCCCCCTGGGCGGGGGCAAGTGCGTACGTCGGGCCGTAGGACCGTCGTACGCGATAGCTTGCTCCGCCAGGAGCCGTGGTGGGGTCACGCTGCTGTCCAGCGGAGGTGGCCACCGGGTCGTTGGTGTTCACCGGCTCGTCTCCGGGTCCTGCTGCTGGATTTCGCGGACGAGTTCCTCGATCCAGTCCATGGCCAGGACGGGGTGGTGCAGGGTCCAGGGCCGGTCGTGCTGCTCGCGTTGCACGATCCAGGTGGTGTCGGGGCCGGACTGGGCGCGGTGGAGGTGTCCGTGCTGGTGCAGGACGGTCAGCCAGGAGTCGACTTCGGCGGGCGTGGCCGGGTGAGTGCGCATCGGGTGCTCTCCGCTTCTGCTGTGGCGGGGTGTGTCGGTGACATGCGGAGTGGATGACCGGCCGGGGTGACCGGCTCGGTCACCCACTCCGTGGAGGTTCGGTCAGGGCCGGGAGGAGGTGACCGGCTGGCGGTGCTGCTCGCGGAGCTGGGCCATCAGCGCGGTCAGGGTGTCGCTGGACAGCGGGATCTGCTGACCTCGGATCGCCTGGGCGACAACCTTGCGGGTCAATTTGTCCTCGGCCCTGACCGCCGACCGGGCGATCTTCAGCAGCTCCTCGGTGTCCGGGTCGGGCCGCCGAGCACCGGGTGTCCGGGTGGACGGGTCAGTGACCGGCGAGGCGGTGACCGCCGCTGGACTGTCCTTGTCGCCGGTGACCGGTGCGGTGCGGTCGGGGCGGTCAGTGACCGGCCGCGCCTTGCTCGAGTGTCCGGGCAGGTCAGCGGCCGTGTGGGGGTGGCCATGGTCGTCGGTGACCGGCTGGATGCTGTCCGCCGGACTCGTGTCCCCGGCCAGTGACCGGGCGGCGGTCTGCTTGTCCAGGGGCCTCGGCAGCCGGTCGGTCAGGGCGGTGACCGGCTGACCAGCTTTCCCCTGACCGGCCTCCAACTGCTGACCGATCCGGTCATTTCGGGCGACCTCGATGTCGTCGCTCCGGTCGGTGTGAACGGGGTGACCGGGGTTCTCCCGGTCAGTGCTCTTGGCCGGTCCCCGGGCGATGAGGATGTAGAGGTGGACGGCTCCCGCCAGGGCGAGGGGTGCGATGGTGGACAGCACCGCGACCACTACGTCCCCGAGCCGGAGGCCGGTACCGGCGACCGCTTCGTCGTTGAGCCGGACCGCGTGGACCGCGTTGGCCCAGATGCTGGCGGCGGTGGCTGTGCCAAAGAGGGTCCAGACGTAGAACCGGGCGTGCAGGGGGGCGTCGCGCAGGACCAGGAGCGCTCGGATGCCGTACGCGATGAACCCGTCGATCACCAGGGGGAAGAGATAGGTCAGAAAGCCACGGACGTGGATGGCGGTGGCCATCTGCTGGAGGGCGTCGTACGACAGGGCGCATCCCGCACCGCCCAGGGCGATGACGACTGCGCGGTCCCAGCCGGTGACGTGCGCCGTCTTCGGCGTGCTCGCGGTGCTCACGCTGCCGTCCCGAAGTCGTCGCGGCCCAGGCACTCGCTGTCGGTATCGGGGGACGGGGTGTTCGTGGTGGGCTGGTCCAGGTCTCGGTTGCGCTCGGCGCGGCGGATCTCGCGATACCGCTTTTGTGCGTGCTCCTCGGTGATCTTCAGAAGCCAGGCCAGGCGCTGTTCGCTCACACCGTGGTGGTAAGCGGCGTGGATGACCGCGCGGCGCTCGGCCTGGGTGAGGTGCACGTCGCGCCCGGCGATGGTGGCGTTGACCCGGCTGTAGTCGAGGCGGCTGGCGAGCCTCTCGTGCAGCGGACCGCGCTCCTCCTCCGTCAGGCCGCCCCGGATCCCGTCGGTGTCACCCCCTTCGAGAGCGGCGTCCAGGCAGGTGCGGCGGACAGGGCACTGGCCGCACAGCGACTTCGCGGTCGTGATCTTGTCGGTCTCGTCAGGCTCCGGGAAGAAGATGTCCGGGTCCACCGGGTTGTACTCGGTGCTCCGGCAGACGGCCTCGTCCTGCCAGGTCTGGTCGCCGAGTGACCGGTGGCGGGCAGGGCTTGTCCTCGTGGTGGTCATGCGTCGTGCTCCGATCGCTCTCCGCGCGCAGGGGGCGTCGGCGGAGGGGTGCGCTGGGTCATGGGAAGTGCATGGGGCGGCGCGGGAAGGGCGCGGCCTGGCGTGGCGGCCTGCGGCGGATCAGGCCGCGGCGCGGTGGCGTCTGCGGTCGATCTCTTCGAACTCGACCCGGGTGGTCATCTGAGCAAGCCGCGAGGCGACTCGGTCGCCGAGGTAGGCCCGGAGATCGCGGATGCGCAGGTTGGTGGTGATCAGGGTCGGCAGCATGTAGTTGTAGCGGCGGTTGATCAGCCGGTAGGTGATCTCCTCGGTCCAGTCGCTGGCCTTGGCCGCGCCGAGGTCGTCGATGATCAGCAGCGGGCAGCGGCCGACGGCCGCCAGTCCCCGTTCGCTGTCGGCCCCGGGCCGGGGGCGGAGGTCGGCGTACAGGTCGGCGGCGGTGGTCGCACTCCAGCGCACGCCGACCCCACTGCGCATCAGCAGCCGGACCGCGCCGTACGCCTGGTGCGTTTTGCCCGAGCCGACAACTCCGGCCATCAGCAGGCTGGGACCGGTGGTGACCTGCCGCCGGGCGCCCCGGCCTGGGGCGACGGCCGCCTCGGCGACCTCCCGGACCCAGTCCAGGACCTTGGGGTGGTCGGCGACGGCCGTCCGGTAGCGCGGGGGCATTCCGGCCAGCAAGGCGTCCAGCGGGGAGACCGGCTCGGGCTCGTCGGTGAGCGCAGCGACACTGGCCGGGTCGATGTCGCGGGTGGCCAGAATCCGGGACATCCGGTCCAGGATGCCTGCACCGGCGAGGGTCTGCGGTTCGCGGATGCGGGTGCCCATCACAGCTCCTCGGCGTAGGCGGCAGCAGCGTTGGCCGGGTTGGTCCACGCCTGGTGGCCGGGCACGGTAGGCCGGGATCCCGGCCGCGCCAAACCGCCGGAGCGGGCGTTCATCGCCTCGTTGACCATGCTGGTCAGCACGCTCGGGTGCTTCGGGTTGGCCGCGAAGTTCGCCAGCCCGGCCCGGATGGGCTCCGGAGCGATGCCCTCGCCCAAGAGCTTCTTGACGATCCGCCCGAGGTGAGCGATCACGTCGCTGGGCGGGCGCTGGTCGCACGCAGCGACGTACTCGCCGACGAGCTGCTTGGCCGAGACGGTCTCTGCGGGCGCTGTACGCCCCGTAGGGACAGGAGATCCAGGATCCACGATCCTAGATCCAGGCGACGAGCCCTCTCCGAGGCTTCGGGGAAGGTTCGGAGAGCCTTCGTCGAATACCTCTTGACCTGCGCGTTTCAAGTCGAAGCTGCTAGGGATGCCAGCCATGCAGTCGAAGGCGCCCTGCTGGACGGTGGGGGCCGGGTCGGCGTGGCCGCGAGGTGTCGCGGCCGGCTGCGCGGGCAGATCGAGGGTCCGGGGAGCGTTCGGCGAAGCCTCGGCGAGCCCTCGGGTAGGGGTGGGCGACCCCTCGCCCCGCTTGGCGCAGGTTCCCCTGCAGGGACCGCACCGGTCAGCACCGTGGTGCTGCGGGCAAGAGGGCAGGCGGGACTGACTCGGCTTGTCGATCTTCTGGTGCGCGGACCAGGTCACGATGTGGAGGTACCGGCGGCCGTCGCATCCGGTGTAACGGCAGATCAGGCCCGCGTTCGAGAGCTGGTCGAGGTCGTCCTCGACGTGGACCGAGGTGTGCTCGGCACGCAGGGGCCAAAGAAGCCCCGCGATAATCGCGGCGTTGTCACGGTGGCGACCGTGATCGTCGGCCTGGGTGAGCAGCCCGAAGAAGGTTCGCTCTGCCTCGACGCTCACTTCGGCGAGGGACTCGGACGTGAATGCCTCCGGTTTGACGGTTCGTATCCGCGGCACGTCAGCGGCCCCGACCGGCGGCGATCAGGTCGCTGCGAGTAAGGGCCGCATCGGCGAGGTTGAAGGTGTGCGGCCGTGTCCAGTCCGCCTCCGGCCAGACCCGCAAGATCCACCGGGCCGCGACCCTGGTGGTCGGCCGACCCAGCTCCATGGTCGCCCCGGCCTCGTCCTTGACGATGGCGTGGGGGTGGGGCCATGCCTGCTTCGGGTCGTTGAGGCTGACCCGGATGGTGGCCGCTCCCGGAATCATGTCGGCGAGCTGGGTGGCGAGGCGCTGCTGGCGGTCGGTGTCCGGGCAGGCCGGATTGCCGCTCGGCGTGGCGAGCATGCGATACTCCGTTGATTGTAGGAGCGCGGTGCGGCGGTTCTCGTGCAAAAAGCCCCGTCGCCCGCGAGATGTGAATCGGTGCCCCTCGAGGTGCCGGCGCCCGGCGCTTGGGAGTTGGTAGCTCCCGGGCGCCGGTTGTCTTGGCCCCTGTGGTCGTCATGGCCCGTGCGCGTTCATCGCCCCACCCTTCTCGGCCCGTCCCCCGACCGGTGATCGTTTGTTCAGGGACCAGAACCATATGGCGACACCTGGCACCAGTCCACCCCGTTCCCATCGCTCCGACCAGGCATGGAACACTGCACTGGATGGATTCACGGAACAACGTACATCGCAATGGCGCCTCCGCGTCAACCGCAGTGGCGGTGGGTGCAGCGTTGAGCGGCATGGCCACCACTGGAGTGGATAGGATGGCGGTCATGACGAAGGGCTGGAGATGACCGGCAAGAACGAGCGCGCCTTCGCGGAGCTGCTCGACTACCTGTTCCGTGAAGTGCACCCAAAGGGGCGCGGTCCGTACACGTACGCGGAGGTGTCACAGGGCATCCGCGAATCCGCCGGCGTGGCCATCTCCGCAAGCGCCATCCAGCAGCTCCGCACAGGGACCAACACGAACCCGAAGATGCAGACCATCCGGGCATTGGCCGGGTTCTTCGGGGTGAAACCGGGTTACTTCTTCGACGAGGAGGAGGCCGAGAGACAGCGCGCGGAGATCCAGGTGGTTGCCGCCATGCGCGACCAAGGCGTACGCCGAGTCGCCCTACGCGCAAACGGGCTCAGCACGTCGAGCCTGCACATGCTGAACACCGTGATCGACCAGGCCCGACGACTGGAAGGCATGCCAGACGATTCGGACGACTCCGGTCTGCTCGACGACGAGTAATTCCATCCTCGCCCGAACCGTCGGGTGCCCCGATTCCCTGACCGAGTCAGGCACCTTCGGATCTTCGGCGATCCGCCAACAACACGGCCACTCGTAGGCGGTCACTGCGCATGGGCCGCAGAGCTACGAACCGAACAGCAACTTCTCGCCCGCGGTGATAAGGGAGCCTGAGCCGACGCAAGTCACCGTCGGCATGCTCAACCATCTCGCGTCGATTCCAGATTCTCCGAGCGGCCGAAGACCCGGCGAGAATGTCTCGCTCCAGTTGCCGCAGGGCGCCATTCTCGGGATGACGAGAACGCTCGAAGCGAATCTGCCCCAAGTAGGAGCGGGCCCAGTCGTTCTCCCAATTCACGAGCTGCTCCTGCGCTTCCGGGCTGAGAAAGGCCCAACGCATCTGGTTGGCCTGATGGGCAGCCCATGGAAACCAATCCAGGAATGGGCCATTACAGCCGACCACGTTCCACGCAAGATCCGTGGCGAGGGCAGGGTGGGGCGCCTGCTCATCCAGAAAACGCTGAAGCAACTCATCGACTTCCGCCGCCGCTTCAGCTTCCGGCACGGCGGCGAGCGCCGGCGGATGCCCGACGGCCCGCATGTACAGCGCATGGCGTTCTGCACGGCTCAGCCCTAACACCGAAGACAACCGATCGAGGAAGTCAGCGGAATAGTCGGCCTTATTACCCCGTTCCAACGCGCCGTACCAGCGTTCGCTTACACCCGTCAGGCGGGCCACATCACGCTGCGTCAGCCCCTCGCCGCGACGCCCCGCGACCGCCAGACCCGGGATCGCCCGAGGGCTTGTACGGCTTCTCCACGATCGCAGCAGCTCAGGCAAGGACTCGCCGTCGTCGGGCTTGCCCCCCTCGCCCCACCCTCCCTGAGAGTCCATGACCTGAGATTAGGTCCCGTTCGCAAGAGGCGTGCGTCACAACACGCCCTGGGTCCCCGTCAAAAGATCATGGAATGATCATGCAGCGTAGTCAGACATAACGGATAGTCGATTATTCAATCACCCGCCCCGAAGATCGCGTCAGCCCGAAATCACCGGCACCGGCCACAGAAGCCAAGCTCGACAGGTCTTTCTGTTCCGAACCATCCCGCCCCTCTCTCCCCGGATTGAGTCACCTTCCGTAACCGGAACTCTTGGTTCCGGGAAGTGTGAGTTCATCCTTCCTCTTGGCATCCTCTGGCTGTCGCGCACCAGCGAGTTGGTGCACAGTCGAGGCCGAGGGGGGATTCCGTGCCCTTGCCGGAACATGACGAGAGTCGTCTACGTAGATGCTGCGAGAAGCAAATCGATCAGCTGCGTCTGCCGTACCGCTTCACTACGCGTGAGTTGTGTGCGGCGATAGCGGACCTTCGCGGGAAGCCGATTGTCTTGAAGCCGTTGAGCACGCTCGGCGCTGTCGATGCGCCCTGCGGTGTGAGGATCGAAACTCCAACAGCCGACCTCCTTTATTACGAGGAAGGCACATCCGTTCACCACCAGCGGCACATACTCACACACGAACTGTGCCACGTGTACTGCGACCATCCTGGAAGCCTGCAAATCAACGCGGACACGGCCCATGCACTCGGGGTGAACGCCACGCTGGTGATGCGCATGGCAGGGCGAACAAGCTACGCAACGGCGGACGAACGCGAAGCGGAGATGATGGCCACGGTTATCCGCCAGCGCATCTATCGCGAACGTGAATCTCCTGCTCGCCAGCCTGAAAATGGGGCCGATAGCTGGGATGCACTCTTCGCCCAACCCGTCAGGAAAGGCCGGTTCCGGTCACGATGAACGCCATCTTCCTCGGCATGGCCTGCCTGCTCGCAGGGGCTGCCGGCTACTGGGTCTTGGGCCGAGGGACCCCCCGTCCGACCGGCACGTGGGCCACAGGCGCGCTCCTCGGCTCGTTCGCCCTGGCCTTCGCCTCCTACGCGCCGCTGTTCGAGGACGCAGTCGAAGCGGTCGTGCCGCACGTTGCCAGATTGCTGAGTAACTGCGCTTCACTGGCCGCTGCCACCGCGGTCTTGGCCGTCTCGTTCCAGCTCAACCTGGAACCCACGGAAGCACAGCGCCGAGTCCGCCTGCGTCTCGTCCTTTTCGCCACGACAACCCTCGGCATGACGACGCTCTTCACGTGCGAGCAGGTGATGCACCGCTCACCGCAGGTGTACGCCATCTACCTGCTCCTGTTCATCTCCTACCTCGGCTTCGCCATCGTCGATTTCCTGCTCCAGGCAGTGCGGCAGTCGAAGTCAACTCGTCGAAGCAGCGTCCGGGTAGGGCTGCGGACGGCGGCAGTAGGCTGCGTCATCGCGCTGGTCTACGCCGGCTACAAGCTGGCGGTTCTCGTCTCCCTCGGCTTGGGGCTACGCCTCGTGCCCGACCACGCGAAGTGCTCGTCGCTCGTAGCCGCACCCTGCGTCTTCAGCGTGACGTCTCCTGCGCTCGCCGTTCTGCTGATCTGCCTCGGCCTCACGTTGCCTGCCGTGACGTACCCGATCAGCCAGGCCCGCCGACGTCGTTGGGAAACGCAGTCCTTCGAAGCGCTCGGCCCCCTTTGGCAGGACCTGGCAGCAGCGATTCCGGAGATCGTCTTGTCGCCTTCAGACCCCGCCGAGGACACCTCTGCGGACTCCGACTTCTTGCTCCAGCGGCGAGTCATCGAGATCGGAGACGGCATCCTCGCCCTTCGGCCGTACCGGTCCCGCAGAGTGCAGGAGGCGGCCCAAAAAGCTTTCGACGTTGGAAGGGCGAAGGGAGCCGCAGCGGTGGAAGCGGCTGTGGTGAGGGAAGCGCTCGCCGCTGCGAAAGCGGGCCGGTTCGCAGATGAGGTTGCCGTACCATCGGCGGAGGCCGCCGCCCGCAAGGACCTTCGTGCGGACACCGAGTGGCTCCTCCTGGTGGCCAATGCGTACCAGGTTGAGCGTGTCGCCGACGACAACCATCCAGGCCGGGTTGGAGCCTGAAGGCATGACCGACCCGACTCAGGACCCCCGCTTCCTCCAGGACCCCTACCCCACCTATGCCGCCATGAGGTCAAGGTGTCCGGTGCAGGCCGTGCCCACCGGGTCCGGTGGGCACGTCAGCTACCTGGTCACCGGGTATGCGGAGGCGAGGGAGGCTCTCGGTGACGCTCGGCTCTCGAAGGACACGGCCACGTTCTTCGCAGACAAGGGGTCACGGCGTCGGCTGCACCCTGCAGTGGCGCACACCATGCTGGCCAGCGATCCGCCCCAGCACACCCGGCTCCGCAAGCTGGTGACCAAGGCGTTCACGACCGGTGCGGTCGCCGAGCTGCGTCCGTTCATTGCCCAGGTCACCGACGAACTGCTGGATCAGTGGCCCGTCGGCGACCAGTTCGACTTCGTGGCCGGCCTCGCGGTTCCGCTGCCGGTCATCGTGATCTGTGAGCTGCTCGGAGTCCCGGAACAGGACCGGCCCGATGTCCAGCGCTGGTCTGGGGAGCTGTTCGCGGCAGGCAAGCCGGACGTGATCGACGCGGCCTCGCATTCCCTGGCCGGCTACATGACCGACCTCATCGCTGCCAAGCGTCAGGCCGCCGGCAGCTCTCTCCTTGACCGGCTCATCTCGGCGCGCGACGGAGACGACCACCTGAGCGAGGAGGAACTGGTCTCTCTGGCGGTGCTGTTGCTCGTGGCTGGACACGAGACCACCACCAACTTCCTCGGCAATGCCACCTTGGCGCTGCTCCAGAACCCTGCCGCGCTGACTCGCCTTCGTGAGAATCCGGATGACATCCCAGCGGCACTGAACGAGCTGCTTCGATACGACTCCCCCGTCAGTACAGCCACCTTCCGGTTCACCACAGAGGCCGTCACTCTCGGCGAGACCGATATTCCGGCTGGCGTCCCGGTGCTGGTTGCTCTCGGAGCCGCCAACCGCGACCCGGATCAGTTCCCTTCACCGGACCTGCTCGACCTGGACCGAAGTGCCGCCGCTCACCTCAGCTTCGGCCACGGCATCCATCGCTGTATCGGCGCTCCCCTGGCCATGGCCGAGGCAGACATCGCGCTCCGGGCGATCTTGACCCGCTTCCCCGGGATCCGGCTCGCCCAACGGCCTGACCAACTGGAATGGCGACGGACTCGGCTCGTCCGCGGGCTGGTCACACTGCCCATCCGTGTTTAGAGGCTCCCGGCCCCGGACTTCTGTTCGCCAGAAGTGTGAGGGCGGGGGCTTTCCGAAGATCGGACACGAGCCGCGGGTGAGGTGAACCCATCTCACCGTGCAGAACGCCGTGCGGCCCCTCGCGTACACAGTGCTCCGTCGTTCTGATCGAGGAGGCGCTCGGCTCGCGCCAGATCCTCGAGGGTGTCTACTGCCACACCGCCGTCCAGGACGGGGACCATCCGCACGGCGTTACCGTGCTCGACGAAGCGCAGCATCTCCACTCCTTCGGCACGCTCCAAGGGCCCCTGCTGGAGCTCACGAAAGTGTTGGAGAGCCTTGCCTGTCAAGCCGTAGAGGCCTAGTTGACGCAGGTACTTCGGCCGATCACCCCTCGGGTACGGGATGGGCTGGCGCGAGAACATGAGGGCCTCGCTGCGGGCCGTGACGACGACCTTGACGACGTTGTGGTTGCGGTACCTCCTTCGGGGGATTGCCCGGTGTCGCCTGGTCGTCACGGAGGAGTCGCCTCAGCTCGGCTTCCGAAAAGGCGACAGATTCGGTCAAGGCCCGCTGATGATCCGCGGGCAGGTTTCCGGAACCGAGACCTGCGTTGGCGACCACCGAGCCGAGCGCGGATGCCCGCTCGGCGCTGAGCAGCGTCCGGGTGGTCGGGTGGTCCAGCACTTCACATGCGGCATAGGCGTCGAGGCGGGCCACGTCGGCGAGAGCCGAAAGGAGCGAGTGCGTGTGCGGCCCGTCGGCGTCGAGTTCCAGGGCGGCCAGGCCCGTCCGGGCCTGGAACACGGCGATCGACGATTCGGGATCAGCGAGGAGAGAGGCGGCTGCACGCTGGGCCTGGTCGACGTCGGCCCGCGGAAGCGGTGCCGCGGCGGGACGGCAGTAGGCGCCCAGGATGGTGGCGACGGTCATCTCCCAGGGTTCCGTGGGCTGGGTGGTGTCGATCAGCTCGCGGGCCTGCTGGTCGAGGCCCTGCTCCATTAGGGCCATGATCTTGATCTGCCGGCCGTCGAGGAGCCGGTTGCCGATGCCGCGATGCTGGGCCATGGCCTCGGCCGCGTCGGTCCACCGCCCGATGCGGGCGAGGGCGCGGGCGCCGTCCACGAGGAGCGTGACCCACAGCTCTCGGCACACCGTGCGGTGATCCTCATTCGTGCCGGTCAGGTCGGACAGATCGACGGTGCGTCCGTCGATTTCGGTCTTCTCCCGCTGCCGTGCGGCGTGGTTGAGGCGGACCAGCAGGTCATAGGCGGCTTCCCCTTGGCCGTCGCGGGTCAGCAGCCGGGAAAGGTTGACCAGCGGCATCAGCGACATGACGGCGATCGGCCCGCTCAAGCGGCCGGTGTGAGCGAAGAGCTGGTGCTGGCGCCAGCACAAGTCGGCCGCCAGGTCGGGCAGGCCGACATCGGAGGCGATCAGCGCGGCGTAGTTGAGGACCCCGCAGGCGCGGGCCACCAGGTCGTGGTGGCTCGCACCTGCGGGCGCGACGGTCAGCCCGGTGAGGTGGTTGATGCGCTCGGGAAGCGGGAGCGCGGGCGCCTTGGTGCGGCGGACCAGTGGAATGCGGCCGGCTATCGCGGGAACCATCGGTTCAGCCCTTGCGCGCCCAGTCGATGACCAGTCGGCTGTAGGGCTTGTCGACGAGGAAGCGCGTGTCGTCAACCGTGAGCCGGTCACGTGCATCCGCGACGGCCATCCGGAAGCCCGGTTCGGGGGCGTCGTTACCGCCGCTGGCGTCCCAGGCACGGATCTCGCCCACGACGCGCTCGGCGAGGGTGGAGCCGGCCTCGCCGTGGCCGATCACGCCGACCTCCCAGTACCGGCCCTTGTCGTCCTCGCCTTCGCGGATGGTCAGGTAGGCGAGCGACCCGCCGTCGAGGGCGGCCATGGAGCCCCAGCCGAAGTGTGGGGTGAACCCGGGGCGCTGGCCCGGCAGCCGAGACAGGCCGTTGGGCAGCACGCAGGCCAGGTACAGGTACAGCCACTCCCACGCGGAGCCCTGCCGGAACTTCACCCCGGTGTAGATCTTGGTCTGGTGCTGGTCGAGGACGGTACGCAGCGCGTCGCGGTCGACGTCCTGTTCGCTGAACGTCTCCAGGCGCACGTTGCCCTCGCCGGCCATGGGGACGAGGGTGTACACGTCGTCGCAGACGCCCTTACGGAGCGGGATGAAGGTGGCCATCTCGCAGGAGACGGTCTTCCAGGTGTCGCCGTCGCGTTCGAAGGCGAAGGAGCGGGAGATGCTGCCGCGGATCCGCATGGGCAGGACCAGGCGTCCGCCGGGGGCGAGCTGGTCGAGGATTTTCACGGGTACGTCGCCGGCGCCGACCGTGAAGATGATGCGGTCGTAGGGGGCGTGCTCGGGCAAGCCGGCCGCGCCGTCGGCCATCACCGCGGTGGCGTTGTCGACGCCGGCTTCGGCGAGGTGCCTGCTCGCGCCGGCGACGAGGTCCTGGTCGACGTCGAGGGTCCACACCTGGCCGCCGGGGGCGACGATTTTGCCGAGGAGGGCGGCGTTGTAGCCGGTGGCGGCTCCTGCTTCCATGACCTTGTGGCCGGGTTGGGCGCCGAGTTGTTCGAGCTGGGTGGCGACGATGGACGGTGCGGAGATGCAGGAGATCATCTCTCCGTGCTCGTCGTGCTTGATCGGGACCGCGTCCTCCTTGTACGCGCTCTCCGGGTCGATGCCGGGCAGGAAGGCGTGCCGGTCGGTGGTGCGGAAGGCGTCGATGACGGTATGGCTGTGCAGGTGGCCGCTGTCGACGAGTCGCTGGGCGAGGGCTTCGCTCAGCTGGGCGGGCTGGGTTACGGGTGTCACGGTGGTCTCCATTCGAGGGAGGCTAGGGTCCGCCGGGGCGGACGTGGGGGTAGACACGTCAGCTGCCTCTCCGGTGGAGAAGGCGACGTGACGGCCGAGCCACGCGGTGGCGGCCTGCACGTCGGCAGGCACGCCTGCGCGGTTGAACGCGAAGATCGCGTGATGGGCGATGACGGCCCGGATTCCGCGTATCAGTCGGCCGTCGGCGGCGAGCCGGCGCAGGCGGCGGCCGGCTTCCTCGAAAGCGGCGAACCGCTCGCCCCAGCCCGTCTCCGCCTCGGGGCGCAGGGCGGCGTCCGCGTTCATCAGTCGCCGCATCGCGGAGACGGCCTTGTCCAGCGTGGGCCCTTGGGGCGGGCTAAGGGTGGGCCGCAGGGCGGCCCACCGGGCGTACACGTCCCCGGCTTCGAACGGGTCCAGCCCGGCCTCGCGGATCATGGCGGACAGCAGCATCACGCTGCGCTCCCGGGCGCCGGGGACGCCGGTCTGGGCGAGCGCGGCCGGGCTGTCGGCGCAGAACACGTCGTGCGCGACCGCCATGCCCTCGGGACCGCCGAAAGCATGGGTCTCCGGCTCGTAGACGCCCGCCGCCCAGCCCGTGATCACGCTGTCGGCGACGAGCTGGTCCAGCAGGCCGGTGGAGGGCTGTTCGGTGCGCAGACGCACGCCGGCGTCCTTGCGCAGGAAGTGGAAGCGGTGTCCGGCCAGTGCGGTCGCCAGGGCCTGGGCGGCGGCGTCCCCGTGCTGGTCGGGGAAGGCCACGGAGGCGTGCCACCAGGACGTGTCCAAGCGGATCGGCAGGTTCTCGTCGTCGAAGGTCATGAGGGAGGGAACTCCTTGCGATGCGGCGGGGTGGGGTCAGGTGAGCAGGAGGACACGGGTCCAGCCGGTGGTGTCGGTGGCGTCCAGGGCGAGGCGGGCGCCGGCGCGGCCTTCCATGAATCCGGGTTTGGGCAGACGCTCCCAGTCAGCGGCCAGCCGTCGCTGGAGGTCGTGGATGATGGGGATGAAGCGCGCGGGTGCGGGGCTGTCGGCGGCGACCGCGCGGGCGAGGGCCAGCAGTCCGGCCCAGCCGTGGCACAGCGTCGAGTCGGTGATGCGGGCGAGCCGCAGCGGATCGGTCAGGATGGTCTCGACGGTGTCCTCGGCTCTTTGGCGCCGGGCGGGGTCCCTGAGGGCGTGCGCGGCGAGCTGTTGCGCGCGGGCGATGCCGGGCTGGCCGTAGCACCAGGACTGGCGGGCCGGCTCCGCTGCGGGCGGCTGATCGGTGTCCAGGTGTGCTGCGGTGGTCCAGTAGTGGGCGCCATGTCGGTCGAGCCAGGTGGCGAACGTGTCGACGGCTTCCTCCTGCCCGGGGACGCTGACTCCGGCGCGCAGGGCGAGGGAGAGCACGGCCAGGGGCCCCGCGATGCCGTGGGCCATGCCGTTGTTGCCGTGCCCGCCGGCCATCTCCTTCCCGTCCGGGCCGACCGGTGACCACCACCCGGGCACCATCCGCCCCTCACAACGGCCGTGTTGCGCGAGCGAGACGAGACAGGCAAGCACGTCGGGCAGTCGGGGTGCTGGCGGGCGGCGGGACAGCAGCAGTGCGGCAAGGCCGGTCATGCCGCGGACGAGGTCCCACTCGGCGAGATGGGGCAGAGCGCCGGTCGCCTGTCGGCGGTGGGCGGCGGCGAGCCGGGCGTCCACGACACGATCGACGGCCGCCCGGACGTCGTCGTCGGCGCTGTGGGCGCGGGACAGGACGAACTCCAGGGCGGGCGCGCCGTGGAAGAGACTGGCGTTGCTGCCGGTGCTGACTCCCCGGGCGGTGGCCCGGGCGAGGTGGCGGCGGGCGGTGGACAGATCGCGGCGCTCGATGTCGAGCAGAGCCATCCCCAGGGCGCCCTCGGACAGGTCCTGCGTTCGGGGCAGGGTTGTCGTGGTCATGAGCGCCTGGCCAGGGGGACGACGATGCTGTGGGCCCGACCGTTGATCCACCCGTCGGCGTCCGGCGGGGGCGCTTCGTGCAGCGTGGCGATGCCGAAAGAGCTGGCGTCCAGGTGCGCGCGCAGGAGGGCCAGGTCGACGTGGCGGGTGAGGTCGAGGGGCAGCTGCTGGTCGTCCTTGGGGAGAAGGACCCGCTCCGGCACTCGGAACCGGGCACGCCAGGCATGGAGTTGGTCGCCCCATTGCGGGAGTGGGACGGTTCGGGCAGGCAGCGTGCGGCTGTGGAGCTTCCACCGGGCAGCGGCGAGGATGGTGCGCCGGTAGGTGAGGGCCGGGGTGAAGGGCAGCGTCCAAGCGGCACCCCAGTCGAACCAGGTCACCTGCGGGGACGCGGCCCGGCTGATCTCTCCGAGGAAGCGGGCCATCGGTGGGGTGTAGTTGTTCCACAGGAAGTTGATGGCGGTGGGGGCCAGCAGCTCCAGTCGTTTACCCGTGGTGGACTCCACCAGCTGGGGTCGGCCGTCGGCGACGGTGACCGAGAGGTCGCGGGGAAAGAGAACGCTCGGGTCGGGGTGGCGGAATTCGCCGACGCTGACGATGCGGGGCAGGGCCTGCGGCGCGCGGGTGAGCAGATCGGCCGGCACCCGCCCGGCGTGGAAGGAGAGCTGCGCGAGTTCCGCCTGCGGATCGACGGTAGGCAGCTTTGCGTACGTTGCCTCGGTGCCGGGGAACAGGTGCCAGAACCGGCCGGTCATCGATCCCGCCGAACGGGAAACGGTCAGAACACGCAGCCGGAAGTCGCCTCGGTCCAGGGTAGGAACTGTGGTGGCGTGGACCTGTGCGGCCAGTTCCAGGTGGGGAGCCACGTGGCGCGGATCGTCGCCGGCTGCTTGCAGTTCCTCGATCATGGCGCCGGTCAGCGTGACGGTGCGGCTGCCTTCGATGGCGGCGGTGCCGGCAAGTTCCAGCAGCAGGCGATCGCGCCGGGACATTGGCCGGGGCGGTTCGCTCGCTGCGGTGAACCCTGCCGGGAAGCCCACACCTCCGTCAGGGTCTGTTGCCAGCTCCACCGGAATCGCGGCGTTTTCGCCGTAGAGCGCGGTGAACTGCTCGATCCACCGGCGCCAGGACGGTGTCCCGTTCGGATGAGTGGCCAGGCGGGCCAGTACAGTTGCCGCGGTCTCCACCTCGGTCAGCACCTGCTTGGGCAGTCGCACCTCGGCGTCCAGCCGCAGGTCGCACGCTGTCCGCAGGTCGGCCATCTGCGCGCGCGACATAGGGGGCAAGACGCTGGCGGGGTCGGCGATGGTGGCGGGCGCGCGCAGCGAGGAGCGCAGCAGCCGCACACGCAGCAGTTCACGCAGGAAGCTGTCGCGCGCCGTGTCGTTCACGGCGGGGAACTCCGCGGCCAGCTTGTCGGACAGCTGCCGATAGGCGATCGGTGATCGGGCCAGGTCGAGCACGAGACGCAGCGCAGGGTTCAATGCGAGGCGGAACTCGGCATCGCCCTCGGACGGCACGTGGATGTGCTGTCCGTCCTGCCGGATCAGCGTGTTGACGCACACCTCCGCGCTGGCCATGCGTGCGGCGTCGCTCTCCCAGGCAGTGAGCATCTCGTCGAGCCTGGCAGGGTCGGGGCGGGCGACGGCTCGGTGCTCTTCGCCGAAGCGCACGGACGCGGCCTGGTCGAAGCCGAGCGGTGTGACACCGGCGAACAGACCGTACGGGGTCGAGCGGTGGGCGTAGCGGATCGCGTAACGCACGGTGGCCAGGGCCGCCCGATGCATCCGGCGCACCTTCGGCGTGCGGCCGTTGATGATGGCCTGCACCTGCTCAGCCAGGTGAGGGCTGGCTTGTGACACGGCCCGACGGAAGGCGGTGTCGGACCACACGGTGCTCAGCCATCCGCGCCACTGGTCCGCTGTTGCCGTGGGCGCCGGCCAGGGCGGCATGGCGGGCTCGGTCGTGTGCGCCGCGGCGCGCAGCATGGCCTGCCCCGTGCCCTCGTACTGGCGGGACCGGTGCCGAGTCATCAGCGCTCTCCTCATCTTCTGGCGTGACGGGCGGGGGCAGGCCGGACGGGGAGATCCCCGCCCGGCCGCTGCCGGGGTGGCCCCGGCTTACGAAGTAGTGCAGGCGCTGGGGCAGGAACTGCCGCAGGTGTCGCCGGTGCTGCACATCAGGACCGTCTCGGTCGCCGGCGTACCCTCGATGAAGGTGATGTCGAGCCCGAACGGGTCCTCGTCGGTCTTCGCGAGGTTCGCCTGGGCCTGTTCGGCCGGCTTCTCGGCCTGGATGGCGGTCATACATGCCTCCTATGAGTGGGACGGTGTGTCCTACCGGAACCCGGTCGGGGCCCCGGAGATCGATGCCAGACGGCAGAGGCTCGGGAAGTCGACCGAGCCGCGGCGTCTGGGGGTCGGGGTGTGTTGCCGTCAGGCTGCCGCTGCGGGCTGAGCCTGAGGGTGGTTGTTCGCGGCCTGGTCCAGCACCCTGGTGAAGTGCTCGGCGCGCTCGTCGCCCTCAGCCTCCTGGGCGCGGAGGTCGCCGAAGTGGTGCCAGTACCGTCGGCTCACTTCGCTGTCCATCAGCTTCGCTGCGTAGAACGGCAGGTCACCGATGCGGACGAAGCCGAGGCGGTCGCGCAGGCTGAGTGTGCAGATCAGCTGGTTGGCCTTCAGTAGCTGCACGTATTCATCGACGTCCATGTCCTCGGGTGCCCAGAGTTTCGCGAGGTCGGGGTTGACGGACAACTGCGCCAGCCAGTCGAGCTGGTTGCGTGCGACGATCGCTTCGTTGCGCTCGGCTTGGTGCCGTGCGTCCTGCCTGAGCCGTGCGGCGCCCACCACGGCGGTAGTGAGGGAGAGGGCAGCACCGGCAGCGAGGACGGCGGTGGTGAGCTTCATGGTTGAACAGTCCTGTCGTAGAGCGAAGTTGCGGAAGTGGGTCGGCCTGGTGGCGAGGTAGCGGCTCCGGTGTCATGCGGCCTCCGCGAGCGCGAAGTTCGGGGCATCTTCAGTGCCGAGATCTTGGGCGTACCGGCAGCGCACGGTTTTGAGGGCGGCGGCGATGGGAGGCAGTCCGACGCTGGCCCTTCGCTCGTCCAGTGATTCCGGGGCGCGTAGCGGGCACAGTTCGACGCCGCCCTCGTGGAGAAGGAACTGGGTTCCGTACTCCTGGTCGTTCCCGTGGTTGATGAGGGTGCGATCGTGCAGGTGTGCCCAGTGCTGGATGGGTGCATCGCCGGCCTTGACGGCGCGTTGCAGCAGGATGGTGGCGGCGCGCTGGAAGGCGGGATCGTCGTTGCTGTGCAGGGCGATGCTCCAGGCGGCGCGGGCAGCGGTGGAGCCGACAAGGCAGTGGCCGGGCCAGTCGTGTTCGGCCAGGATGCGGCGCAGCACCTTCGTGTTGGCGTGGTCGGCGTGGCGGGCTTGGCCGAACTGGACGGCGTCGAGCTGGTTGCGCACCCGTCGGGCCCGGTGCGTGGCTGATTGTGCTGCGCGGGCGATCAGCTCGCGGGCGAGGTCGGGCCGCTGTGGTTCTGTGATCGTCACGCGCTGCCCCGAACGCCCAGATCCGGCTGTGGTTCGTCGACGAGGCAGCCGATGAGTGCGCTCAACCCGGGCCGGTGCTCGGCGGCGAGTTCGAGGCGCGTGACAAGATCGGCCTCCCTGCCCGGGCCGGACTCGTGCACGTGCCAGCCCACGTCGGTGAGCCTGCGCAGAAAGACTGCGGTGGGCTCGGTTTGGGGGCTCTCGCCGGTCAGGGTTTCGGCTCGTACGTGGGGAAGGTCGAGCCGGTCGGCGTAGTCGGAGGCCCACAGGGTGATCAGCCGGGTGATGTCGTCTGTCTGGTCGGGCAGGGTGTGGATGTCGCCCAGGAAGAGGCAGGGTCCCTCGCCCCACCCGATGTCGGGATCGCGCTGCGGGATCATGCAGGCCAGTAGCTTCCCGTCCTCGAACATCCCGGCGGGCCTCATCTGCGGGTTACGGAAGAGCGCCGGGATGTCGGCTCGGGCGGGTACGGGCAGGTCGCGCTGGGTGAGCCAGCGCTGCCGGTCGCGCACCAGGACGGCAGCTTCCTCGCGCTCGGTATCCGTGCGGAGTGTGCGCATCTCGTATGCGGAGGTCTGGAGTGTCGGCGTGGACGGGGGTTGCGCCGGTGGCTCCTGGTGGGTTGTGGAGGTCACTGGCTTGCTCCGTTCCGCGTCTCGCGTGCCGGCTCGGCCGCAAGGAGATTCCAGCCGTAGGCAAGGATCACCAGGTGGGTGGTGTCTCGTGCGTGCGTGTCGGCGAGGAGTTGGTCGAGGGCGGCGCGCAGATCGGCCGGGGCGAGGGTGGCGGCGAGGGCGATGTCGCGTGGCGCGTCGTGCTCGGCGACGGCTCGCAGCAGCCGCCGTTGGTCCGCGCCGAGGTGCGGCGTTGCCCTGTCCGCTCGCGGAGGGGCCACCTGCTGGGTGGTGAACAGGCGGTGCACGATCATCGGGAGCTTGCAGCGGGGCGGGCAGTTGAGGCGCACGCGAATGTCGCGGATGTACTGGCGGACGGTAGCGGCAGACAGCCCGGTCTGTGCGGCGATGTTGTGAGCGTCAAGGCCGTCTGCGAGGTATTGGGCGACGCGCCGCAGGGTCGGAGTCAGGGGAGTGCTCGGTGCGCTGGTCGTCATGGGCGGAGCCACGGGATTCGCTTTCTCGGCTGGGTGGATGGTCACGGGTGGGGGTGCCGCCGGCCCCGCCGGGGGCCGGGGGCCGGCGGCTCGGGCCCGTGCGAGGCGGTGGGCATTCACGGGGTGCCGCGCACGGGGGTTCATGCGGCCGTCGGGCCGGGCTGTGCCCGGACGGCTTCAGGGGTGAGGCGTTGGGACCACTGGACGTGGTCTTCGTCGAAGGCGGCGTCGGCGAGGCGGATGCGCTGGATTTCGCCGGTTCCGGCGGGTGGGTAGGTGTGCTGGATGTCGCGCCACAGGCGCTGGAGGACGTGATGGCCGTCGAGGGCGTGGGCGCCGTGCAGTTCCATGGCGTCTTGGGCGGATCGGGCAGCCCATTGGTGGCCGAGGTATTTGGCGTTGATGAGGTCGGTGTCGCAGGGCAGGCCCTGGTCGAGGAGGTGCACGGACTGGTAGGCGAGGATGCGGGCGGCGCGCAGGCGGGCTTCCATGTCACCGATGCGGTCGCGTAGGACGGGCAGGTCGGACAGGGTGCCCCGGTAGCGCGAGTGGGCCTTGAGGCGGGCGGTCGTGGTGGCCACGACGGCTTCGTGGATGCCGAGGCTGATGGCGGCGAGGTTGGGCCGGCCGTACAGGATGCTGCTGCTTTGGGCCACGGCCAGTCCTTGGCCGACTTCTCCGATCACGTGGTCCTCGGGGATGCGGACGTGGTCGAGGCGGAGGCGGCCGGCGGAGAAGCCGTGCAGGCCGAGGCCGGGACGGTGGTCGCGGACCGAGAGCCCGCGGCGGCTTGTTTCGACCATGAAAGCAGTCAGCGCCTGGGAGGTGCGCACGCCCGCCTCGGCGGTCCGGGCGATGACGAGGTGGGCCCCTGCGAGATGGCTGTTGCCGATATGGCTCTTGTTGCCGGTGATCACCCACTGGTTGCCGACGCGTTCGGCGGTGGTTTCGATGCCGCCGAGATGCCCGCCGGCCTGCGGCTCGGTCACGGCGATCGACAGCAGTCCGAAACCGTCCGCGAGCGGCGCTAGCCAGCGGTGCTTCTGCTCGTGGGTGGCGAAGTGCAGCACGGCGCCGACGGGGATCAGGGTGGCCTGCAGTATGGCCGCGGCAGCCGCCGAGACGCAGGCGATGCGGTGGATCAGGATGGTCTTGGCCACATGCCCAGCCCCCAGCCCGCCGAGGCTGGGTGGGACGGTGACGGCGAACCAGCCCCGTACGGCCATCAGTTCGGCGACCTTGCGCTCCACCCGGCCCGGCGCGGCCTCCATCCCCGCGGCGCGTGGCGCGACGTGCTCGACGGCGAAAGTGTTCGCCTCGTCCCACAGCAGTGCGTTGCGAGTCGTGAGGTAGGGGTGCAGGGCCGGTGGCGGTGTGGTGGGTGCGGCGGACATGGTCTCCCTCTCCCTGGGTGAAGGTCGCAGGCGTGGAGCGGCCGGGTGTCGCTAGCGGATCCCGGGCGGGGGCGGTGGTGCGGGTCTAGCGGACGGGCGCCGGGGCGATTCGGTCCATCACCTGCGTGCCGGCGGCGATGACGATGTCGCGGAGTCGGCGGGCCTCGCTCAGGGGCCGCTTTTCGGGGTCGATGACGCACACGGTGCCCAGCACGGTGCCGCTGTCGTGGATGAGTGGGGCACCGAAGTAGGAGCGGATCCCGACCGCGTCGACCACGTGGTTGCCGCTGAAGCGCGGGGAGGCGTGCACGTCGTGGAGCGGAAGGGCCTTCTTGCGGGCCACGACCTCCGGGCACCAGCCGTGGTCGCGGCTCATGGTGCGCCCGACGATGACGTACCCGCTGTCCGCCGGCGGCTGGTGCAGTCCGACGAAGGTCTGCTCCTGGAGGAAGAGGTTGACGAACCCGTACAGGAATCCGGCCCGTGTGGCCATGTCGCGGGCCAGCTCGTCGAACTCCTCGCTGGCCGTGGTGGGCACGCCCAGGCGTTCGAGGAGCTCGTAGCGCCGGGCCAGCTCCGCCGACTGCCCGCCCTGCGGCCCGGAGAAGGCAGTGGCAGGCGGGGCGGACAGGTGGTGGGGGTGATGTAGTGCGTCGCCGCGTCGCGGCAAGGACACGGCAGGTGGGGCGATCCGCGCAGGGAGGTAGGGGTCGTTGTGCTGTGACATCAGGCGTCCTGGAGGTTGATTGTGGGTGTGGTTTTCACGGCGTGGTCGACGAGGGTCAAAAGGACACCGGCGACGTGGTTCGGGTTTCTGGCATCACAGGCGACCACCGGTATCCGGGCGGGGAGTTTGAGGGCGGTGCGGACCTGTTCGGGGTGGTAGCGGTGCGCTCCGTCGAACTCGTTGATGGCGACGACGAAGGGCAGACCGATGTCTTCGAAGAAGCTGACGGGAGTGAAGCTGCTTTCCAGGCGCCGGGTGTCGAGCAGAACGACCGCGCCGACGGCTGACCGGGACAGGTCGTACCAGAGATCGACGAACCGGTCCTGGCCGGGCGTGCCGAACAAGAACAGTTCCAGGGGCACGGGCGCATCGGGCAGGGTGAGGCGGCCGAAGTCGAAAGCGACGGTCGTGGTCCGCTTGGCCTCGACGCCCGCCAGACTGTCCACACCGGTGCTCGCCTCGGTCAGGTACTCCTCCGTGCTCAGGGGCGTGATCTCGCTGACCGCACCCACCGCGGTGGTCTTGCCCGCGCCGAAGCCCCCGGCGATAACGACCTTCAGCACGGTCGGCGCAACGGTGTGCGGGCGCGGCTCAGTGCGCAGCACCGTGGCCGGGTCATCCGGCCTGGGGGTGGGCCATGGCATCGGGCCACTTCCTTTTCAGGCCCGCGGACAGGGCCGCCAGCAGTTGCGGGGAGGGACGTGCATCCGCGTCCGTGTCGGTCGCGGCATAGGGGGCGGTGACGGGCACGACCAGTGCGTCGGCGTCCAGGAGGTCCGAGACGAGGATCTTCACGGCGGTGACGGGGCGGCACAGTCGGCCCGCCAGTTCGGTCACCGAACGTCGACGCTCACGGCACAGGGCGAGAATCCGCTCGCACTCCTCGGCCTGACCCGGACCGGGCCGCCCCGGCCCATGCTCCAGCACCGTCTCCAGCCCGAGCAGATGCCGCGGCGTGGTGCGCCCTCGCGTGAGGGTGTAGGTCCGCACGAACGCCGACTCCTCACCGGCGCGGCCGTGTGCACTCACCGGACCTGTCCACTCGCGCCGACGCGCACGGGGATCTGCATGTAGGGGGCGAACCTGTCGATGAGGCGCCCCATCTCGAACCCGACGGGGCCTGCGTCCGCGTCCGCGGCGGCGACGACAGCGAGGACCGTGTCCACCTTGCCGCGCTCGTTGCCAGGGTGGTTGTCGAAGGCCGCGCTGCGCCCGGCACTTTGGACGAAGACCAGACAGTCGTCCCGCTCGATGATGATCTGCCCGGCCGGCCTCTTCTTGTTCCTGGGACCGGTGAAGTTCCCCGCGAGGGAAGCAACACCACTGAGGGCGGCGGACAGTTCGTCTGCCCAGTCCTTGTCGACATCGCTGTCCAACAGGCACAGTCCGTCGCGCGAAAGCAGGACGGCATGCGTAACCGCCGGGACGTCGGCAACGAACTGGCGCAGCAGCCACGCCATGTTGTCCCGCTGTCCGCGTGCCGTTGCCTCCGACGCAGGCGCGTCGCCGGTCGCGTTGCTCGTCGGGTGGGTGCTCATAGGAATCGCTCCAGAAGGGGGAAGGGCCGGCGGATACATCCGGGCCACCGGGAACGTGGAAGGAAACAGCGACATCAGGGACCGGGATGTTCCGCCGAACCGGAGGGAGAACCGGCCTGGATGCCGCTGCGGAAGGCGGCGGCGAGCCCCGGCGTCGCCGCAGTCACCGGAGCCTGCTCCCGCTCGCGCTCGCGGGGAGGACGAAACGAGCCCGGCTGACGCCTACGCGTGGGAAGAGCTGGCGCCTCAGCAGCGTCTCCTGCTTCACCGGCTCCTGATGTCTCGGCGATGTCCGGGCATGTGGCCTGGTCCGCCGTGTGGGTGGTTGCCGCCGTGGCAACCTGCCGCGGCGACGCAGACGGGCGTGCTTGTTCCGGCAGCGCACCGGGGTTATCGACGGTGGGCATCGCCACCAGCAGCCGCTCCGGAATGACGACCAAAGCGGTCGTGCCTCCGGTCACGTTCTCCTGCAGGAGAACCGACAGCCCATGCGAATTCGCAATCTTCGCCGCCACCAGCAGGCCCAGCTGCCCCTCCCGTACTTGGCCGGTGACGTCGACGATGTCAGGAGCTTTGAGCAGCTGGTTCATCTGTACGCGCATCTGCGGATGCATCGGGACGGCCCGGTCTTCAACCTCGATCGCCAGTCCCTTCGACACCCGCTGCGCGCGCACCATCACCTTCGTCGCCGGATCAGAGCACTCGCAGGCGTTCTCGATCAGCTCGGCCAGCAGATGAGTCAGGTCCGGACCGACATGCCCCGGAAGCCCGAGCTCAGCGCCCACGGAACCAGCCGCGACCACCACCCGCGGATACTGCACCACTTCGGAGACCGCACCGCGCAGCGCGGTCGTGACCGGCACGGGCCGGCGCGCACTGCGCAGCGACTGACCACCCAGCACAGCTGTGCTCTCCACCTGCCGACGCATCCGCGTAACCAGGTGATCAATCTCGAAAACTTTCGACAGTAGCTCCGGGTCGTCGGTCAGCATCTCCAGCTCGCTCAGCGCCTGCAGTGCCTTGCCGACCAGCGCGTGCTCGCGCATGGCCAGACGGCGCAGCACTTCCAGGAGAACAACGGACTGGGACTCATCGTGCACGCGTATCAGCGACGCGACGGCCTGCACCTGTAGCGCAGCCAACGCCTTGTTGATCCCGTCGGTGACACGGGCCGGCTGCGGCGTCTGCATCTCCGGCAGTGGCGGGCGTGCTCCGCGGCACAGCTCGTCCGCCGACCACTGCACCGACTTCTCGACGGCCGCGGCTGCCCCCGCGACCGCTGTCAGCGCCGCCAGCTGGGCCTCCTCCACGGCTGCCTGCATGACGTGCGCGGCCGTTCGCGCTCCACGAACCGCCACCAGCACGACCCCGGCCAGCCCGCAGACAAGGCCGGCCACAAGCCAGCCGGGACCAACCGCGGACACCGACCAGAGCAGGCAAGCGACACCCAACAGCGCGGCCAGCAGCACCAGAGGCAGGGCCAGGGCACGGCGGACACGGTGCAGCGTGATCGCGTCGACCGGGGGCCGCCGTCTGCGGTGGCCGGCAGCGGCCGGTCGCGGCGGGAAGACGCTGTCAGGCATGGGAATCCTCATCAGGCTGGGGTGGCTAAGCGTGCTGCGGGTGGCCGAGCGGGGCGGTGGAACCCCGACCGCCCCGTAGACAGCCCCGCTCATGTCCGAGGCGCCGAAGCGGCAAAGACCACACACGCCAGAGCGACGGCCATGACCGCCCCGCGCACTACGTTGATCTGCGGCTTCCACCAAGACCGTGCGTGCTTCGAGCGCATCTGACCGGGACCTCTGTGCTTCACGTGTACGGCCAGTTCCTGAGTCACTTCAGCGAGCTCGAGCAGATACGCCCGGCTGGGCATGTAGCCCTCGGGCACCCCGTCGGAGCAGAGCCGCTGGGCGCGCAGCAGGGCAGGCGTGCCCGGTGCGGCCTCTGCTGCCAACTGGGCAACGTGGCGACGCAGTAGCCGAACGAGGTCCTCGACATCAGCGGCGCACTCGGGCAGCGGCGAACCCTCACCCAGTATGAGCGTCACCGTCTCCGACGCGGCCGCCACGTGGTTGCGCTGCGGCACCGACTCCATGACGACGTTCCCGGGGCGTCGGCTCCCGTCCACACGCCGAATGTTGCCTCGGCGACGGCCCAGCGAAAGCCGCATAACAGACCTCCTGTTCGGATCAAGCCAAAGTGAGCTGAGACAGCCCGGTCGCGCTGACGACCGGCGTGCGAAGTGAGTGACTCGGCCACTACGTTGAGCGAACCGTGAATCCCTGCCGAGCGGTATGCCTGCGCCACCCGCAGGGCCGTCAAAGGCGTCAAAGATCATTTCGAAACCGAGGGGCAGTCCATGGCTCGCGAACGCAACGTCGCCCTCGCCGCGCTCCTGCGCGAAGCAGACTGGTCCCAACCCCAGGCAGCCGCTGCCGTGGCCCGGGTGGCCGCAGAGAGCGGAGTGCGCGAGCTGCAGGCGATCTCCCGCTCGCACATCGCCATGTGGATCCAGGGCACGAAGCCCAGTGGCCGGGCACCGCATATCCTGCGCGAGACGCTGTCCCGCAGACTTGGCCGCCGCCTCACCCTGGCCGACCTCGGGCTGGAGGGCGAGCCGACAGGCACGGCCGACAGCGGTTCCGACTGGAGCGTCGACCCTCTGACCGCGCTGGCCGAGCTGGGAAGCAACGATCTCGACATGCACCGACGCAAGCTGCTGGCTACCGTCGCCTACTCCGCGACCGGCCTCGCCCTGCCCTCGGCCTCGTGGTGGGCAGCCGCACCTGCCGCAGCGGCGAATCGCGGGCTGGCAGCCGTGCGCCAGGTGACCCAGGCGGACATCGACGACATCCGCGACCTGACGGTCTACTACTCCGCACGTGATCAGCAACGAGGCGGCGCATCCGGCCGCAAAGCCCTCGCCAGCCACCTGCTCGACCAAGCGGTGCCACTGCTCGACGGAAGATTCCGCACCGATCAGCTCCGCCGCGACACGTATTCGGCTGTGGCAGAGATGACCTACCTCGCCGGCTGGATGGCCTTCGACGCCGGCGAACACCGCACGGCCCAGCGCTACCTCACCATCGCCGCGCGGATCGCGGCGGAAGCCGACGACGGTCCGCTCGGCGGGCACGTCCTGCGTGCCCTCGCCCACCAAGCCGTGGACCTCGGGCACCCGCGCAGGGCACTCGCCCTGGCCGACGCCTCGATGACCCGCGACCACTACGGCCAGGCCAGCCACCGCGAGAAGGCGCTACTCGCAATCGTCCACGCACGAGCCCTCGCGGCCGAGGGCGACCGGAACGGCACCCTCGCAGCCATCAGCCGCGCAGAACGAGACCTCGCCCGGGCCGACACCACCGACTCGCCAGACCGCGTGAGCTTCTTCCAGGAAGCCTCCCTCGCCCACGAAACCGCCTGCGCGCTGCGCGACATGGGCCAGCCCCTCGATGCGGAGATCCACTTCAAGCGCAGCGTGGCCACCCGCCGACGCCAGCAGTACGCCCGCACGCACAGCGTCACGCTCGGCTACCTCGGCGCCGTCCAAGTCCAGCAAGGACACCTCGACGAGGCATGCGCCACCTGGAGCCAGGCGCTGGACGCCATGACCGGCGTCCAGTCCGGCCGTGCCCGAGACGTCATCATCCGTATCCGGAGCGACCTCTCGCCCGTCCGGCAACGCGGGGGCAAGCATGTCACCGCACTGGATCACCGGGCACAGAGCATGCTGCGGGCCATAGGCTGATCGCGACACAGGCTTGTGACGCCTCACATCAGCCCGTGGGCTCGCATCTCCAGCGGAGAGGAACCAGGAACGGTGACGACGTACGAGGTCGAATCGATCGCAACGGTCATTGGCGGCCACACCCGCGTTCAGGACGACTACCAGGGTGGAGTCGAGTCCGTCATCCGACTCAACGAGCAGTTCCCCCTCGAAAGCCTCCAGGGCATCGACGAGTTCTCCCACCTGACGGTCACGTGGCACTTCCACCTGGCGCGCCCCGAGGACGTCCAGCTCCACGCCCGCAGTCCCCGGGGCAATTCGCAGTGGCCGGCGAGCGGTACGTTCGTCCACCGCAATCACCGTCGGCCCAACCAACTGGCCACCAGTTACCCGCGTTTGCTGAGGGTAGAAGGCCGGGACCTGATAGTCACCGATCTCGATGCTGTAGACGGAACACCGGTGCTCGACATCGCTCCGTACTTCGCCCAGATGGGGCCACGCGGGGCTGTACGCCAGCCTTCCTGGCCGGGTGAGATGCTCGACCCCTCCTACTGGTCCGACGCGGCTGACCGCAGAGGCTAAGCGGTCCCGCCGTGGCGGTGAGTTTCCGCGCCCGCATCGGCCACCGGCTCGCGAACCCGGCGCCAGTGGCATCCGGACAGATGCATCCGTGCTGCGGCCGATCCTGAGTCCCTTGTTCGCTCTGTCGAGGTTGACGGCGGCATGGAGATCGAGCAGCTCCGAGGGTCATCCGCTACCTCTCCGTCCCAGGGACTTTTCAGGGACTTTCAGCGCTGTCTGAGGGACTTCCGAGGGACTTTTTGCCGCCTAACGCGGCAAGCCCCCGAAAGATCGGAAAGGGCCTCCGACGCAGGTCAGAGGCCCTTTCCAAGTCAAAGCCGCAGGTAGGGGCAGACGAGTCGGCCTGTACGCCGGGTTCTGTCGTCCGGTCGCCTCGCGGCGGCCGGAGAGACGGCCATCCATCTAGGGCCGGCGTTGCCGCCGGCCTCGTGCGGTCTACCCGCGGACTCGGGCGGGCAGCCCTCGAACGTCCGCGCAGGGCCGCCTCGCGGCGGCCCCTCTTGACCTTGCTCCGGGTGGGGTTTACCTAGCCGCCCGAGTCACCTCGGGCGCTGGTGGTCTCTTACACCACCGTTTCACCCTTACCGGGGGCCGAGGCCCCCGGCGGTCTGCTTTCTGTGGCACTGTCCCGCGGGTCACCCCGGGTGGGCGTTACCCACCACCCTGCCCTGTGGAGCCCGGACGTTCCTCGGCGGGACCGGTGGTCCCGACGCGGCCGTCCGGCCGGCTCGTCTGCCGTGTCCGACATGCTACCGGTCGCGGCGGGGCCCCCGGCACCCGCGCGGGCCTTCGCGGCCCCGCGCGGGTGTCGCCTACGCTGACTGGCTGCGGGCGGGAGCCCCGCCCCGTCACGTCCCGAGGAGTCATCGCCGTGCTCGTGCTGCTGCCGCCGTCCGAAGGAAAGGCCGCGCCCGGACGCGGTGCGCCGCTGAAGCCCGGGTCCCTTTCGCTGCCGGGCCTCGCCCCGGCACGCGCCGCGGCCCTGGACGAGCTCGTGGAGCTGTGCTCGGGCGACGAGGACAAGGCGCGCGAGGTACTGGGCCTGAGCGAGGGCCTGCGCGGTGAGGTGGCGAAGAACGCGGCGCTGCGCACCGCGGGCACGCGCCCCGCGGGCGAGATCTACACGGGCGTGCTGTACGACGCGCTCGGCCTCGGCACGCTGGACGCCGCCGCGAAGCGCCGGGCCGCTTCGTCGCTGCTGATCTTCTCGGGCCTGTGGGGCGCCGTACGCGTGAGTGACCGCATCCCCTCGTACCGCTGCTCGATGGGCGTGAAACTGCCGGGTCTCGGCGCGCTCGGCGCGCACTGGCGCGAGCCGATGGCGACGGTCATGCCCGAGGCGGCGGGCCGCGGCCTGGTGCTCGACCTGCGCTCGTCGGCATACACGGCCGCCTGGCAGCCGAAGGGCGAACTCGCGGGGCGTACGGCCACGGTGCGGGTGCTCCACGCGCGCGTGGACGAGAGGACGGGCGAGGAGAAGCGGTCCGTCGTCAGCCACTTCAACAAGGCGACGAAGGGCAGGATCGTCCGCGACCTGCTGACGTCGGGCGCCGCGCCGAAGACGCCGGCCTCGCTCGTCGCGGCGCTGCGGGATCTCGGCCACGTGGTCGAGGCCGAGGAGCCCGCGCGCGCGGGCAGGACGTGGCGCCTCGACGTGGTGGTGCGCGAGGTCCACTGACAGGCGCCAGGTCTCACTTGCAGCTCACCTGCGGCGTTGCGTGCTGCGCAACGGGCGTTGCGTTATGTGCCCGTGGCGCGGCAGGATGAGGGCATGACCTCCGTGCTGGATCTCGCCCCCGTCATCCCCGTCGTCGTCCTCAAGGACGCGCAGGGCGCCGTGCCGCTGGCGCGCGCCCTCGTCGCGGGCGGGCTCCCCGCGATCGAGGTGACGCTGCGCACGCCGGCCGCGCTCGGCGCCATCGAGGCGATCGCGGCCGAGGTGCCGGAGGCCGTCGTCGGCGCGGGCACGGTCCTCACGCCGGAGGCCGTGACGGAGTCGGTCGCCGCGGGCGCCCGCTTCCTCGTCAGCCCCGGCTGGACGGACCGGCTGCTCACGGCCATGGAGGTCTCGGGCGTGCCGTTCCTGCCCGGCGTGTCCACCACGAGCGAGGTGGTGGCGCTGCTGGAGCGCGGGGTCACCGAGATGAAGTTCTTCCCCGCCGAGGCCGCGGGCGGCATCCCGTACCTGAAGTCCCTGGGCAGCCCGCTGCCCCGCGCGCGGTTCTGCCCGACCGGCGGGATCACCGCCGAGTCCGCGCCCCGCTACCTGGCGCTGCCCAACGTCAGCTGCGTCGGCGGCACATGGATGGTGCCGCAGGACGCCGTCGAGGCCGGCGACTGGGACCGCGTCGAGGCGCTCGCCCGCGAGGCGTCGACGCTCCAGGACAGCCGCAGGGCGTGACGTCCCGCGCCGGACGTGGCCGGTTGGCGAGTCGCGCCGGCCAGGTCAGTCCAGGTAGGACGTGTCGTTGAACAGCCGCACGGACGCGTTGCCGTCCGCGTAGTACGCCACGGTCGAAGCCGACGCGGGCGAGAGCTCCATGCGGAACATGGCCTGCGGCGCGGCGCCGAGCGCGAGGCGGACGAGCGTCTTGATGGGCGTGACGTGCGTGACGGCCAGGACCGTGCGCCCCGCGTGGCCCTCCGCGAGCCGAAGCCGGGCCGCCTCGACGCGTTCGCCGACCGCGACGAAGCTCTCGCCGCCCCCGGTGGGCGCCGCCTCGGGCGAGGCGAGCCAGGCGGTGAGGTCGTCCGCGTACCGCTCGCGCACCTCGGCGAACGTCAGGCCCTCCCATGCGCCGAAGTCCGTCTCGCGCAGGCCCTCGTCGACGGTGACGGGGAGTCCGAGGCGTTCGGCGACCGCGTCCGCGGTCTGGCGGCAGCGGCGCAGCGGGGAGCAGACGATGTCCTGGACGGTGCCGCGCGCGGCGAACGCGGCGGCCGCGGCCTGTGCCTGGCGCCGTCCCGTGGCGGACAGTTCGGGGTCGGAGCCGCCGCTGCCCGAGAACCGCTTCTCTGGCGTCAGCGCCGTCTCGCCGTGCCGCAGCAGCAGGAACGTCGTGGGCGCGCCCATGTCGGCGCCCGAACCCCAGCCGACGGCGGGCGCGGGTGCGGGTGTCGACGCACGTGGGGGTACGGGCTGGTCGCCGCCGCCGGTCAGGGTGTCGTCGTGTACGGCCACGATCGCTACAGCCCCGACTCCGCCGTGCGCACGAGGATGCGGCGGCAGTTCTCGCACCGCACCACGGCGTCGGGCGCGGCGGCGCGTACGTCGTTCAGCTCGGTGATGTTCAGCTCGAGACGGCATCCCTCGCACCTGCGCTGGAAGAGCCGGGCCGCGCCGACGCCGTCCTGCTGCTCCCGCAGCTTCTCGTACAGCTTGAGCAGGTCGGCGGGGACGGAGGCGGCGACGGTCTCGCGCTCCTTCGTCACGCCGGCGCTCTCCGCGTCGATGGACTCCTGCGCGGTGTCGCGCCTGGCGCGGCTCTCCTCGGTGCTGGCCTCGACGGCGGACACGCGCCCGGTGAGCTCGGTGACGCGGCTCTGCGCGGACTCGCGGCGCTCCATCACGTCGAGCACCACGTCCTCGAGGTCGCCCTGGCGCTTGGCGAGGGAGGCGATCTCGCGCTGAAGGTTCTCCAGGTCCTTCGGCGACGTCACGGCGCCGGAGTCGAGGCGCTGCTGGTCGCGCACGGCGCGCTGGCGCACCTGGTCGACGTCCTGCTCGGCTTTGGTCTGCTCGCGTGCGGTGTCGCTCTCCTCCGTCTGCGCGGCGACGAGCAGGTCGCGCAGCTGGGCCAGGTCCTTGGCGAGCGAGTCGAGCTCCGCGTGCTCGGGCAGGGCCGAGCGGCGGTGGTCGAGCTGCGACAGCCGTACGTCGAGTGCCTGGACGTCGAGGAGTCGGAGCTGGTCGGCAGGCGCGGCGTTCAGTTGGGGGCTCCCGGTGGGTTCGTGGTCAGGGCGGGCGTCGATGACGCGAAGTGCGACGACCATGGGTCGGTGACCGTTTTCGAGACGTGGACCCGCAGGTCCCAGCCGTTGCGGTCGGAGATCTCGTCCAGCTGGGCCGCGGCCTGCTCGCACCAGGGCCACTCGGTGGCCCAGTGCGCGGCGTCGACGAGCCCCAGTGGGGAGTGCTGGGTGGCCTCTGAGGCCGGGTGGTGGCGCAGGTCGGCGGTGAGGAACGCGTCCACGCCGGCCTCGCGGGCCGCCGCGAACAGGCCGTCGCCCGAGCCGCCGCTCACCGCGACCGTGCGGACGGGCGCGTCCTGGTCTCCCGCGAGGCGGATGCCCTGCGCGGTGGCGGGCAGGCGGTGGGCGGCGCGCGCCGCGAAGTGGCCGAGGGTGGTGGGGGCGTCGAGTTCGCAGACCCTGCCGAGGCCCCTGCGGCCGTCGGGGTCGGTGGGGTCGGGCACGAGGGACCGCAGGACGCGCAGGCCGAGCGCCCCGGCGAGTGCGTCGGAGACGCCGGGGTCGGCGGTGTCGGCGTTGGTGTGGGCGACGTGCAGGGCGACGCCGTGCTCGATCAGCGTGTGGACGACGCGGCCCTTGAACGTGTCGGCGGCTACGCCGTGCGTGCCGCGCAGGTAGAGGGGGTGGTGCGTGACGAGGAGCTGGGCGCCCAGCGCGACGGCCTCCTCGGCGATCTCCTGCACGGGGTCGACGGCGAACAGCACGCGGTCGACGGACGCGCCCGGGAGCGCGGGGTCGCCCGGCCGGCCGGGGTCGCCGCATACGGTGCCGACGGCGTCCCACTCCTCGGCCCGCGACGGCGGCCAGAGGGCGTTGAGCTCGGCGAGGACTTCGGACAGACGGGGCACGGTCGAAAGGCTACCTGCCGCGGGGCGGCACGCGTACGGGGCGGTCGCGGGGCGGTCGTGGGGCGGTCGCGGGGCGCCCCCGCCCGCCGGCGTGCGCCGGTTTCGTCAGGTGTGCACCAGGTAGGTGCGCAGGTCGTCGAGGACCGAGTTCGCGGCGGTGACGCCGAGGCCGAGGTACCAGGTCTCGTCCTTCACCGTCTTCGCGTGGCCGTCCTTCACCGCCGGGAGGTTCTTCCACAGCGGGTTGGACGTCGCCGCCGCCTCGTCCGTCTTCGCCGGGTCCCCGTACACGCCCGTGAAGACCCAGTCGGCGTTCGCCTCGTCGATCTTCTCCGGGCTGATCTCGATCGCCAGCTCGTCCTCCTGCTGGTTCTTCGGCCGCGGCAGGCCGGTGTCCTTGAGGATCGTCCCGATGAACGAGTCCTCGCCGTACAGCCGCAGGCGTCCCGGCATGTAGCGGACCATCGAGACGGTCGGCTCGTGCGGGCCGAGGTCCTTCTTCAGGGCGGCGGCCTTCGCGCCGTACGCGGCGAGTTCGGCCTTCGCCTCGGCGGTCCTGCCGAGCGCGGCGGCGTTCAGCAGGTAGTTGCTCTTCCAGGTGTAGCCGGGGCGTATGGAGAAGACCGTCGGGGCGATCTTCGACAGCTCCTTGTACTTGTCCGCGGCGCGCAGTTCACTGCCGAGGATCAGGTCCGGGTGGAGGTTGGCGATGGCCTCCAGGTTGAGGCTGCTGATCGTGCCGACCTGCTTGGGGTTGCCCGCGTCCTTCTTGAGGTATCCGGGGATGCCCTGCCCGGCCTGCGTGGGCGCCCAGCCGACCGGCTTCACGCCGAGGGAGACCACGTTGTCGAACTCCCCGACGTCCAGCACCACGACGCGCTTCGGCTTCGCGGGGATGGTCACCTTGCCCATGGCCATGGTGACCGTGCGCGGGAACTGCCCGGCCTTCGCGGTCGTGCCGAACGTGGCCGTACGCTCGCCCGCTTTGGCGAAGTCCTTGCCGCCGGTGGCGACGTCGGCCTTCTTGCCGGAGCCGTTGCCGCCGTCGCTGCCGCTGCCGTCTTTCCCGTCGGACGAGCCGCAGGCGGCGAGGGACAGCGCGGCGGCCAGGGCGACGGCGGTGAGCGTGGCGCGACGGCGCAGGGGCATGGTGACTCCTGGTGGTTCAGTTAGGTAAGGCGAACCTTACCTTAAGTGCATTCTCATGAAGCAGCACAGTCGACGGGACAACCCCCGGCAAATCGAGCCGTCGCCACTCGTACGTGTGAAGACGGTCGACTCACGTTGTTCGGCAGGAAGTGCGAAAACTAGCTTCTTGGCCGGAGGTGACGGACCGATGACATCGATGACGGCTCTCACCGTCGAGGCGGAGCGCACCGGTTCCGGGCCGGCAGGCCCGGAACCGGCGGAGCCGGGTGCGGGCCGGCCGACCGAGCCGGCCGAAGGCAGCGGCGAGCCGGACGAACCGGGCGGGCCGCGCCCCGCCGGGACCCGGCTCCCGGGGCTGCGGGCCGCCGGGGCTCGGCCCAGCGGGGCTCAGGCTCCCGGGCCCTGGCCCAGCGGGGCTCAGGCTCCCGGGCCCTGGCCCACCGGGGCTCAGGCTCCCGGGCCCTGGCCCACCGGGGCGCAGGTCGCCGGGTCCCTGACCACTGGCGCGCAGGCCGCGCGGGCGGAGACCGTCGCGGCGCAGCGCCTCGCAGCGCAAGCCGAGGGATCGCGGCCCACCGAGATGCAGGCAGACCGGCCGCGCGCCGCCGGATTCCGGCCCACCGAGGCGCAGACCCCCGGGACGGAGGCCGTCGCAGCGCAAACCGTGGGGTCGCGGCCCGCTGGCGTGCAGTCGGGCTGGGCGCGGGCCGCCACGCCCCGGCTCACCAGGGCGCAGGCCCCCGGGACGGAGGCCGCCGAGTCGCGGCCGGCTGAGGCGCAGCCACACGGGTCGCAGCCCGCCGATGCCCAGGCGCAAGCCGCTCAGTCGTGGGCCTTTGGGGTGCAGGCCGCGCGGGCGGAGACCGTCGCAGCGCAGCCCGTCGCAGCACAAGCCGTGGGATCGCGACCCGCTGGCATGCAAGCAGAACGGCCGCGTGCCGCCGAATCCCGGCCCACCGGGGCGCAGGCCCCCGGGACGGAGGCCGCCGAGTCGCGGCCTGCTGAGGCGCAGCCCTCCGGGTCGCGGGCCGCCGAGGGGCAGGCGCAAGCCGCTCAGTCGTGGGCCCCCGGGGCGCGGGCCACCGAGGGGCAGGCGGCCCAGGCACCGGCCGCCTGGCCTCGCCCCGCCGGGCGGGAGCCCGCCCAGCCGCCAGCCGCCGGGGCGGACGTCGTCGAGGCGCAGGCTGCCAGGACCGCGCCCGCGAGCGCATGGGCCGCCCGGGAACAACAGGCCGCCGGTTCGCCTCCCGCCCAGAGGCAAGCCGTCCAGGCGCGGGCCGCCAGGCCCGAGAGCGCCGAGACGCAGGCAGTCCAGGAACGGCCCGCCAGGACGGAGCCTTTCGGCGCGCCGGCGGCTTGGGAACACGCCGCCATATCGCACCCCGTCCGGACACGGGCCACCCGAGCGCAGCCCGCCAGGTCGGCAACCGCCGCGATGGAAGCGGCACTGGCGCAGCCCGCCGGGACGCGAGGCGCCATGCCGGAGCCCACCGGCACGCAGGCCGCCGGGACCCGGACCGGCGGGTGGGGGCCCGGCGGGACGGAGCCCGTGGCGGCTGAGGCCTCTGAGGGGCATGGGGCGTGGGCGACAACGGCCGGAGAGGCGGGCGCGGTCGGCGACGTCCCGGGCGCGGCCCGCGCGAACGGCGCGGCGGAGGTCGGCGGCACGGCCGGTACAGCGGACGCGCCGGAAGACGCGCGCCCCGCCGGTGCCGTGGACACCCTCAGCGCTCTCCGGGTCGTCGGCGCGGGCGAGCCCGCGCCCGCCGCGCTCGCCACGGCGCCCGCCCGCATCGTGATCGCCGCGGACGGCTCGTACGCCGCACGTCTGGCACCCGCCGCCCCCGCCGTGCTCCAGGGGCCCGGGGGCGGCGGCGCCACCGTCTGGTTTCCCGAGCGCTGGACCCTCTCGGGTCCTGAGCCGTACGCCGTCCCCCTCCCCCTCGGGCAGCCGGAGGAGCCGGACAGCCAGGTGCAGCCGATGTCCGACGGCCGCGTCCTCATCTCCCGCCGCGTCGCGGACAGGTACGTCTTCTCACTGCTCTACCCCACGGGCCCGGGTACGGGCGAGGTGCCGCTCGGCGCCGTCGAGTGCGAGCGGCTCGCGCTCCTGCCGCCCGCGCCCGGCGGAAGCCGCGCGTACGCGCTCGTGCCCGGCGCGCGCACGACGGCCGTCTGGCTGGTCGCGGGCGGTGCCTTCGGGCCTGAGCTGGTCACCCGGGTGCCGGGACGCTGCACGGGCGGCGCCTGGCTGGACCGGACGGGCCGGCTGCTCGCGCTCGACCGCGAGGCCGGCGGCGTGGTGAAGACCGTCGCCGTCGACCTGGAGCGCGGCGGCGAGGTGTCGCCGCTGCTCCAGATCGCCGAGGACAGCGACGACCGGCTTCTGCTGGCCGATCCGGACAGCGGCCTGCTGCTGATCCGTTCGAACGCGCCCGGCGAGTACAGGATCGGCTGGGGCGTGCTGGGCAGCACGCGACCCGTGCGCTTCCCCGAGTGCCTGCGGCCGGGGGACGGCCGCGCGCTCGTACCGTTCGCGGCGCAGCCCGGCCTGGTGCTCACACCGGAGACGTGCGCCGTGGTGTTCCGGGTCGACGGGGCGGCGGGTGACACGTGCGTGGGCGTGTGGCGGCCCGCGGGACGCAGGCTGCACCTGCTGCCCGCGCCGCCCGGGTGGCTGGCCGGCGCGGGCCTCTGGTCCCGCGAGGGCGTGCTCCGGCTGCCGTGCACGACGGCCGGCGCGCCCTGCGCGGTGGCGGAGGTGCGGGCGCCGGACGAGGAGGTGCGGACGCCGGGCGACGCGCCGGACAACGGACCGGTCGCGACCGCGTCACACGGCGCCGGGCGGGATCCGGCCACCGGAGCGGCGCGGGCGGCGGCCGCGTGGGGTGGCGCCGGCGGGGCCGACGGCGACTCCCGCACACAATCGCCCCAACCGGAACCACCGGCCGCGGAACCGCGCGCCGCCGTACACACTCCTGTGGTGTGCAGGCCGGTTCCGCTGCAACAGGCGCCCCTTCAGCAACATGCGGGCGCGGGGCGGGTGCCGGTCGGCGGCCAGGGGGTACTTGGCTAGAATTCGACCGGGGTTACGCGGCCGTGCCGACCGGACACCACCGGTGACCGCGCCGCGTGTGCGATCGCCTCGGTGCTGCGGGACGTGCCCGGATCGCGGGGCCCCTGAGCCACCACAATCAGCGACCACGACGGGGTGACTTCCCACCATGTCCGAAGCCCGAAACGACACCATCGAGGAGCGTCCGGAGACCACGGCCGCCGATCAGGGTGAAGCCGGGAACCACGGAAAGCACCGCGGGGGCTCGGCGCCCACGGACGACTCGTCGTCCCAGGCGCACGGCAAACACCGCCGGCCGTGAGTACGGCGGCCCGGCGGCCCGAGGCCGCCTGAGCACAGCGGACGGAGGGGCCGTCCCGGCAGCAGCAGCGCCGGGGCGGCCCCTCCGCCGCGTCCGGGGTCCCGGGGCCAGGGCCCGGGACCGGAGTTCGGCGCCCGGCGCCCGGTGAGGTCGGGACATTTGTACTGCCCGTTCGTCAACATCCGCATCTGCCGCGGCCGCCGCGCCGTCCGTAGCGTCGAGTGCATGAGAGACGGAGCGCTGACAGCGCGCACGGAACGAACGGCACCGGCGGCACCGGCGATGACCGGCTCCCCCGCCGTGTGCTTCGAGAAGGTGCACAAGTTGTTCGGCCGGGTACGTGCCGTCGCCGGCGTCGACCTCACGGTGGCGCGCGGCGAGACGGTGGCGCTGCTCGGCCGCAACGGCGCGGGCAAGTCGACGACCGTCGGCCTGCTGCTCGGGCTCGACGAACCGGACGCGGGCACGGTGCGCCTGTTCGGCGGCCCGCCGTCGCGCGCGGTCGCCGCCGGGCGGGTGGGCGCCATGCTGCAGGACGGCCGCGCGGTGCGGCGCGTGACGGTGCGGGAGCTGGTGTCGTTCGTGGCCGCCGCGTTCCCGCGCCCCCTGCCGGTGGCGGAGACCATCGGGCTGGCCGGGCTCACCGGGCTCGAGGACCGGCGCGTCGACCGGCTCTCCGGCGGCCAGGCGCAGCGCGTGCGGTTCGCCGTCGCGCTCGCCGGCGGCCCTGAGCTGGTCGTGCTCGACGAGCCGACGGCGGCGCTCGACGTGGAGGCGCGGCGCGCGTTCTGGGCGTCGATGCGTGCGTACGCGGGCCGGGGCAACACCGTGCTGTTCTCCACCCACCACCTGGAGGAGGCCGACGCCTACGCGGACCGGATCGTCGTGCTCGACCGCGGCGAGGTCGTGGCGGACGGCACGGGCGAGCGGCTGCGGGAGGCCGCGGGCGGCCGCCTGGTCTCCTTCGACCTGGCGGACGGGGACGCCGCCGGGCTGCGGCTGCTGCCCGGCGTGCGGGACGTGGAGGTGCGGGCGGGACGCGCGCGGCTGCGCACGGACGACGCGGACGCGACGGTGGTGGCGCTCGCCGGGCTCGGCAGCGTGCGGGACATCGAGGTCACACGGGCCACGCTCGAGGACGCCTTCCTCGCCCTGACGCGGCGGCACGACGAGCACGTGGAGGTGGCGTCATGATCGGCCGGTACGTGCGCCTGGAGGTACGGCGCGCCCTGCGCGACCCCGGGTTCATCGTCTTCGGCGCGGGGATGCCGGTGGTGATGTACCTGCTGTTCACCAACATCGGCCAGGGCGCGAACCCGGACGGCGCCGCCTGGAAGGTCACCTCGATGGTCGGGATGGCGGCTTACGGGGCGCTGGGGGCCGCCGTCGGCACGGGGACGGGCATCGCGGAGGACAAGCAGCTCGGCTGGCTGCACCAGTTGCGGATCACACCGATAAGGCCGCGTGACGTCGTGCTCGGCAGGGGGCTGGCCGGGTCGGTGACCGTGCTGCCCAGCCTGCTGCTGGTGCTCGCGGCGGGCGCACTGGTCAACGGTGTGCGGCTGGATGCGTGGCAGTGGCCCGCGCTGGTGGGTCTGATGTGGCTCGGGGCACTGCCGTTCACACTGTTCGGCATCGGCAACGGCTACCGCCTGTCGGCGCAGACGACGGGCGTGCTGAACATCGGCTGCCTGGTGGGTCTCGCCGTGATCGGCGGGCTGTGGTTCCCCGTCGAGCTGTTCCCGCACTGGTTGCGTGTGATCGCGGAGTTCACACCGGCGAACCGGTTCGCCGCGCTCGGCTGGTCGACCACGGCGGGCGGTGCGCCGACGGTGGCGACGGTGGCGGTGTTGCTGGGATGGCTCGCGGTGAGCGGTTCGTACGCTGTGGTCTCGTACCGCAGGGCTGCGAGGACGGCGACATGACGGACGACGACGAGCAGGGCGTGCACGGCGTGAACGGCGGGAAGGGCGCGAAGGACCTGAGGGGCGCGCACGAGGACGACGTGGCGGAGGCGCACGGGAAGCGGCGGCGCGAGCCGCTGGTGCTGCGGGACTTCCCGGTGCCGCCGTTCCGTACGCCGTCGTGGCTGCGTGCGCGCACGGGCGGCGCGCGCAAGCGGGAGCGAGGGCGCGAGCGGGAGCGCGAGTGGGGGCCCGGGCCGGCGGTGGCGTCCGGCGCGGAGGACCCGTCCGACTGCGGTGAGGGACGGCGGCACCCGCGCAGGCCCGGACCGCCGAACGGCTTCGCGATGATGCCCTGGCTGCTGCTCGGCCTCGGCTCGTTCTCCAACATCGTGCAGGGCAAGACGCCGGACCCGTGGATCGGCGGCATCGGCCTGCTCGTCTTCAACTCCCTCTACGTCTCCGTGGTGTTCAGGGCCTTCGTCCCGGGCAAGCGGGACAGCCCGCAGGTCCGCTGGATGGTCCTCGTGATGGGCCTGATGACGTTCGCGCTCGCGGGCTTCTACGGCGGCTCGTGGCTGCTGTTCCTGCCGCTGTTCGGCCTTGCCTGCGGCACGGTGCTGCGTGGCAGGTGGCTGGGGTGGGGCGCGCTCCTGCTCGGCTGCGCGACCGCCGCGGTCGCCGCGTACCACGAGGGGTGGACGGCGGTGCCGGTCGCCTACGGGTCGGCCATCTCGATGATGGTGACGGCGGCGATCCTCACGCTGTCGGAGACGGTCATGCAACTGCGGGCGACCAGGCAGGAACTGGCACGTTCGGCGGTGGAGCAGGAGCGGCTGCGCTTCTCGCGCGACCTGCACGACCTGCTGGGCCACACGCTGTCCGTGATCGTCGTCAAGGCGGAGGCGGCGCGCAGGCTGGCCCCCGTACGGCTGGAGGCTGCGCTGACGCAGGTCGCGGACATCGAGTCCGTGGGCAGGCAGGCGCTGACGGAGGTGCGGGAGGCGGTTACCGGGTACCGCGAGGGCAGCCTCGCGGCGGACCTGGACAGGGCGCGCTCCGCGCTGGACGCGGCGGGCGTGGAGACGGTCGTGCGGCAGTCGGGCCCGCCGCTGGAGCCCGCGACGGAGGCGCTGCTCGGCTGGGTGGTACGCGAGGCGGTGACGAACGTGGTGCGGCACAGCGGCGCGGGCCGCTGCGAGATCGAGGTGCGCTCGTCGGACCTGCGCGTCCGGGCGACCGTCTCGGACGACGGCGTGGGTGTCCACCCCGGCCTCGTGGCCTCGTCGACGGGAACGGGCCTCAAGGGCCTGCGGGAAAGGATCGCGGCGGCGGGAGGCGCCCTGGAGACGGACGGCACGGCCCCGGGCTTCCGCATCACGGCAACGCTCCCGTCGGGCGACGGGGGTGGCGCTGCCGCTCGCCGCCGCGGGGCCCGCCGCGCGCGCGCTGCGGCGGGCGGTCGGCCGACGCCCGGCGCCCCGCGGGCCGGGGGGGCGGGCCCGCAGCTCCGCCATCCTGCGGTTTTGCGTCTCTGTCTTCCGCGCGGAAGAGGGGGGGGGGGGGGGGGGGGGGGGGGGGGGGGGGGGGGGGGGGGGG
>NZ_JAGIQL010000020.1 GCF_017813245.1 Streptomyces montanisoli
GCCGGGCGGCAGGCCCCCGGGGCGGCGCCCCGGCCGCAGGCACGGCGCGGCCGGCGTCCCGGCGCCGCGCTGGGGCATGCGGCTCGCCACCGCACTGTCGGTCTTCGTGCTCGGCGCGGGCGGCATCGGCCACGCGGTCGTGACGAGCCTGGACAGCGGCATCGGCCGCGTCGACCCGTTCAAGGACATGAAGAACAGGCCCGCGGCCGGACACGGCATGAACCTGCTGCTGGTCGGCACCGACGGCCGGTCCACCATCACCGCGGCGCAGAAGCGCGAGTACCACCTGGGCGGCGCGCCCTGCCACTGCACCGACACGATCATGCTGGTGCACCTGTCGGAGGGCGGCGAGCGCGCCAGCGTCGTCAGCCTGCCGCGCGACAGCTACACGCGGCTGCCGTCGCCGTCGAAGGGCGGGTCGGGGTCGACGTATCCGGCGAAGCTCAACGCGGCCTACGCCCAGGGCGGCCCCGGGCTCACCGTGAAGACCGTCGAGTCCATGACGGGCGTCAAGATCGACCACTACCTGGAGGTCGACTTCACCAGCTTCATGCGGACCGTGGACGCGCTGGGCGGCGTGTCCATCTGCACGCCGCGGCGGCTGAAGGACGCGAACACGGGCCTCGACCTCGCCGCCGGCACGCACAGGCTGAACGGCGGGCAGGCGCTGCAGTACGTGCGCTCCCGGCACATCCAGGGCGACGCGAGCGCCGACCTCGGCAGGATGCAGCGGCAGCAGCGGTTCGTGGCGGCGATGATCAAGCAGGCGACGAGCAGCGGCGTGCTGCTCAACCCGGTGAAGCTCAAGGACGTCGTGTCGGCCGTGCTGGACTCGGTGCGCGCCGACCCCGGTTTCGGTCCCGGGCAGCTGCTGTCGCTGGGCCAGGCGATGCGCGGCTTCTCGCTCTCGTCGTCGGAGTTCGCTTCCGTGCCGCTCGCCGATCAGGGCGTGACGCTCGCGGACGGCGGCTCGGCGGTGAAGTGGGACCCGGTGAAGGCCAAGCAACTGTTCCGCGCGGTGCGCGAGGACAAGCCGCTCGCGCCCCCGCACAAGGCCACGCCCCCGGCCGGGCGGGGCGCCACGGTGGTGGACGTCGACCCTGGCCGGATCCGGGTGCAGGTCTACAACGGCACGTCGACGGACGGCCTCGGCAAGCGCGTCGACGACGCGCTCAGGGCGACGGGCTTCGACACCACGCGCGCGCCCGGGACCAAGCCGGCGCTGAAGGCGAAGGCCACCGTCGTCGAGTACGACCCGCGGTGGGACCGCTCGGCGCGGTCGCTGGCCGCGGCGCTGCCGGGCAGCCGCCTCAAGGCGGTGAAGGGGCAGGGCGGGACGCTGAAGGTCGTCGTGGGGAAGGGGTTCACGAAGGTGGCTCCCGTGCGGGCCGAGGCGCAGCCGAAGGGCGCCTTCGGCACGGTCACGGGCGACCAGGTCGTCTGCCCCTGACCACGGCGCCGACCGGCCCGGGAGCCGCGGGCCCGGTGACCCGTTTCACACATGTGTGGATCCCGGTGCCATTGCATCAGGTTGGCAACAGGCCCGGTGCGATTTACCCCGTGATCTGTCTGGCCCCCGCCACCGCCCTGCACACTGGACCGCATGAGCGAGTGGCCCGAAGGATGGAACGGCGAGCGTCCCGAGCGCTACGGGCGCGGCAGCGCCAGCGCTGAGCCCGAGGGGGCGCGCGCGATGCCGCACGTCCAGCGCGGGAACGTTCCCCCGCGCCAGCGCGGGCGCTACGGCATCCCGCCCCAGCAGGCGCCAGGCGGGTACGGCGACCAGTACGGCCAGGGCGATCCCTACAGCCAGGGTTACGACAGCGGCTACAACACCGGCCAGGTGTACGGCGGCGGCCGGGGCGGCGGTCCTGGCGACAGCCACGGCGGCGGCCCGTACGGCCCCGGCGGGACGGCGGCGCCGCCGAGGCGCCCGGCGAACTGGGGCCGGCGCATCAGGTACGGCGTGCTGGCGCTCGTCGTCGTGGTGCTCGGCGTCTCCGTGGGCACGTACTTCTGGGCCGACTCCAAACTGCACAAGGACGTCGACCTGTCCAAGGTGATCGACCGGCCGGCCGGGGGCGCGGGCACGAACTACCTCATCGTCGGATCCGACAGCCGCAAGGGCATGACCAAGGAGCAGGAGAAGAACCTGCACACCGGCGCCGCCGAGGGCCAGCGGACGGACTCGATGATGATCCTGCACGAGGGCGCCGGCGGCCCGGCGCTGATCTCGCTGCCCCGTGACACGGACATAACGCTGCCCTCGTTCAAGGGCAACGAGTCCGGCAAGATGTACCCGGCCAGGCCCGGCGTGCACATGAAGCTGAACGCGGCGTACGCGACCGACGGCCCGACGCTCCTCGTCCGCACCATCGAGGCCAAGACGGGGCTGCGCATCGACCACTACGTGGAGATCGGCTTCTCCGGCTTCGCCAACGTCGTCGACGCCATAGGCGGCGTCCACATGAAACTGGACCACGGGTTCAAGGACAAGTACTCGGGCGCCGACTTCAAGGCCGGCGAGCAGACGCTCAACGGAAAGCAGGCCCTGGAGTACGTGCGCACCCGGCACGCGTTCGCGACCAGCGACCTTCAGCGCGAGAAGAACCAGCAGAAGTTCCTGTCGGCGCTGGCCTCGCAGACGGCGACGCCGAGCACGATCCTCAACCCGTTCAAGCTGTACCCGGCGCTCGGCGCGGGCCTCGACACGCTGACGGTGGACAAGGACATGTCGCCGTACGCGCTGGCCAAGATGTTCTTCGCGATGAAGGACGTGACGGGCGGCAACGGCGTCTCGATGACGATGCCGGTCTCCGGCAACCGCGGCGGGAACCTCGTCTGGGACCAGGCGAAGGTCAAGGAGCTGGTGAACGAGCTCAACAACGGCCAGAAGGTCACCGTCACCGGCTGACCTGCTCGCCAGCCGGTCCTGAGGGCCGCCGGGTCCCCCCTGGACGGGCCTGGCGGCCCTCAGTGCGTCGCGCGCGGCTCCGGCGTGGGCGCCGCGTCCTCCCCGGTGAGGTAGCGCTCGGCGACGGCGCGGTTGTAGCGCTCGAACATCTCGCCGAGCGTGCGCAGGTCGTCGTCCTCCCAGTCGGCGAGAAGCTCCGCGAAGCCGTCGGTGCGCTCGCGGCGTACCGTCTCGGCGCGGGCGATCCCCTCGGCCGTCGGGGTGATCAGGGCGCGGCGGCGGTCGGGCGGCTCGCAGCGGCGCTCCACGAGGCCCGCACGCTCCATGGCCGCGATCTGCCGGCCCGCGGTGGACGGGTCGAGGCCGAGCCGTTCGGCGAGGGTCTTCATTTGCTGGCCAGGGCACGTACACGCGGCTAACTCGATCGTGTGGTGGTCGGCTTCCAGGCTTGCGGTGTCCTGGGCTGTTCGCGCTACGGTGATCGTGCGATCCGGGACGCCGGGTACGGCGTCAGCGTGCGGAGCCCTCGCTCCACCGGAGTGATGGTTCGAGGCCTCCCCGTCGCCTCTGGCCGTACCCATCTGGCCAGGTCGTGAGGGAACCGGCCTCCTGGGATCGGACCACGGACGAGATCCGTGTCGCTGCCTCGGGGTTGAGTACGCCGGAGACCAGTGCGCCCAAGACCGTTCGGGGCGTGCGGCTGTGTGGATCAACTCCTGCTCAGTCCACAGGAACGGTTGGATGGCCGGGTCTGCAGGGAGCATCCGTCACATGTGACAAGGCTCCCGCCACGACCAGGGCCTGAGCAGGCTGCGGCAGGCCATAGGTGCCGCCGTCGCGGTGGCGAGCGCCATGGCCCTGGAGGATGGTTCCTCCGGGGCTCTGCACCCCGCCGGGCACCCTCGTCACGGTCATGCTCGGCACCATCGTCGCCATGATGGGCTCGATGGCCCTCGGCGGCATCCCGGCCACCACCAAGGTGTGGACCGCCGCGGGCTTCCCGTTCGCGCTCGGCACCGGCCTCGTCCTCGGCATCCTCGTGAGCGGCAGCACCACGCTGATGCTGTCCGCGTTCGTCGTCGTGATGTTCGCCGCCGTCTACATCCGCCGCTTCGGGCCCGCGTTCTTCTTCTACGGCTTCATGGTGTGGATGGGGTACTTCTTCGCCGCCTTCCTGCACCCCACGCTCGCCCAGCTGCCGGGCCAGCTCGCGGCCGTCGCCGTCTCCGCCGCCTGGGTGCTGCTGCTGTCCCTGACCGTCCTGCGCACCAACACCCGCCGCACCCTGCGCCGGATACGCCAGGCGTTCGACGCACGCTCGCGGGCCGTCGCCCGGGCCGCCGCCGACCTGCTGGAGTCCGAAGATCCGCAGAAGGCCGGACGCCGGCGGCGCCTGCTGCACGCGCGGCAGCTGGGGCTCGCGGAGACGGCGCTGATGATCGAGGGCTGGTCGGGGCAGCCAGGCGCCCTGCCGGGCGGCTGGAGCGGCCCCGCGCTGCGCCGCCGCATGCTCGACCTCCAGCTCGCCGTCGAGGCGCTGGCCACCGCCGCGGGCTCCGCGACGGAGGCGGACGGCCCGACGAGGCAGGCGGCGGCCCGCATCGCCAGGGCGCTCGCCGACCGCGACCTCGCCGCCGTCGAACGCCTCGCGCTCCCCCTGCTCGACCCGTCCGCGCTCGTGCCGCGCCCCACCGGCAGGCCCGGCGACCGGGGACCGGGCTCGATGGCCCTGCCCGCGGCGCCCACGAGCGCGTCCGGCGCGACCGGGGCCGTCGAGGGCGTGTGGGCGGCGAGCCACCTGGCGGCCGCGGCCATGGAGTACGTGGACCTGGCACGCCAGGGCGACGCACCGCCCGCCACCGGGACGAGCGAGCAGGAGTACGAGCCCGCGGTCCAGCTCGCGATGGGCAACCTGCCGGGATCCGCCGCCATCGCGGGCGGCGTCGCGGCGCGCGGCCGGCACTGGAACGTCTTCGCGCGCATGAAGCTCACCACCCGCCAGGCCATCCAGGTGGCCGTCGCGGGCGGGGTCGCGATCCTCGTGGGGCGGGAGATCAACGAGCAGCGCTACTACTGGGCCGTCATCGCCGCCTTCGTCGCCTTCACCGGCACGGCCACCCGCTCGGAGACGACGCTCAAGGCGACCAACCGCGTCGCCGGCACCCTCGTCGGCCTGGGCGCGGGCATCGGCATGGTGCACGTGACGGCCGGCCACACGCTCACCGCGCTCGCCGTGATCATCCTGGCCATGGCGTGCGGCTTCTACCTGGTGCGCATCTCGTACGGCCTGATGATCTTCTTCGTGACGATCATGGTCTCGCAGCTGTACAGCATTCTCAACGAGTTCTCGCCCGGCCTGCTCATGCTGCGCCTGGAGGAGACCGCGGCGGGCGCGGCCATCGGCATCCTCGTGGGCCTGCTCGTCCTGCCGACCTCGACGCGCGACACCCTGCACAGCGCGCGCACCACGTTCTACTCCGCGCTCTCCACGCTGCTCGAAGGCGTCGCGGGACGCCTCGACGGCTCGGAGCCGGAGACGGACCTCGACGCGCAGGCGCGCGCCATCGACCACCAGGTGCGCGGCCTCGCGCTCGTCGCGTCCCCGCTGACCAGGCCGCTCGTCTGGGGCAACGACCCCAGGCTGACCCGGCACCGGCTCACGCTGTACGCGGCGGTCTCGCGCCGCGGCAGGACGCTGGCGCTGGCCCCGCAACGGCTCGAGGTGCCCAACGCGGCGGCCGAGTACGCGGACGCGGCCAGATCGCTCGCCGCCGCGGCCGCCCACCTGGCCGACCACCCGGCCCTCACGGCCGCGCCGCACGCCGACGTCGAGCAGCATCTGAGGGACGCGGAGCACACGGTGCTCGCGCGCCGCCCCGAGTGCTCGGCGCAGCTGCCGCCCGTCGGCCTCGCGCTGACGCAGCTCGGCCAGCTGCTGCGCGAGCTGGCCGCCGTACGCCCGCTCTCGGGCCCCAAGCACCGCAGGACGCCGCCGCCGAAGCTGCGGCTGCTGGCGAGCTCGGCGTCCGGGACGTCCGGGGCGTCCGGCGACTCCGGGCCCGCGGGCGAGGAGGACGGCAGGCCCGAGCCGCCCGGCGGCCGGGTGCCCACCGCGTCGGGAGCGGCCGGCCGGGAGCGCCCGGCACACCACTGAGGCAGCGGGTACCGGGCGCAGGGGGCGTCAGGGCAGGTTCCGCGCCATGACCACGCGCTGGACCTGGTTGGTGCCCTCATAGATTTGTGTGATCTTCGCGTCGCGCATCATGCGCTCCAGCGGGTAGTCGCGCGTGTAGCCGTAGCCGCCCAGGAGCTGGACCGCGTCCGTGGTGATCTCCATGGCCGCGTCGGATGCGTAGCACTTGGCGGCCGCGCCGAAGAACGTCAGGTCCTCCTTGGCCGAGCCCTGGCTCACGCGCTCGGAGCGTGCGGCGGCCGCGTAGGTGAGCTGCCTGGCGGCCTCCAGCTTCATGGCCATGTCGGCGAGCATGAACTGGACGCCCTGGAAGTCGCCGATCGGCTTGCCGAACTGCTTGCGCTCCTGGACGTAGCCCTTCGCGTAGTCCAGGGCGCCCTGCGCGATGCCGAGTGCCTGGGCGGCGATGGTGATGCGGGTGTGGTCGAGGGTCTTCATCGCGGTGGCGAACCCGGTGCCCTCCTCGCCGATGATCCGGCTCGCGGGGATGCGGACGTTGTCCAGGTAGACCTCGCGGGTCGGGGAGCCCTTGATGCCGAGCTTCTTCTCCGGTGCGCCGAAGGACACGCCCTCGTCCGACTTCTCCACGACGAACGCGCTGATGCCCTTGGTGCGCTTGTCGGGGTCGGTGACGGCCATCACCGTGTAGTACTCGGAGACGCCCGCGTTGGTGATCCAGCGCTTCACGCCGTTCAGCACGTACGCGTCGCCGTCGCGCACGGCCCTCGTCTTCATGCCGCCCGCGTCGGAGCCCGCGTCCGGCTCCGAGAGGCAGTACGAGAACATCGCGTCGCCGGCGGCGAGCGGCGTGAGGTACGTGCGCTTGAGGTCGTCGCTCCCGGAGAGCACGACCGGCAGCGAGCCGAGCTTGTTCACCGCGGGGATCAGCGACGACGAGGCGCAGACCCGCGCGACCTCCTCGATGACGATCACGGTGGCGAGCGCGTCGGCGCCCGCGCCGCCGTACTCCTCCGGGACGTGGATGGCGTGCAGGTCGCTGCCGACCAGCGCGTCCAGCGCCTCCTGCGGGAAGCGCGCCTCCTCGTCCACCGCCGCCGCGAAGGGCGCGATCTTCGCCTCCGCGAGGCCGCGCACCGCGTCGCGGAGCGCCTCGTGTTCCTCTGCGGGGCGGTACAGGTCAAAGGCTGACGACCCAGTCGTTCCGGCCACGGTTCTCACTCCCGGGAGGCTGCTGCTAACTACCGTTAAGTAACCCGATACTAGAGCGCCGCACGCCCCAAGGCATAGGTGAGCCGGAGCACAAGGGGGGCGGGCGCGGGCGGGGCACAGCGGCTGAGGTGCGCGCGGGGGTCGCGGATATGCTCGGGCCGCGCCCTGTCGGCCGCAACCGTCCGCCGCAACCAATGGAGCAGCTCATGGCCCTCAAGATCACCGTGATCGGCACCGGCTACCTCGGCGCGACGCACGCCGCGGCCATGGCGGAGCTGGGCTTCGAGGTGCTGGCGCTCGACGTCGCCAAGGAGAAGATCGACGCGCTGCGCGCCGGGCGCGCCCCGATGTACGAGCCGGGCCTCGAAGAACTGCTGCGCAGGCACGTCTCCGGGATCGAGGGCTCGTCGGGGCGGCTGCGCGTGACGATGGACTGGGCGGAGATCGCCGACTTCGGCGACGTGCACTTCGTCTGCGTCAACACCCCGCAGAAGCAGGGCGAGTACGCCTGCGACATGTCGTACGTCGAGAGCGCGATGGACTCGCTCGCCAAGCACCTCGGCAAGGCCGCGCTCGTCGTCGGCAAGTCGACGGTGCCGGTGGGCAGCGCGGACCGGCTCGCGGCGCGGCTGGCCGAGCTTGCGCCCGCGGGCGGCGAGGTCGAGCTGGCGTGGAACCCGGAGTTCCTGCGCGAGGGGTTCGCCGTCGAGGACACGCTGCACCCGGACCGGATCGTGGTGGGCGTGCGCAGCGAGCGGGCCGAGCGTCTGCTGCGCGAGGTGTACGCGTCCCCGATCGCGGAGGGCACGCCGTTCGTCGTGGCGGACTTCGCGACGGCGGAGCTGGTGAAGACGTCGGCCAACTCGTTCCTCGCCACGAAGATCTCGTTCATCAACGCGATGGCCGAGGTGTGCGAGGCCGCGGGCGGCGACGTCGCGACGCTGGCGGAGGCGCTCGGGCACGACGAGCGCATCGGGCGCAAGTTCCTGCGCGCGGGCATCGGGTTCGGCGGTGGCTGCCTGCCGAAGGACATCCGCGCGTTCATGGCACGCGCCGGCGAACTCGGCGCCGACCAGGCGCTGACGTTCCTGCGCGAGGTCGACTCCGTCAACATGCGCAGGCGCGGGCACATGGTGGACATGGCGCGCGAGGCCGTCGGCGGCGAATCGTTCCTCGGCAAGCGGGTGGCTGTGCTGGGCGCGACGTTCAAACCGGACAGCGACGACGTGCGCGACTCCCCCGCCCTCAACGTCGCCGGGCAGATCCACCTCCAGGGCGGTCAGGTCACGGTCTACGACCCGAAGGGCATGGACAACGCGCGCCTGGTGTTCCCCACGCTCGGCTACGCGACGTCCGCGCTCGAAGCGGTGCGCGGCGCGGACGTCGTCCTGCACCTGACGGAGTGGCGCGAGTTCCGGGACCTCGACCCGGCGGAGCTGGGCGCGGTGGCCTCGGTGCGCACGGTGCTCGACGGGCGCAACGTCCTCGACCCGGCGCGCTGGCGCGACGCGGGCTGGACGTACCGGGCGATGGGCCGCCCGAACGCCTGACGCGGCGCGCGGCGGCCCCGTACGCGCCCCCTTACCTGTGTTCAATGGTGGGTACCCGTAAGGCCCGTACAGGGGCAGCGGACGCGGGAGCGAGGCGTCCGGCCCCCCCGACTGCCCGGAGGATCACCCATGCCCGTCGCCACCACCCGCGCCATCGCCATCGACGCCCCCGACCCGGTCGCACTCGCGCGCTTCTACGCGGGGATCGTCGGCGGGGAGATCAACGACGACGGGAACGGCTGGGTCGAGCTGGACGCGCCGGCCGGCACGCGGCTGGCGTTCCAGGAGGCGCCCGGCCTCGTGCCGCCCGAGTGGCCGTCCGCCGACAAGTCGCAGCAGCTGCACCTGGACTTCACGGTCGCCGATCTGGACGAGGGCGAGCGCGAGGTGCTGCGGCTCGGCGCGACCCCGCTGGACACCGACGACAACGGCCGCCGCTTCCGCGTCTACCGCGACCCGGCGGGCCACCCGTTCTGCCTCTGCGTCGACTGAACGAGCCGGGCGGCCCGCCGCGGGCGGCGTCGTGGGGCGGCGTCGTGGGGCGGCGGGTTCAGCCGGCGGCCGAGGTGCCGGCGTCCTTCTCCGGGACCATGCCGTGCTGGTCGACGATGCCGCGCCGCAGGATGGCGACGGAGCCGGCGAGGACGTCCGTCCTGCCGGGCTTCCTGTCGGCGGTGGTGTACCAGCGCGAGCCGAGGAGCGCCAGGCTGTGCTTGTCGAAGATCCACACGTCGCGGCCCGCGGAGGTCGGGTCGTCGCGGGTGATGCCGATGCCGTGGCGGCCGGCCGTGTCCACCGCGTCGGGCACCTCACGCACGCCGGGGATCTCGGCCATGGCGCGGTAGAGGGCCGCGGCGTTCTCGGGCGGCATGAGGTTGTTGCTCAGCATGTCCCCGATCGTCTCGAAGACCGCCTGGTCCCTGGACTCGTGCTTGCCGGCCTCGCTGTGCGCGGCCAGCAGCTTGAGCAGCGCGTCTGGGTCGGTCGGCAGGGACGCGAGCCACCGGTAGGTGGGCCGGTCGAACCCGGGTCCCTCGGCGCCGCTGCTGTCGGAACCGTCGGGGACGGAGGTCTCGATCGGGGTGTCCTCGCCGGGCATGAAGGCGTCCTTGCCGGTCTCGCGCATCCAGCCGAGGACCGTGACGGGGGCCGGGTTCTGCGACATCCACCGCTCGGTCCTGTGGGGCCTGCCCAGCTTCACCGGGCCGTCGAACGTCCCCGTGTTCTCCCGGACGAGGCTGCGGATGTAGACGAACTGGCTGTCCTTGACCGGTACGGCATCGGTCTTCAGGGAGGCGTCGGCGATCCTGTGGAGCGCGGTGACCGCCTGCGGCGCGCGGTGCGACGAGGCGGCGGGAGCGTCACCGGGCCCGCCGGTCAGTGTGACGGCCAGGGTCCCGGCCAGGGCGAGCGAGGCGGCCGGCACGAGCACGGCGGGCCGCAGCAGCCTGCGCCGGGGCAGCAGCCTGCGCCGGAGCGGTGGGACGAGGGGCGCGGTGGCGTCGCGGTCGTGGTCGATGTGCTGCATCAGGAGGTCCTTGTGGTGGAGGTGACGCCCGGCGGGCAGGTCGAACTCCACGGGCCGCGGCAGCAGTCGGGCCAGCTCCTCCACGTCGTCAGGCCGGTGGCCGGGACGGGGCGGTTCGGCGGCGTTCATGAGTTCTCCTCCCGTAGGGGCAGGGCCGCGAAGGCGGCTTCACTTCTTCCCTCTCCGCGGGTCTTCCGCGGTTCCCAGCGTTCCCGGTGCTCCCGGTGCTCCTGTTGTTCTTCGCTGAGCCTGCTGAGGCGGGCGCGGGCGCGTGAGAGACGCGACCGCACGGTGCCCACCGGCACCCCGAGCGCCTCGGCGGCCTGCGCGTAGTCGAGACCCGACCACACGCACAGGGCGAGCACCTCGCGTTCCTGGCGGCGCAGCCCGCTCAGCGCGGCGTGGACGGCCGCCAGCCTGCGGGAGTCGTCGAGGCGGCCGGCCGTCTCCTCGGCGAAGTCGGGCACCGCGGGCGGGGGCGGCCGGTGGGCGAGGAACGCGAGACGCCGCCGCAGGCCGCGGTTGGCGTTGTACGACTTGTGCGTCGCGATCCCCAGCAGCCAGGGCGCGAGCGAACCGCCCTCGGGTTCCAGCCGTTCCCGGTGCGACCAGGCGGTCAGGAAGGTCTCGGACATCACCTCCTCCGCCGTCGACCAGTTGCCCGTCAGCCGCAGGACGTGGTTGTAGACCGGCCGCGCGTGCTCCTCGTAGAGATCGGCGAACGCCTGGCGGTCCCCCGCCCGGATGCGCGCACGCATGCCGTCTCCGTCGTCAGTGTTCCTCACACCCGTTGTCTCTCCGCGGGCCGGCGCGGGTTCCTGTGGCGTGCCTCACGCCGTGCGGCCGGGCGGCGGACCGGACCTCTAGTAGTCCTGGACGGAGTCGGCGGCGGCGCCAGAGGCGGCCCTCGCGCCGCCCGCCCCGTCCGGGGACTCGCGGATGCGCCGGATGTGCACATGGCGGGTGAGCCGGATCACCGGCCGGATCAGCAGTTCGACGCTGCCTATGAGGAAGCACCACGTCCCCGTGGTGGTCCAGTCCTCGGAGAAGAACATCACGCTGCCGACGATGAACCACAGCGCGACGAGGATGTCGTTGAGGATGCTGGCGACCTCGTAGCGGCGGCGTACGACCAGTTCGTCGTGCCCGATGTGCAGTGTCAACGGCTGAGAAGGCGTGCTGTTACCCATGCGCCCAGGCTACGGCGGCGCCCGGATCGCGCCGTGGCCGCCGCGGTGGCGGACCGCGCCGCGGGGCCCGTTCCGGCCGCGCGGTACGTTGCCACGAGCCGAGCCGACGAGTCGCCGATGAGGGGAACCGAGCGCGTGAGCACTTCGACCGAGCCTGAGATCCCGGACAACTGGGGGCGGTGGGGAGCCGACGACGAACTCGGCACCCTCAACCTGATCACCGACGAGGTGCGCGCGCGGGCCGCCGCCGAGGTGCGGACGGGCCGGTGGGCGTCGCTGGCGCAGCCGATCGTCCCCAACCCGATGATCAGCAGCCCGTTCGCGCCGACGACGGTGGACGTCTCGCCCGTGCAGCAGGTGATGACCCACACCGGGGTGGGCGTCGCCGCCGACCTGATGCTGGTGACGAACCATCACGCGAAGTCGACCCACATCGACGCGCTCGCCCACTGGTCGACGGGCGACGAGGTCTACCCCGGCCGTCCCAGGAACCAGGTCGTGACGCCCGCGGGCGTGGCCTTCGCGTCGACGTCGGCCTTCGCGGCCGGGATCGTGACGCGGGGCGTCCTGCTCGACCTGGCCGCCGACGGCCCGCTGCCGTCCGGACACGCGGTGACGTCGCGCGACTTCGAGGAGGCCGAGGAGCGGCAGGGCGTGGAGGTGCGGCCGGGTGACGCGCTCGCGGTGCGGTTCGGCTGGCCGGCCGACCCGTTGATCGCGGACAGGCCGACCCCGGGCATCAGCCTCGACGCGGTGCGCTGGATGCACCGCCGCGGGGTCGCCCTCTACACGGGCGACAGGGGCGACGCCTACCCGGCGCTCGACCCCGAAGGACCGTCCCCGCTGCACGGCGTCGCGCTCGGCCGGATGGCCATGCCGCTGATCGACGCGTCACACCTGGACGATCTCGCCGCGCTGTGCGCGGAGTTGGGGCGCCACAGCTTCCTGCTCACCGTCGCGCCGCCGCGTGTGCACGGCATGACGGGAAGCCCGGTCAACCCGACCGCGGTGTTCTGACCCGGCGCGGGGGGCCGCCGAGCCGGTGCCGCCCCCGGCCGCCCCGGCCGGGTGGCGGGACGCGCAGCGCCCTGCGCAGGCCGGGCGCCGCGAACAGGGCCACCAGGACCATCGAGCACAACACGGCCGTGCCCGCGCCCGCGATGCCCGTACGGCCCATCAGCACGGCCGCGCCGCCCAGGACGCCGAGGCACATGGCGCCCTGGAGCGCGGCCAGCACGCCCGTACGGCCCTGCACGCGCAGCACGCCGATGTACAGCTCGACCACCACCCTCGGGAGTGTGGCCAGCGCAAGCAGCCGCAGCACCGTCGTGCCGTGCGCGGCGTACGAGCCGCCGAACGGTGCCAGCACCAGCGGCGCGAACGCCACGATCACCGCGACCACGGGCACGAGGAGCAGCAGCATCCTGCGCAGCGCGCCGCGTACGCCTGCCGCGAGACCGGCGGGGTCGTAGGAGGCGTGGGCCGTCAGCGACGAGGCCATGTTGATGGCCATGAACTCCATCGTGCCGCCGACGGTGTACGCCGTGTAGAAGAAGGCGTTGTGCGCGGCGTCGAACCGCACGGCCACCATGACGGGCAGCAGGTTGATCATCGCCAGGCTGAACAGCGAGCCGACCGAGTCGCCCGCCATGAAGCGGGCCACGTCGGCGTAGCGCAGCGGCGGCCGCCCGCGGTCGGCCGCCGCCTGGCGGGGGATGAGCCTGCGGAAGGCCAGCCAGCCGAGCGGCACGACGGACAGCGCCATGGCCGCCGCCCAAGACACGAACACACCGAGCACCGGCAGCGCCGCGGCGAGCGCGGCCAGCAGGACGAGCTTGCCCAGCGAGAAGGCGGCGTTGCCGACGGGCACCCAGAACGACTTCCTGAGCCCTGTGAGCACGCCCTCCTGGAGGGTGAGGATCGCCCACACCACGCAGGACAGTGTGAAGACCAGCCCGGGCACGAGCCCGCCGAGCGGCGCGTACGACGGCCCCCACCAGCCCAGTGTCGCGAGGAACACCAGGGACGCGGCGCACACCACCAGGGAGCTCACCGCGTACACCCGCCGCACCAGCGGTCCCGTGCCGCGTCCCGCACGCGGGACGTACCGCACCACCGCGCCGAACATGGTCGTCGCCGTGATGGACGCGAGCAGCCGCATCGCCGCGATGGCCGCCGACCCCTGCCCGACCGCGTCCTCCGTGTAGTAGCGCGCGGCGACCAGCCAGAACCCGAGCCCCAGCGCCGCCGACACACCGGTCGACAGCATGAGGGCGTACGCGTTGCGGAACAGCGAGCCGGCATCGGCGCCCGAAGCTCCACCGCCGCCCGAATCGGCCGGCGTGACCGGGAGTTCGGGGCGGTCGGGCAGTCTCGCCGTGTCAGCCACCCCCACCACTGCCCTCCGCCGCGCCGTCGCGCGCGAGTGCCGCGGGCGGCCGTACGGGGGTGATCGGCAGGCCGTCGAGCACCCGCAGCACCTCGTCGGCCCTGCACGGGTTGACCGGGAGGGCGTGCCGCGCGAACCACGCGGCCGGGCGGGGCAGTGGCGAGGGGTCGGTGAAGGCGGCGGAGTCGTCCGCGGTGGAGCCGTCCGCGGCGTAGACGTCGAGCGGCGGGTCGTAGAGGTACCCGACGGTGATGCGCCGGCGGGCGAGCGCCGCGATCGCCGCGTCCCGGTCGGACACCAGCAGCGGTACGCGGAAGAGCGGTTGGGCCCTTGTACCGCCTGTATCGCCGGCGTCCGGCTCGCCGTGACCGCTCCCCCAGCGCGAGCGCAGCAGCGCGGCCGTGCCCGCCCGGTGCAGCGCCAGGCGCCGGTCCAGGTCCCCCAGCAGGCGGGCGGTGCGCCGCAGCCGGACGCCGCCCGGCGCGATCCTGTAGGGGTGCATGTCGACCCGCACCCACGACTCGAACGGGTCGAGGCCGGGCGCTGCCGCGATCGCCCGCCTCAACTCCCCTGCCCGCAAAGGCATCCGGATCTCCTGGCGCTCCTCGGCGCCGAGCAGCCGCAGCGCCAGGTGTGCCGCGCGCACGAGCCGCAGCCCCCGCACACCCGCCTCCGCGTACGGGCGGACCGCGTAGAGCGCCTCGGAGGCCGACGCGGCCGGTTTGAGCAACGCGTCGCGCAGCGCGGTCAGTTCCGCGCGCAGCCCCGGCTCCGCGAACGCCAGGAACCCGCCCGTCTTCGCCCCCACGTGCTTGGAGAGGCTGAAGGCGGCCGCGTCGCCGACGGTGCCCACGGCCCGGCCGTCCGGCAGCCGGCTGCCGATGGCGTGCGCCGCGTCCTCGATCAGCGGGATGCCCGCGGTGTCGCACCGCTCGCGCAGCGCGGCCACCGGGTCGGGGTTGCCGTACAGGTTGGTGGTGACGACGGCGGAAAGGCCGCGCCAGGTCTCCTCGGGTACGGCCGCCACGTCGATGGACCCGTCGATCGGGTCCAACGGCGCCTGCACCGGACGCAGTCCGGCCGCGAGCACGACGAAGAAGATGACGTCGTCGTTGACGGGCGACATCAGCACCCGCCCGCCGGGCCTGCACCAGTGGCGCAGCGCCACGTAGAGCGCCAGCCTGCACGACGGTGTGTACAGGCACTCCCTGCCGAGACGCCGGCCCATCAGCGCCTCGAGCGCCGTGGTGCCCTCCGGACGGCCTTCCCCACGCGCCATGCCGATCCCCCCTGCCCCGGCGCTCAATGTGACCCATACCGGACGGCACGTCAATAAGGCATCCGGCCGATCCCGAGCCCTCCACGGCCACCGGCCGCGCGGGGCGTCTCACCGCACGCACGACCGCACCCCGCCGGATCCTCCCGGCGGGGCGCGGTCGCGTTCGGGTTCCGGCCTCGGGCCGCGCGGTGCTCACTCCTCCAGCGTGAGCCCCTTGCGGAGCTTGACCAGCGTGCGCGAGAGCAGGCGCGAGACGTGCATCTGCGAGATGCCGAGCTCCTCGCCGATCTCGGACTGCGTCAGGTTCGCCACGAAGCGCAGCGACAGGATCCGCCGGTCGCGGTGCGGGAGCCCGGCGATCAGGGGCTTGAGCGACTCGATGTACTCGATGCCCTCGATGCCGTGGTCCTCGTAGCCGATGCGGTCCGCGAGCGCGGCCTCGCTGTCGTCCTCCTCGGGCTGCGCGTCGAGCGAGCTCGCCGTGTAGGCGTTGCTCGCCGTCATGCCCTCGACGACCTCCTCGCGCGTGAGACCCAGGGCCTCGGCGAGCTCGCCGACGCTCGGGGCGCGGTCGAGTCGCTGCGCGAGTTCGTCGCTGGTTTTCGCCAGGTCGAGGCGGAGCTCCTGGAGCCTGCGCGGCACCCGGACCGACCACGAGGTGTCGCGGAAGAAGCGCTTGATCTCGCCGATGATCGTCGGCATGGCGAAGGTCGGGAACTCGACACCGCGGCTGAGCTCGAACCGGTCGATCGACTTGATCAGGCCGATCGTCCCCACCTGGACGATGTCCTCCATGGGCTCGCTGCGGGTGCGGAAGCGGGACGCCGCGAACTTCACGAGGGCGAGGTTCAGCTCGACCAGGGTGTTGCGCACGTAGGCGTGCTCGTGGGTGCCCTCCTCCAGCGCCTCGAGACGCGCGAACAGCGTCTTCGACAGCGCTCGCGCGTTGACCGCGCCCATCTCGCCGAGTGCCTGCTGAGAGGGGATGCCGGTCGGGTGCTCGCCTTCGAGGACCGCGTAGTCGGCCACCGCGCAGTCGGCCGGCACGTCCTCGGCCACCGTGTCGCCGGGCACCGTGTCGCCGGGCGCCGATGTGACGTCGGCCACAGAATGTTCGCGCGTTGATACCGACGGCGCGAGCGGGGTACGCGCTTCGTCGAGCCGGGGTGACATGGTCTCCTCCATCGTTCTCGGCATATGGCTGCCGATGCCTGTTCGCATCGCTTGCGGCGTGCGGCGCCTCCCAGTGCCGTGCCGTGTCGTATCTGTCTCCCTCTAGCCCTACCTGCTGGGCACTGACGGTTGCAAGTGCCAATTGTCCCATTTGTCATGCATTGTTGGCTAGTTCGGCTACCCGGTGGCGACTGAAAGGCGTAATGTTCGAGCGGCGTCCGCGGTCGGCCCGTCCGCGGCGGCCGCCGGTCGGCCGGGCCACACGGTCCACGCGCGATCAGCGCGGCCGACGCGCTGTCGAACAGAACACACGCACCACCACTATGCGAAATCACGGGCAAACCACGGCGAAAAGGGACGGGATGGACCGCCAGACGGTCGGCAGTACGAACCAGGGCCGACTCAGGGTCGAGGTTCGCACCGAGGGCCGCAGCGAGGTCGTGACAGCGGCCGGCGAACTCGACCACCACACGGCCGAGCTGTTGCGCGTCCCACTGGACGAAGCGCTCGAGCAGGGCAGGTCACGGCTGGTGATCGACTGCTCACAACTCGAGTTCTGTGACTCGACGGGACTCAACGTCCTGCTGGGTGCCCGCCTCAAGGCGGACGCCGTCGGCGGCGGTGTCCACCTGGCCGCGATGCGGCCCGTGGTCGCGAGGGTCTTCGAGATCACCGGCGCGGACGCGGTCTTCGGCGTGCACGAATCGCTGCACGCCGCACTGGCGGAGTGAGGGTGTGAGTCCGATCCCGGCAGGGTGCTGTCGCGTCGCCGGGTGTTGTCCCGCCGCTCCGGGTGTCGTCACGGCCCGGACGGGCAGAAGACTCCCGCGGGCCGCACACATCCCTGCAATCACTCTCAGTGTGGCACTCATGGCAAATTGGCGAATCGGTGAGGTGAAGCGCTGATGAGCACCACCCGGCAGCCATCGCCGGGCGACCTCGGCCCCGAGCCGGACGCCGAGCAGGCATCCGCGTCCGGGGGGACGAACCGCACGCTCGCGCTGGAGAGCGCCAGCGGCGTCGTCCCTCTCGCCCGCGACTTCACCCGTCAGGCTCTCTACGACTGGGGCTGGCTGCCCGCCTCCACCGCCGACGGGCGGGCGGCGGCGGAGGACGTCCTGCTGGTCGTGTCGGAGCTGGTCACCAACGCGTGCCTGCACGCGGAGGGACCGGAACGGCTCCGCGTGTCGACCGCCTCGAAGGTGCTGCGCCTCGAGGTCACCGACCGCGGCGCGGGCCAGCCGGCGCCCCGCACCCCGCACCGGGCCGGCCGGCCCGGCGGCCACGGCATGTTCATCGTGCAGCGGCTCTGCCTCGACTGGGGCGTGCACCGCATGACCGACAGGCCCGGCAAGACGGTCTGGGCGGAACTGGCCGCGCCGGCGTAATCCGGCACCCCCGCCGCGGAGCCGGGCGTGGCACCGCCCACACCCCCCGCAGCCGCCGCCTTCCCGCGTCCGCATGCCGGCGCCCAGCGTGGCCGTCGGCGTGCGCGCGTGCCGCCCGTGGGCGAGGCCCCTTGCCGCCGCCCTCCCGGCGGCGGTAAGGGGCCTCGCGCGTCAGTGAACCTCGCCCATCAGGTCGCGCACGCGCCGCCGGTACATGAACACGGCCACACCCGCGAGCACGGCGAGTGCCGCCTCCAGCGTGACCACGCCCGTGCTGTTGAGGCCGACGTGCGCGATGGACAGCAGTCCCGTCACCGAGTCGCCCGCCGTCACGGCCAGGAACCACACGCCCATCATCTGGCTCGCGTACTTCTCCGGCGCCATCTTCGTCGTCACCGAAAGGCCGACCGGCGACAGGCACAGTTCGCCCACGGTCTGTATCAGGTAGATGCCGACCAGCCACATCGGCGAGACGAGCGACCCGTTCGACGCCATGAACAGCGGGATCAGGAAGAAGAAGAACGAGAGGCCGATGAACGCCAGGCCGACCGAGAACTTCACCACCGTGCTCGGCTCGGAGCCGCGCCGGTTGAGTCGCAGCCAGAACCAGGCGAGCACGGGCGCGAGCGCCATGATGAAGATCGGGTTGAGCGACTGGTACCAGGACGTCGGGAAGGAGAGACCCAGCACGCTGTCGGACGCCTTGTTGGTGCCGAACGCCTGGACCGTCGAACCGCCCTGGTCGTAGATCATCCAGAACACCGCCGCGGCGACGAAGAACCAGATGTAGCCCGACATCTTGCCCTGCTCGCCCGTCGACAGCGACCGGTCGCGCTTGATCCGCCACAGCACGCCCGCGGGGATGATCAGACCCGCGACGGTCAGCGGGATCATCACCCAGTTGGGCGTGAAGTGCCCGCTGAGCACGATGATCGCGTAGGCGACCACCGCGACGGCCAGCCAGGTGAAGCCCTTGCGCAGCCACGCCGAGCGCTCCTGCGGGGACAGCGGCTGCGGGACCTTGCTGCTCTCCGGGCTCAGGTTGCGGCTGCCGATGAGGAACTGGGCGAGGCCGAGGGCCATGCCGACGGCCGCGAGCGCGAAGCCCAGGTGCCAGCTGACCTTCTCGCCGACGGTGCCGATAGCCAGCGGGGCGAAGAAGGCGCCGACGTTGATCCCCATGTAGAAGATCGTGAAACCGCCGTCCCTGCGCGGGTCGTCCGGCCCCTTGTAGAGGTGCCCGACCATGGTCGAGATGTTGGCCTTGAGCAGGCCGGAGCCGAGCGCCACGAGGGCGAGGCCCACGAAGAAGGTGCCGGAGCCCGGCAGGGCCAGCGTCAGGTGCCCCACCATGATCGTGCCGGCCGCGACCGCGACCGTCTTGCGCGGGCTCCACACCCGGTCGCCCAGCCAGCCGCCCGGCATCGCGAGCAGGTAGACCAGCGAGTTGTAGATCGAGTAGATCGCCGTGGCGGTGGCGAGGTCCATGCCGAGGCCGCCGGTCTGCAGGCCCTTGGACGCGTCGGGACCGCCGGACAGCAGGTAGATCGTGAGCAGCGCCCGCATGCCGTAGAAGCTGAACCGCTCCCACATCTCGGTCATGAACAGGGTGGCCAGGCCGCGCGGGTGGCCGAAGAAGGTCTTGCCGCTGCCGGGTGGGCTCGACGCGTCCTTCGTCGGTGTGGTCGCCATGGTGTTCCTTGCTCGTGATGGCGCACCGGCCGTGGGGTGGCCGGGACCGTGGGGGGTCAGGGGGCCTTGTGGGCCGCCGGGCCCGTGGGGGAACCGCCTGCACACAAAAAAGACCTTTGGCAGCTTCATCGCCAAAGGTCCTAGGTAGTACTACAGGCCTCGCATAACCATACGGCACGCTATAGGCCTATTTGAAAGTACTTGAGAGATGAGTCACAGGTAATCGGCACGGTTGACACCATAAATCGAAGGCGAAACCCTGCTTCCCAGACCGTACCGCAGGCTCGGTCGATCGTTGCCCGAGCGATGCCGTCCGCGGACTACCATCACGTCCATGACCCGAGTACTGCTCGCCGAGGACGACGCTTCCATTTCCGAGCCGCTGGCCCGCGCCCTCCGCCGAGAGGGGTACGAGGTCGAGGTGCGCGAGGACGGGCCCACAGCCCTCGACGCGGGACTGCAGGGCGGCGTCGACCTGGTCGTGCTCGACCTCGGCCTGCCGGGCATGGACGGCCTCGAGGTGGCCCGCAGGCTCAGGGCGGAGGGCCACGCGGTGCCGATCCTGGTGCTCACCGCGCGCGCCGACGAGGTCGACACGGTCGTCGGGCTAGACGCGGGCGCCGACGACTACGTGACGAAGCCCTTCCGCCTCGCCGAACTGCTCGCCCGGGTGCGCGCCCTGCTCAGGCGGGGCGCCGCGGAACCCGCGCCCGCGCCCGCCACCCACGGCGTGCGCATCGACGTCGAATCGCACCGCGCCTGGATGGGCGATGACGAACTGCAGCTCACCGCGAAGGAGTTCGACCTGCTGCGGGTCCTGGTCAGGGACGCGGGCCGGGTCGTCACGCGCGATCAGCTGATGCGCGAGGTGTGGGACACGACGTGGTGGTCGTCCACCAAGACGCTCGACATGCACATCTCCTGGCTGCGCAAGAAGCTCGGCGACGACGCGGCCAACCCCCGCTACATCGCCACGGTACGCGGCGTCGGCTTCCGCTTCGAGAAGAGCTGACCCGCCCGGCCGCGGGCACCGGCCCGGGCGACCCCGAGCCACCCATGCCCGGAGGGCACATTGCGCCGTCGACTGATCAACTCCACGCTCGCCGTGGTGCTCGTCGTCATCGCCGTCTTCGGCGTCTCCCTCGTCATCGTCGAGACGCGGACGATCACGAACAGCGCCCAGGAGAGCGTGGACTCCGAGGCCCTGCGCGTGGTCAGCATCGTCGACGGACGGCTGCTCGGCGGCGAGTCCATCAGCGCGGACGCGCTGAAACAGCAGATCACCATCCACCGGTACGCGCGCGTCGACGTGCCAGGACACCCCGACGTCCACGTGGGCAAGAAGCCCACGGGATCCGTCATCCGCGGCCAGGCGCGCGGTGAGCAGGGCGAGGTCGTCACCGTCGAGGAGCAGAGCTCGTCCGTCACGCGCGAGGTCGGCCGCACGCTGCTGATCATCGGCGCGGTCGCGCTGCTCGCGATCATCGCCGCCGTGCTGCTCGCCGTGCGGCAGGCCAACAAGCTGGCCTCGCCGCTCGTCGACCTCGCGGAGACCGCCGAGAAGCTGGGCTCGGGCGACCCGAGGCCGCGCCACAAGCGGTACGCGGTGCCCGAGCTCGACCGTGTCGCCGACGTGCTGGACTCGAGCGCGGAGCGCATCGCCCGCATGCTGACCGCCGAGCGCAGGCTCGCCGCCGACGCGTCGCACCAGCTCCGTACGCCGCTGACCGCCCTGTCGATGCGTCTTGAGGAGATCACGCTCACCGAGGACCTGGACACCGCGCAGGAAGAGGCGGCGATCGCGCTCAACCAGGTGGAGCGGCTCACCGACGTGGTGGAGCGCCTGCTCACGAACGCCCGCGACCCGCGCACCGGCTCGGCGGTCGCCCTCGATCTCGACAGGATCATCAAGCAGCAGATAGAGGAGTGGAAGCCCGTCTACCGCAGCGCGGGCCGCGCCATCGTGCGCTCCGGGCGGCAGGGCGTGTGGGTGATGGCCACGCCAGGCGCGATCGCGCAGGTGCTTGCCGCGCTGATCGAGAACTCGCTCATGCACGGCGGCGGCACGGTGGCCCTCAGGACGCGCGTCACCGGGAACCAGGCCGTCATCGAGGTGACGGACGAGGGGCCCGGCGTGTCCCCGGACCTCGGCGCGCGGATCTTCGAACGGGCGATCAGCGGCCACAACTCGACGGGCATCGGCCTCGCCGTCGCGCGCGACCTCGCGGAGGCGGACGGCGGGCGCCTCGAACTGCTCCAGCCGTACCCGCCGGTGTTCGCGCTGTTCCTGAGCCGCGAGACCCAGGAGCGGAAGGAACCGGAACGCCCGGTGCGGTGACCCGGCGAACCGGTGACCGGTGACCGGTGACCGGTGACCGGTGAACCGGTGACGCTCAGCCGACCCGGTCGGGCTGCGCCTTCACGGGCGCTTCCCGTCCGGGCGGCGCCTCGGCGGCGGGCACCAGGGCCTTGAACACCCACGACCGGTACGACCAGAAGCGGAACAGCGTGGCCACCCCGATCCCGATGAACTTGAAGACGTTGCTCTGCAGCGGCCCGTCCCAGCCGAACCCGTACGTCGCCGTGTAGAGCACGCCGTTCTCGATGACCAGGCCGATCGCGCTGAAGACCAGGAAGAGCGTCAGCTCGCGCGTGCGGCCGGACTTGTCGCGGTCGCGGTAGGCGAAGTACCGGAAGCCGATGTAGTTGGAGATGATCGACACGACCGTCGCCAGCACGGACGCGCGGACCACCTGCAGGTCCGTGACGTGCCTGACCAGGTTGAAGACCAGCAGGTTCACCAGCAGGCCCGAGCCGCCGACGGCGCCGAACTTCACGACCTCCTGGATCAGCCGGCGCAGTCGCGTTCCCGGCGTCCCGCCGGCGCCCTGTCCGCTCATCTGGCCTCGCCCCGTCCGTTCGGTGTCGTGGCGGCCCATGCTAACGAGCCGCAGGCGCCACGGCTGTCCCTCCAGGACATCCGGGCGTCCTGGCAGGTGCCGGTGAGTGGCCCGGCGGCCGCCGCGGGGCGCCGGATACCCTGGTCGGGTGACGTTCCCCGTAGTCGGCATGGTCGGTGGCGGTCAGCTCGCCCGTATGACCCACGAGGCCGGCATTCCCCTCGGCCTGAAGTTCAAGCTGCTCAGTGACACACCGCAGGACTCCGCCGCCCAAGCGGTCGCGGACGTCGTCGTGGGTGACTACCGCGATCTGGAGACCCTCCGGGCGTTCGCACGCGGCTGTGACGTGATCACCTTCGATCACGAGCACGTACCGCTCGAACACCTGCGGGCACTGGAGGCGGACGGCGTGCCCGTCCGTCCCTCCCCCGACGCCCTCGCGCACGCGCAGGACAAGGGCGTGATGCGCGAGCGGCTCACGGCGCTCGGCGTGCCGTGCCCGCGCCACCGCATCGTCCGCGACCCGGCCGACGTGACGGCCTTCGCCCAGGAGGGCACCGGGTACCCGGTCGTCCTCAAGACGGTCCGCGGCGGGTACGACGGCAAGGGCGTGTGGGTCGTACGGTCCGAGGCGGAGGCGGCCGACCCGTTCAGGGCGGGCGTGCCGGTGCTGGCCGAGGAGAAGGTCGACTTCGCGCGGGAACTTGCCGCCAATGTCGTCCGGTCCCCGCACGGCCAGGCCGTCGCCTACCCGGTGGTGGAGTCCCAGCAGGTCAACGGCGTCTGCGACACCGTCATCGCGCCGGCCCCCGGCCTGTCGGAAGAGCTGTCGGGCGAGGCCCAGGAACTGGCGCTGCGGATCGCGAAGGAGCTCGGCGTCGTCGGCCACCTGGCGGTCGAGCTGTTCGAGACCCGCCAGGGCGAGATCCTCGTCAACGAGCTGGCGATGCGCCCGCACAACTCGGGCCACTGGACGCAGGACGGCTCGATGACCTCGCAGTTCGCCAACCACCTGCGGGCCGTGCTCGACCTGCCGCTCGGGGACCCGCGTGCCCGCACGCCGTGGACGGTGATGTGCAACGTGCTCGGCGGTGACTACCCCGACATGTACGCCGGCTACCTGCACTGCATGGCACGCGACCCGCAGTTGAAGATCCACATGTACGGCAAGGACGTGAAGCCCGGCCGCAAGGTGGGGCACGTCAACACCTACGGCGACGACCTGGACGACGTGCTGGAGCGCGCCCGCCACGCCGCCGGCTACCTGCGAGGAACGATCACCGAGTGACTTCCGTTGATGAGCCGCTCGTCGGCATCGTGATGGGCTCCGACTCCGACTGGCCGGTCATGGAGGGCGCGGCCAAGGCACTGGACGAGTTCGGTGTGGCCTACGAGGTCGACGTGGTCTCCGCACACCGCATGCCGCACGAGATGATCGCCTACGGCGAGGGCGCGGCGGACCGCGGGCTGAAGGCGATCATCGCGGGCGCGGGCGGCGCGGCGCACCTGCCGGGCATGCTGGCGTCGGTGACGCCGCTTCCGGTGATCGGCGTGCCGGTGCCGCTGAAGTACCTGGACGGCATGGACTCGCTGCTGTCGATCGTGCAGATGCCTGCGGGGGTGCCGGTGGCGACCGTGTCGGTGGCGGGCGCCCGCAACGCGGGGCTGCTCGCCGCGCGGATCCTCGGCGCGCACGATCCGGGCCTGCGGGCCCACATGAAGGAGTTCCAGCAGGAGCTGAACCACCAGGCGACGGAGAAGGGCAAGCGGCTGCGCGCGAAGCAGCAGGGCGACGCGTCCTTCGGTTTCGGGAAGTGAGCGGCGCGATGACATCCTCCTCGTACGAGGCCGAGGCCCGGGAACTGCTGGCCGAGTTCCCCGTGGTCGACGGCCACAACGACCTGCCGTGGGCGATGCGCGAGAAGGCGCGCTACGACCTGGACGCGGTCGACGTCGCGGGCGACCGGACCGGCGAGCTGCACACGGACATCCCCCGGCTGCGCAAGGGCGGGGTCGGCGCCCAGTTCTGGTCGGTGTACGTGCCGTCCGACCTGGGGCCCGAGGAGAACGCCGTCGCGGCGACGCTCGAGCAGATCGACTTCGTCGGGCAGCTGCTCGCGCGCTACCCGAAGGACCTGGCGCCCGCCTGCACCGCCGACGAGATGGAGGCGGCGCGCGCCGAGGGCCGGATCGCGTCGCTGATGGGCGCGGAGGGCGGCCAGTCCATCGCGAACTCGCTCGGCACCCTGCGGGCCCTGTACGCACTGGGCGTGCGGTACATGACGCTCACGCACAACCACAACCTGCGGTGGGCGGACTCGGCGACGGACGAGCCCCGCGTGGGTGGCCTGTCGGCGTTCGGCCGCGAGGTCGTGCGGGAGATGAACCGGCTGGGCATGCTGGTCGACCTGTCGCACGTCGCGGCGACGACGATGCACGCGGCGCTCGAGGTCGCCGAGGCACCGGTGGTCTTCTCGCACTCCTCGTCACGCGCGGTCTGCGACCACCCGAGGAACATCCCGGACGACGTGCTGGCGCTGCTCCCGGCCAACGGCGGCGTGGCGATGGCGACGTTCGTTCCGAAGTTCGTCCTGCCGGACGCGGTGGCGTGGACGCAGGCCGCCGACGAGAACCTGCGGGCGCACGGGCTGCACCACCTGGACACGACGCCGGCCGCGATGCGTCTGCACGAGCAGTTCGAGGCGGCGCACCCGCGCCCGGTCGCCACGTCGGCCACGGTGGCGGACCACCTGGACCACATGCGCGAGGTCGCGGGCGTGGACCACGTGGGCATCGGCGGCGATTTCGACGGCACGGCGTTCACGCCGAGCGACCTGTCGGACGTCGCCGGCTACCCCAACCTGCTGGCGGAGCTGCGCGCCCGCGGCTGGTCCCGCGCCGACCTGGCGAAGCTGACCTGGCAGAACGCCGTGCGCACGCTGCGTTCGGCGGAGGACGCCGCACGCGGCCTCCAGGCCGGCAGGGGCCCGTCCCTGGCGACGATCGAGCAGCTGGACGGTCCGCCCCAGGCGTGAGCCGCGCTGCCGGCCGGGGCCCCGTCAGCGGACCTCGGCCGGCAGCGGCTGGTGGAAGTAGGGCGCCTCACCGGCCGTGCGGTAGCCCTGGAGCGCCGGCCCGTGATCCGCTCGCAGGTCGCAGTCGGGTCCGGGCACGGGGCTGTCCCACTGCACCATCGCCTTCACCGCTGGCAGGTGCGGTGCTGCCTTCGGTATCCGCTCGTACCAGTCCTTCTGCCGGCCGGGGTCGGCCGGGTCTGGCGCCGTGGAGAACTCCGCCATCATCAGGGGCTTCGTACGCGAGATGTTCTCGCGCAGCCAGGTGTAGGAGGGCTGCTGGCTGCTCCGGAAGTCCAGCCAGTTCGTCGACCTGTGGCAGAGGTAGTAGTTGTACTGGTCCATGCCGATCCAGTCGACGTACGCGTCGCCCGGGTACAGCTCCTTCATGAGCTCCTTGTGCCCGAGGTAGCCGGACACGGTCCACACCCAGACGACGTTCTTCACCCCCAATTGCTCGAAGCGGTCGTGGACATGGCGGTAGGCGGCGACGAACTCGGCGGGCGTGCCGGCGGCCGGTGTGCGGAAGTCCGACTCCTGGTCGAAGGAGAAGAAGATCGTCTTCCCGTACGCCTTGATCCGTTCCGCCTGCGGATCGATGATCGTCCGGTCGTAGTCCCCGGCCGCGACCTTCGACCAGCCGAGCTGCCGCTCCGTGTAGTTCTTGTGGTGGGGCTCCTTCCACACCGTCGATTCCCAGGCCAGCATCAGCATCCGGTCCTTGCCCAGCTCCCGCTCGTCCGGGGTGAGCAGCAGGCCGTCGCGCCGGGTGTTGGACATGTCGTGGTACGTGTACACGAGGTCGAGCCTGCGGCCGATCTTCTTCTCGAAGGAGTGCACGGCGTCCGTGAGCGAGCCGTTCTTCGCATACGGCACGTACGCCCCCCACCAGGCCCCGCACGGCGGTTCCAGCAGCTTCGTCGGCGCGCAGTCGCCGGCGGCCGGTGTGTGGTCCGGCCGGTTGATCCACCAGGTGGCGAGGCCCGCCAGCAGGGCACCCACCGTCGCCAGGGCGAGGAGCAGCTCCGTGCCGCCGAACCTGCGTGCCGCGGAGGAAGCGGGCCGCCCGCCCGTGGGACGCCTCATCCTCAGGGTTCCCCGCCCGTGCCACTGCCGGCACCCGCCGCGCCCGCACCCACCGCGTCCACCGGCTCGTCCGGCTCGTCGCCCGCGCCCCGGAGCGCGGCCGGCAGCGGCAGCCCGGGCAGCAGCGCGGCCACCGTGCAGAACGCCGCGAGCGATATGAGGAACACCGTGGCGGAGAAGCCCCGCACGAGGAACAGCGCGGTCGCGGCGAGCGTAGCGAGCGACCAGCTCAGGGGCGCCGCGAGCGCGAACAGCTCCAGACGGGCCCCGGGCCGCGGTACGCCGGGCTGCGGGTGGAGCAGTGCGAGCCCCGGGCCGAAGGTGACGAACAGCAACACGGGGATCCAGCGCAGCAGCGCGCCGCCGGGCAGCAGGGTCACCGCGAGGGCGATCCATCCGGAGCAGGCGAGGACGGCTCTGAGTTGTGTGCGGGTGCGGTTCATGAGGTGGCGTGGCTCCTGGTGGTCGCGGCGGGGCGGTCGGGATCAGGGCTCGACGTCCGGTGGCAGGGGCTCGGGCTTCGTGGGCAGGGGGAGATGTTCGAGCAGCAGGCCGTGCCTGGTGTTCTCGACGATCTTGAAGTGAGGGGACTGCTTCAGCTCGGCGACCAGCCGGTCGTAGCCGCCCGTCGGCAGGTACCCCTCGCCCTGCACCGCGTCGCGCTGTGTGGGCGTGAGGATGATGAAGGCAGGACAGCCGTCGGGTATCCCGCCAGCCAGGTAGTCCCCGGGATCCTTGAGGAGCTTGCGGTTGGCCGCCGCGTCCTGCTCGGTGAAGAACCAGTGGTCGTAGTGGTTGTAGTGGTAGTACGCGTCGGGGAAGGAACCCGTGGCCGCCATGACGAGCGCGCCGGTCGGCGCCCTGTCGTAGGCGCGTTTCACGAACGCGACCTCCTGGGGCGGCGCGTACTGCATGCTCTCCTTGCCGTAGTACGACGGCAGGAAGCCGGCGAGCAGCACCAGTGCCCCGGCGGGCAGGGCGACCACCATGGCCCGCTGGGCGATCCTCCTGGCCGTGCCGGCGTACGCCGCGGACGGGACGAGCGCGGCGGCCGCGAAGAACGCGGCGCCCGGCAGGCCGAACAGGTAGACGCGGAAGACCATTTCGCCGCCGTAGTTGTTGACGGCGAGGAGCGGCGCCGGCGCGATCGCCGCGAGCAGCAGTGGCAGCGCCGATCTGGCGAGGCGGCGGCGCAGCAGGACGGCGGCCACGGCCAGGACCCCAAGGGCGACGACCATGATGATGTTGACCATGCCGACGAGTTCGGCGCCCTCACCGGTCGGGGCGCCACCGATCCCGGGCTTCGCGTTGCTGAGCAGGTCACCGAGCTGGCCGCTGAGCGTCTTCATGGTGTCGACGAAGAGCGGCCTGCCCATGGTGAGGTCCCAGACCCCCATGATGACCACGGCGACCACGAACAGGCCGATGTTGCGGTAGCGCCGGGTGAGGCAGAACGCGAACAGCGTCACGCACAGCATCACCGGCGTCAGCTGGTGAGCGGAGTTGATCGCCGCGATCAACGGCGCCAGCAACACGACTCCCAGGGCCCGTTGCCGCCAGGTCGTCGCGGGCGGTACCGGCGCGGCCGCCGGGTCGAGCGCGTCCCGGTCGCGCAGCCGGCCGGCCGTGCCCGGCCGTACGAAGTGCCGCAGCACGACCGCGAAGACCGCGAGGAACAGCACGTAGGCGAAGCCCTGCGGCGAGAGGTAGTCCTGGCCGACCCAGTTGGCGAGCTGGAAGATCCACACCGCGGTCCACACGAGCCGCCAGTCGTCGGTGAACGTCCGGTAGATGACCACGAGGATCGGCAGCATCAGGGCGCCGTATATGACGGGCGCCCAGTTCGTGTAGACGGCGGCGCCGTGCACGCCGAATGCCCGGATCAGCGCCGCGTTGAGGGAAAAGAACCCGGGCCACTGGTCGTAGGCGGACATGCCGCCGTTCAGCGCGTGGTGCGGATGGACCGTGCCCTCGGTGAGCAGACGCGCGATGACCGCGTCGTGCTTGGACGCCCAGGCGTAGCGGACCGTGTCGTACAGCAGCGCTGTGGGTGCCTTGAGCGCGAACAGCATGCCGAGGCTGTACGTCAGCGGCCACCAGGGGGCGGTGCCGGCGCGGCGCAGGGACGCGATGAAGCCGACGGTGAGGACGGCGAGCGAGGCGTAGAAGGCGATGGGGAAGCGGTCGAGCAACCCGAAGTCGTCCATGTCGCGGAAGACGATCCTCGGCAGCGACCAGGCCCACAGGGCGGCGCCGACCGGGAGCGGCAGCCATGTCAGCAGCCGCGCCGGGCTGACCGGAAGGCGTTGCGAACGCTCCCGTGTCAGCGTGCGGTGCGCGCCGCCCGGCGCGGACATCTCGTGCTGTGCCACGGTCCTGCTCCCCCTGGTGTCTCGGTGGTGCTACGGGTGTCTGTCATGTCCCGGTTCCTCTTCGGCCCGGTGGTTCGCTGCCGTCCCTGTCCACGTCCCCCTCACGTGCCCGCCGCCGGCTACCCCGCGAACTCCGGGCCGCGCACACGGGCGCGGGCCCGGCGGTAGAGCCGCCAGCCGACCGTCTTCGGCGCATCGGGGAACGGCGCGACACGCGCCCCCTCTCCCGCCATCCACGACGCGACGTCGGCCGCCGTGTGCGATCGGCGCACGATCAGCCGGGCCATCCGGTAGGGCTCGTCGTCAGGCGAACTCAGTGCGTGCCGTACCGCCGCGGCGGACGCGTACCCCGCCGACGCGGCGGCGGCGCGCACGGCCCGGCTGTTGTAGCCGTGCGGGTAGGCCAGGTGGTCCACCCGGTGTCCGAGGACGTCCTCGAGGACGTCCTTCGACTCGCCGAGCTCGCGGCGCAGTTCGTCCGCGGGCAGCGTGTCGAGCTGCGGGTGCGTCACCGTGTGGGCACCTATCTCGATGCCGTGCGCCTCCAGTTCGGCGGCCTGTGCCAGCGCCATCATCGGCGCGGACGGCAGCAGGCTGCCACCGCCTCCTCGGACGGCGCCCGTCGTGAGATACGCGGTGGCGGGCAGCCCCCGGGCCGCGAGCGCCGTGGCCGTCGGCCCCGGCAGGTCTGCGAAGCCGTCGTCGAAGGTCAGCACGACCGGCCGCGCGGGCAGCTCCGCCCGGCCCGCGAGGCCCGCGGCGAACGTGCTCGCGGTGACGGGCGTGCGCCCGCTCGCGACGACCGCGTCGAGCTGGACGGCGAACGTGCGCGGTGTGACCGTGAACTCCGCGATCCAGGCCGGTGGATCGAGCATCACCGCGTGGTACAGCAGCACCGGTACAGGTGTCATGTCCGCCGCCTCCCCCGCTGCGCGAACCGCGCCCTGGCGTAGCCCAGCGGCCCGTACAGCATGCCCATGCGTTCGAGACGGGACAGCGAGCGCGGCCATGGGTGGCCCTGCCCGCCGTGTGTTCCTGGCGCGGCCGGCCGGCCCTCCACCGCCCCCGTACCGGCACCCGGTGCCGCCGGACGGTGAGCGGTGATGGCGCGCGCGTGCGCCAGTCCGCGTGGCATCTTCGCGAGCAGCGCGGGCAGCAGGGCCGGGCGCCGTACCAGGACCGCGGTGAGGTATGCCGTGAGGCCCACGCCGTAGCCGTACGCCTGGTTCCTGAGGTCCTGCCAGGTCTCCCTGTGGTGGTGCCACACGAGCGCGTCGGGCGTGTACCTCAGCCGGTGGCCCTCGCTGAGGACTCGTACGAATCCGTAGAGGTCGTCGCCGCCGCGGGCGGCGGTGCCCGTGCCTGTGGCCGGGTCGAAGCCGCCGACGGCGCGCAGAACCTCCGTGCGGAATGCCATGTTGGCGCCGGAGCCGAAGCTGCCCGCGGTGAACGGGAACAGCGGCTCGTCGGCGGGTGGCGCGGCCGGGTCGTACAGGCGGGGCGTGAACCCCTTGGCGAAGCCGCCGTGGCTCTCCAGCAGGATCTGTGCGCGTGTCGTGAGGCGTGCGGGCAGGATCAGCCCCGTGGCGCAGCCGAGGCGCGGATCGGCCGCGAAGGGTGCGGTGAGCGAGGTCAGCCAGTGGGGATCGGCGACGACGTCGTCGTCGGTGAACGCGACGACGTCCGTGCCAGGGGGCACGGCCGAGAGCCCGCGGTTGTGCGCGGCGGCGAGACCCGGCACGGGTTCGCGCACATAGGTGACGCGGCCGGCGTACGCGTACGTCACGAGTTCACTTGTGGCCGGCGTGGCCGGGGCGTTGTCCACCACGATGATCCCGAAGTCGGGGTGGTCCTGCGCGAGCAGGGAGTCGAGGGCGCGAGCGAGGCGGCCCGCCCGCTCACGCGTCGCGACGACGACCGTCGTACGCGGCGGCTCAGCGGCCCGCCGGACACGGTCACAGGCCCCGGCGCCCGCGCCGCCGGCCGTCCCGGCCGTCCCGGCCTCGCGATGGGCATGGTGGGCGCGGTAGGCCGCCGCGAGTGCCTCCGCCGGATCCGCGCCCTGCGGGATGTGTGTCAGGACCGTGGCCACCGGCACTCCGCCGAGGCGGACCAGCGCGTACGCGTCACCGCCGGACACCGGCTCGGGGCCGCCCGGCGCGGGCGTGCAGGACAGCACGGGTCCATCAGGACCCGCGAGATCGAGGTCGGCGACGGTGATCGCCTCGGGCCCCGGCGGGGCCAGGGTCTCCTCGGCCACCGCGCCACCCGCCCCCGGTGCGCGGCGGGCACGCGCCGTCAACTGCGGTGGCACATCTCTGTACGGCATGGTTCCCCCTCGTTCTGTACCACTGTCCGTGTCGTGCTCCGAGCCCGGCGAGCCGTTCTCGCGCCGTGCTCTGCGCGCCGATCCCTCCCCTGTTTCCTTTGACTCCGCCGGAGCCCGGGTGTCACGCGGCGTCACCCGATCGTGTGTCCTCGCTGTACCGCTTCAGCGTGCCCGCACCCTGCCGACCTGGTTGAGCGTGCGCTGCGCGAGCGAGGCGAGCACCGGTCTGTTCCTCACGAAGCTGTGGATGCGGCGGCCCGGCTCCCTGCTCGCCCGGTGGAGCACGGCCAGCGGCCCCGGCCGCATCGCTGAGCCTTCGTAGACCTTGAGCCCGCCGGTCTTGAGCGAGTCCTTGTACTCCGCGGCCCCCCGGCCCAGGTCGAGCATGCAGATGCCTTCCGCCGCGGCCGCCTCCGCCATCCGCAGATGCAGGACGAGGCCGGGCGAGTACTTCGCGAACTCCGTGTCGTACGAGGGGAACCAGCAGGACAGCACGGTCGCGGAGCGCAGGCCGAAGTGCGCGGCGACCGGCCGGTCCGCCACGTACAGCACGCTCAGCACGCCGGAGCAGCCCGGGGTCCGGGTGTTCGCGAGGAGCCGCACCAGGTCACGTATCCAGTCCTTGGCGAACCGGTCGCGGCGGCCCGTCCGCCTGTACTGGGCGGACTTCCACTCCATCAGCGCGTCCAGCGCCGCCGGGTCCCGCTCGTCGAAGACGAAGCGGACCTCGCCCGCCTGCCGGCCCAGGCGCCGCTCCTTGGCCGTCGTGGTCCTGTAGAACTTGGGCGCGCTCAGGCGCAGGCCGGCCTCGTACGCCTCGTAGCCGTCCCCCATGTCGATGACCGGTGACTCGAATCCTTCGGCCGCGTAGGGCAGGAAGCCGGTCTGCCCGTCCTCCAGATTGTCGAACTCCCAGGCTGAGAGCGAGCATGCGCGCATCAGGTCACGGACGTCGAGGCGCAGCCCGGGGCGCAGAACGGACCCTTGGCTGTCGGACACGCCAAGGCCGATGGCGCGGCCGCGTCCGAGTGGGCCCGCCTCGTACGGAAAGAATCCTGCGGCCGCGAGCCCCGCCCCGGCCGCGAGCCCGGCCCCAGCAGCGGGCCCGGCCCCGGCACCCGGCGCCCCCGGCACGGCCCCGGCGTCCGCAGATCCGTTCCGGGACGTCCCCTGCGCCTCCGTCACGACGGCGACCCGTGCGGCCGGCCGCACTCTGCCCACCGCCCGGGTGAACTCGGGCTCCATGAAGGGGTTCAGCGGTGCCCCCGACGCGGCGCGTAACGCGCGCCACGCCTCCACCTCCGCCTCGCCCAGCTCCTCCGGCGCGACCACCCGGATTCGCACGGCACTGTGCACAACGCTCAACTCGACCCCCCGGTCGCGGTGCTCTGGGCACCAGTCCCCCCGCGGGTCCACGATCTCCGTGGCGCCCGCATGCGGAACAGGACGTTACCGGCCCGCCTACTCCGGGGACAGGGCTTCCGCCCTTCCTGTGGGGCGGGTGGTACGGGGGTGACGTACGAGCCAACTGTTGTGCGGCAGCCGGTGGTTCTGAGGACCGGCGGCCGGTCGTTCAGAGGACCTTCAGGCCCGCCTGCCACACCGAGGACACCAGCGGCACGCCCGGCCGGTAGGCCAGGTGGACATGGCTCGGCGCGTCGAGGAGGACGAGGTCGGCGCGGGCGCCGACGGTGATCCGGCCGACGTCGGAGCGGCGCAGGGCCGCGGCGCCGCCCGCGGTGGCGGACCAGACGGCCTCGTCGGGGGTCATCCCCATGTCCCGTACAGCGAGGGCGATGCAGAACGCCACGGACGAGGTGAACGAGGAGCCGGGGTTGCAGTCGGAGGCGAGTGCCACGGTGGCGCCGGCGTCGAGGAGGCGGCGGGCGTCCGGCCATTCGGCGCGGGTGGAGAACTCGGCGCCGGGCAGCAGCGTGGCGACGGTGTCGCTCTGGGCCAGGGCGTCCACGTCGGCGTCGGTGAGGTGGGTGCAGTGGTCGGCGGAGGCGGCGCCGAGTTCGACGGCGAGCTGGACGCCTGGGCCGAACGTCAGCTGGTTGGCGTGGATGCGGGGCAGCAGCCCCTTCTTCATCCCTGCGGTGAGGACGGTGCGGGCCTGGTCGCCGTCGAAGGCGCCCTGCTCGCAGAAGACATCGACCCAGCGGGCGTGCGGGGCGCAGGCGTCGAGCATGTCGCCGGTGACGAGGTCGACGTAGGCGGCGGGGTCGTCGGCGAGTTCGGGGGCGACGATGTGGGCGCCGAGGTAGGTGACCTCGTCGGTGCGGGACGCCGCGACGCGCAGCGCGCGGGACTCGTCGCCGGGGGTGAGGCCGTAGCCCGACTTGGTCTCCATGGTGGTGGTTCCCTGCCGCAGGGCCTCGGCGAGGTAGCGGTCGAGGGTCGCCGCCAGCTGCTCGTCGGTGGCGGCGCGGGTCGCGGCGACGGTGGTGCGGATCCCGCCGGCCGAGTAGGCGCGGCCGGACATGCGGGCGTTGAACTCGGCGGTGCGGTCGCCCGCGAAGACCAGGTGGGAGTGGGAGTCGACGAAGCCCGGGATGCCCGCCCTGCCCTCGGCGTCGACCCGATTGTCAGTGGCGGGTGCTTTGCTTGATTCACCGACCCAGGCGATGCGGTCGCCGTCGATGACGACGGCCGCGTCCTGGATCAGTCCGACAGGCGCGTCTGACGCGCTGTCGGCCGTGTTCGAGCGGGGCGACCCCGATCCGAGGGAGGGATCGTTGGTGACCAGGCCGGAGATGTGGGTGACGAGTGTCGTCATCGCGGTGCTGTGTTCCTTCCTGGGACGCGTGCGTGGTGACGTCTTCTGGGGCGACGGGCGGCGGCTGGGCGGCCGGCGTCTTCTGCGCGAGTGCCCGGTCGGCGGGCCGGCCGGCGGCCCGATCGGGCGCCCGGTCAGGGGCGCAGCGCCGCTATCGCGTCCGCGAGGGCGGTGGGCACGTCGGGCACGAGCGTGTGGACGCCGTCCTGTACGACGTGACGCCCGGCCACCACGGTATGGCGCACATCGGCCGCTGACGCGGCGAATACGGCGGTCTCCGCACCGATCGCCGGCCGTGCACCCGCCGTTCTGACGGAGTCGAGGGCGACGGTCGCCAGGTCGGCGGGCGCTCCCGGCTCGATGACGCCCGCGTCCGGACGGCCGAGGGCCGCGTGGCCGGTCGCCGACGCGGCGCGCAGCAGTGCGGCCGCGGTCCAGTGGCCGCGCCTGCGGGTGCGCAGGCGCTCGTCCAGTTCCATGGCGCGTGCCTCTTCGAGCAGGTCGATGACGGCGTGGCTGTCGCTGCCCAGCGAGAGGGGGGAGCCGGCGGCTTCGAGGGCGACGGCGGGGCCGATGCCGTCGGCGAGGTCGCGTTCGGTCGTCGGGCACATGCAGGTGCCGGTACGGGAGGAGCCGATGAGCTCGATGTCCTGGTCGGTCAGGTGTGTGGCGTGCACGGCCGTGGTGCGCGGCCCGAGCACGCCGTGGTCGGCGAGGAGCGCCGCCGGGGTACGGCCGTGCGCCTCGCGGCAGGCGTCGTTCTCCGCGGTCTGCTCGGACAGGTGGATGTGCAGGGGTGCGTCGTGGGCCTCGGCCCAGGCGGCGACGGTGGCCATCTGATCGGCGGGCACGGCGCGTACGGAGTGGAGGGCGGCGCCGATGAGCGCCTGGCCGGGGTCGGCCGTCCGCAGGGCGGAGACGCGCTCGGCCCAGGCGTCGGCGGTGCCGTCGGAGAAACGGAGTTGCTGACGGGTGAGGGGCGCGCCACCGCGCTCCGCCGAGGGTCCGGAGGAGAGGTACAGGGTGTCGAGGAGGGTGATGCGGATGCCGGCTTCCGCGGCGGCGGCGATGAGGGCCTCGCCCATGGCGTTGGGGTCCGTGTAGGGCGTGCCGTCGGGCGCGTGGTGCAGGTAGTGGAATTCGCCGACCGCGGTGATCCCCGCGAGGGCCATCTCGGCGTACGCGGCGCGGGCCAGCGCGTGGTACGTGTCGGGTGTGAGGCGGGCGGCCGTGCCGTACATGACGTCGCGCCAGGTCCAGAAGGTGCCGCTGCCGACCTGCACCTCGGACCGCAGGGCGCGGTGGAAGGCGTGGCTGTGGGCGTTGGCCAGGCCGGGGACGGTGAGCCCGCGCAGGGCGGTCGCGCCGGGCGGTGGCGCCTGGGTGCCCGGGTAGACGGCGGTGATGCGGCCGTGTGCGGTCTCGACCGTCACGCCCGGCTCGACGCGGGTGCCGAGCCAGGCGTGCTCGAGCCAGTAGGTGGCGGCACTGGTGCCGGCGGCGCTGGCGCTCATGCGCAGGCAAGTCCTTCCAGTACGTCGGCGAGGGCTCGCACCCCGGCCACGCAGTCGTCCTCGGTGGCGCTCTCCGCCGGGGAGTGGGAGATGCCGGTGGGGTTGCGGACGAACAGCATGGCGGTCGGGACGGATGCGGAGAGGATCCCCGCGTCGTGTCCAGCGCCCGAGGGGATCACGGGGAGCGGCGCGTTGGATGTGCGGCCGAGGATACGGGCGAGTTCGTCGCGCAGGGCGTGGCCGAACTCCACGAGGGGGGTGAAGGACTCGCGTACGACGTCGAGTTCGACGCCGGAGCGGGTGGCCGCGTCGCGGGCGGCCGACTCGACGGCGCCGACGACGGTGTCAAGGGACGAGGGATCGGCGGCTCGGGAGTCGAGCCAGGCACTGACGAGGGAGGGGATGGCGTTGACACCACCGGGCTGGACGAGGACCTTGCCGAAGGTGGCGAGGGCACCGGCGAGTTCCGCTTCGCGGCGGGCCGCGAGCACGGTCTCCGCGTAGGGCAGCATCGGGTCGCGGCGGTCCTCGATGCGGGTGGTGCCCGCGTGGTTGGCCTCGCCGTGGAAGTCGAACCGCCAGCGGCCGTGCGGCCACACGGCGGAGGCGAGGCCGACGGGCGCGTTGGTGAGGTCGAGCGCCCGGCCCTGTTCTACGTGCAGTTCCACGAGTGCGCCGATGCGGCCGAGGCGTTCGGGGTCGGGGCCGATGGCGTCGGGGTCGTAGCCGGCGGCCTCCATGGCCTGCGGCAGCGTGGTGCCGTCGGTGGCCCTGAGGGCGTGGGCCTGCTCGCGGGTGAGTTGGCCCGCCGACAGGCGGGATCCGACGCAGGCGACGCCGAAGCGTGCGCCCTCCTCGTCGCCGAAGGCGGTGATGGCGAGCGGCTTGGTGAGGCGCGTCCCGCGGGCGCGGAGTTCGTCGAGTGCCGCGAAGGCGGAGACGACGCCGAGCGGCCCGTCGAAGGCTCCGCCGTCGGGGACGGAGTCGAGGTGGGAGCCGGTGACGACGGCGTCGCCGGCCTCGGGGTCGCCGAGCCATGCCCACAGGTTGCCGTTGCGGTCGGTCTCGTTGCGCAAGCCCCTGGATTCGGCCTGCTCGCGGAACCATGCGCGGCAGTCGGTGTCGGCTCCGGTCCAGGCGTAGCGGCGGTAGCCGCCGGTGGAGGCCTCGCGCCCGATGCGCGCGAGGTCGTCCCACATCGTCTGGAAGGCGGCGGTGGTCACTTGCCCTCCTCCTGCGCCTGCTCGCGCATCGGGACGCGGACGCCCTTGGCCTCGGCGACGGCCTCGGCCTCCTCGTACCCGGCGTCGACGTGGCGGATGACGCCCATGCCCGGGTCGTTGGTGAGGACGCGGCGGATCTTCTCGCCCGCGAGTGGCGTGCCGTCGGCGACCGTGACCTGCCCCGCGTGCAGGGAGCGGCCCATGCCGACGCCGCCGCCGTGGTGGATGGAGACCCAGGAGGCGCCGGAGGAGACGTTGACCATGGCGTTGAGCAGCGGCCAGTCGGCGATGGCGTCGGAGCCGTCGCGCATGGCCTCGGTCTCGCGGTAGGGGGAGGCGACGGAGCCGGTGTCGAGGTGGTCGCGGCCGATGGCGAGGGGCGCCGCGAGCTCGCCGGAGGCCACCATGTCGTTGAAGCGCTCGCCCGCGCGGTCGCGCTCGCCGTAGCCGAGCCAGCAGATGCGGGCGGGCAGGCCCTGGAAGTGGACGCGCTCCTGGGCCATGGTGATCCAGCGGTGCAGCGACTCGTTCTCCGGGAAGAGGTCGAGGATCGCCTTGTCCGTCTTGTGGATGTCGGACGCCTCGCCGGACAGCGCGGCCCACCGGAAGGGTCCCTTGCCCTCGCAGAACAGCGGCCTGATGTAGGCGGGGACGAAGCCCGGGTAGTCGAAGGCGCGCTCGTAGCCGGCGGTCTTGGCCTCACCGCGCAGGGAGTTGCCGTAGTCGAAGACCTCGGCGCCCGCGTCCTGGAAGCCGACCATGGCCTCGACGTGCCGCGCCATGGATTCGCGGGCGCGGGTGGTGAAGTCGGCGGGCTTCTCGGCCGCGTATGCGGCCATGTCGTCGAAGTCGATGCCGACCGGCAGGTAGGAGAGGGGGTCGTGCGCGGAGGTCTGGTCGGTGACGATGTCGACCGGGGCGCCGTCGGCGAGCATCCGGGGCAGCACCTCGGCGGCGTTGCCGAGCAGGCCGATGGACAGGGGGCGGCGGGCGTCCCTGGCCTCGACGGCGAGCTGGAGGGCGTGTTCGACGCTGTCGGCGCGGACGTCGAGGTAGCGGTGCTCGATGCGCCGTTCGATGGCGCGCGGGTCGCAGTCGACGCAGATGGCGACGCCGTCGTTCATGGTGACGGCCAGGGGCTGGGCGCCGCCCATGCCGCCGAGGCCGGCGGTGAGCGTGATCGTTCCCGCGAGCGTGCCGTTGAAGCGCTTGGCGGCGACGGCCGCGAACGTCTCGTAGGTGCCCTGGAGGATGCCCTGGGTACCGATGTAGATCCAGGATCCCGCGGTCATCTGCCCGTACATCGTGAGGCCGAGCGCCTCAAGGCGGCGGAACTCCTCCCAGTTCGACCAGTCGCCGACGAGGTTCGAGTTGGCGATCAGGACGCGCGGGGCCCACTCGTGGGTCTGCATCACGCCGACGGGGCGCCCTGACTGGACGAGCATCGTCTCGTCCTGCTTGAGGGTGCGCAGCGTGCGGACCATGGCGTCGAAGGAGCGCCAGTCGCGGGCGGCCTTGCCGGTGCCGCCGTAGACGACGAGCTTCTCCGGGTGCTCGGCCACCTCGGGGTCGAGGTTGTTCTGGAGCATGCGCAGGGCGGCTTCCTGCTGCCATCCCAGGGCGCTGAGCTGGGGGCCGCGAGGGGCCCTGACAAGGCGAGGCTCTGACATGGCGGGTTACTCCTCCGCGAGCGATCCGGCGTGAACTGGTTATTCACATCCTGACGTGCTGAATATTTTTAGTCAACAGGGCCGGGCGAGCGGGCAGGCCCATCAAGCATCATGGGCACATGCACACGGGCGAGACAGAGACCGACATACAGGACACGACCGGGGGCAGGGGCGAGGCGGCCGCCGCCAGGCGCGAGCGCGCCGTGCGGGCCGCCGTGGCCGAGGGGCTCATCACTGACGAGCAGCCGGTGGTGGGCCTGCTCGACGTGGTGGGGATCCGCGAGTCCGCCGCCGCGCTGCGCACGGCGTTCGCCGCGGCGCTCCCGCCCGGCACGCCGGTGCTGCACGCCTTCGCGGTGAAGGCCTCGCCGCTCGTCGCCGTGGTGCGGCTGCTGCGCGAGGAGGGCGTGGGCGCCGAGGTCGCGAGCCCCGGCGAGCTGGCGCTCGCGCGCGCCGCCGGGATGACGGCTGACGCGATCGTGCTGGACTCGCCCGCCAAGACGACCGCCGAACTGCGGGAGGCGCTCGACCTGGGCATCGCGGTCAACGCCGACAACGCCCAGGAGCTGGCGCGGCTCGACGCGCTCGTCGACGGCCGCGGGACGGCCTCCCCGCTCGGCATCCGGGTCAACCCGCAGACCGGCACGGGCTCGATCGGCGCGACCTCGACGGCCACGTCGACGTCGAAGTTCGGGGTGGCACTGCGCGACGAGGGCGCGCGCGAGTGGCTCATCGACGCGTACACGCGCCGCCCGTGGCTGACCCGTCTGCACGCGCACTCCGGCTCGCAGGGCGTGCCGCTCGCGCTGAGCGCCGAGGGCATCAGGGCGCTGTACGAGTTGGCCGAGGAGATCAACGCGGCGGCCGGCAGGCGGCAGATCGACACGCTCGACATCGGCGGCGGCCTCCCGGTGAACTTCGCCTCGGACGAGCCCACGCCCGGCTACGCGGAGTACGTGCGCGTGCTGAAGGAGGCAGTGCCCGGGCTGTTCGACGGCAGGTACGGGCTGGTGACGGAGTTCGGCAGGTCCCTGCTCGCCAAGCACGGGACGGTGCTGGCGAAGGTCGAGTACACGAAGTCCGCCGGCGCGCGCCCCATAGCCGTGACGCACGCGGGCGTCCAGGTGGCGACGCGCACGGTCTACGTGCCTCAGGCGTGGCCGCTGCGGATCGCCGTGTTCGACGAGAAGGGCGAGCCGCGCACGGGCGAGCCGATCGCCCAGGACGTGGCGGGCCCCGCCTGCTTCTCGGGCGACCTGCTGGCGACGGACAGGCCGCTGCCGCGGATCGAGCAGGGCGACGTGGTCGCGGCGCTGGACACGGGCGCGTACTACTTCGCGCACCACTACGCCTACAACAGCCTGCCGCGGCCCGGCGTGCACGGCTTCACGGCCCCGGACGACGGCCCGGTGTCGTTCGCGACGGTGAGGACGCCGCAGACGGTCGAGGAGATCGTCGCCGAGTCGGGTGGCGCCCACCGGGACGCACTGATCTGACCCACGGCTCACATCGCGTTGCCGCGCACCAGGGCGGCCGCCGCCCGGGCGGCACGTTCGGCGGTCTCCTCGTCGGACAGGCGGGAGTGGCTGAGGAGGCCGCCCGTGTCCAGGGCCGTATAGCCGTGGGCGAGCGCGAAGAGCTGCTCGAGCACCGCCAGGGCCCGGGCGGGATCCGTGTGGCCCGCGTCCCGGGTGAGGTCGAGCAGCAGGGCCATGAGCTCCCGTCCGGCCCCGGCCAGCTCGCCGTCCCGCAGGTGCCGCAGCTCCCGGGCGTAGACGACGTCGAGCCCGGCGCCGCGGGCGCCCACGTAGCGCACGTAGGCGCCGACGGCGGCCGCGAGCCGGTCGACCGGGTCGCCGCCCGCCGCTTCGGCGGCGTCCCGTAGTGACCCCGTGAGCTCGTGGGCGGCCTGTGTGGCGACGACGGCGAGCAGTTCGTCGCGGTCGCGGAAGTGACGGTAGGGAGCCGCCGCGCTCACGCCGAGCCTGCGGGCGAGCTCCGCGACCGAGAAGCCGGCGAGCCCCGACTCGGACAGTAGCGCGAAGCTCTCGGCGACCAGCGCCGCCCGCAGCTGCCCCCTGGCCGGTCGCACCCCCGTGCGCCCGGTCGCGCCCGCACGCCCAGCGGCCCCCGCACGTCCCGTCTCGCCCCTCTCACCCGCCACCCCGGCACCTTTCTTGACAACAACGTTAGAGGGTTCTTACTTTAAAAGTAATAGCCCTCTTACTTCAACATAAGCGAGGTCACCATGGACGGACTCGACGGCAAGGTCGTGGCGATCACAGGAGCCAGCAGTGGGATCGGCGCGGCGACCGCCTCACTCCTGGCGGCACGCGGCGCGAAGGTGGTGCTCGGGGCGCGCCGCGCCGAGCGGCTCGAGGCGCTGGCGGCCCGCATCAGCGCGGACGGCGGCAGCGCCGCCTGGACGGAGGTGGACGTGCGGCGGCGCGCGGACCTCGCGGACCTGGTCGCCCTCGCCCGCGAGCGGTACGGCGCGCTCGACGTCCTCGTCAGCAACGCGGGCATCGGCCCCATCTCGCCGCTCGACGAGCTGCGCGTCGACGACTGGGACCGGATGGTCGACGTCAACTTCAAGGGCGTGCTGCACGGGATCGCGGCGGCGCTGCCGGTCTTCCGGGAGCAGCGGCGCGGGCACTTCGTCAACGTGATCTCCACGGCCGGCCTGCGCATCGTCCCCGACCAGGCGGTCTACGCCGCGACGAAGAACGCCGTCCGCACCCTCACCGAGGGCCTGCGCCAGGAGGCCGGGCCCGACCTGAGGGTGACCATGGTCTCCCCCGGCTATGTCGGCACGGAGTTCGCGGACTCCGTGACCAGCCCGTCGATCAGGGCCCAGGTGCGGGAGACCGGCCTCGACATCGCCATCCCGCCGGAGGCGATCGGCCGCGCCATCGCCTTCGCGGTCGAGCAGCCCGCCCAGGTGGACGTCGGCGACATCGTCGTCCGCCCCACAGCACAGGGCTGAGGACAGGGGGAGGCAGGCCCGTCCGATCGGGAACGATCGCGATCAGACACGTTTTCGCATATGCCACGTTCATAACTGGGAAAGTTCCGACGGAAAAAAGACGACGCCCCTCCAGCGCCGGAAGCGGTGCGTAGTGTCGCGGTCACAGTTACCGCACGGGTGTGCGCCCGCACACTCGACTGGGGGAGGGACTCCGCGTGCCCGGAATCGACGCATGTCTGGACGAGGCGATGGCCTTGCCCGGAGCGCGCGGCGCGTCGGTCGTCGACTGGACCAGCGGGCTCTCCCTCGGCACCGCGGGCGAGTCCCCGGGCGGCGACGCGGAGGCCACGGCAGCCGAGACGGCGGAACTGGCGCGCGCCGCCGCCGAGTACGCGACGTTCGCGCCCGAAGCGGCGGTTACCGAAGCGGCGACTTCCGAGGGAGCGGCTACCGAGGGGGCGGCTTACGAAGGGGCGGCTTCCGAGGCGGACAAGGGCCTGCCCGTGGAGGACGTGATCGTCTCGACCCGTACCGGCTACCACGTCCTGTGCTTCGTGGAGACGACCTTCGACAGCAGCGTCTTCATCCACCTGTGGCTGGACGGCGCCACGGGCAACCTCGCGCTCGCCCGCATCCGCATGCGGCAGCTGGCGCAGCGGCTGGTGCTCGGATGACCGGACGCTCGGTCTCCCCCATGCTGCTGCGCCTCGCCGAGGAGCGCGCGACCGGCGCCCTGCTGCGCGACCACGGCACCCTCTACCTCTCCGAGGGCCGGATCGTGCACGCGGAGAGCCCGGCCGCGCCCGGCGTCGACGTCCTGCTCACCGCGGGCGGCAGGCTGCCGCGCACGGGCTGGCAGGAGGCCGTCGACAAGGCGGGCGCTCGCGGCGCGGTGGGTCGCTACCTGGTCGACAGTGGCCGCGTCGGCGGCGGTGAGCTGGAGATATGCCACTTGGGCGCGATGTTCGACGCGGCGTTCTTCGCGCTCGCGCCCGCCAGCGGGCCGACCAGGTTCCGCTACGGCGTCGCCCACTGGTTCGGCACCGTACGGCCCGTGTCCGCGGCCGCCGTCGAGCGCGAGACGCTCCGCCGCCGCGAACTGCTCGACGCGGTCTGGCCGTACGAGGCCGTCGACAGCGCCCCCGTCGTCGCCCGCCCTCCCGCGCCGGGCCAGACCGTCACCCGCAGGCAGCGCGACCTGCTCGCCATGGCCGACGGCACCAGGTCGCCCGCCGCGATCGCCTGGACGCTCGGCCGGCCCGCCTTCCACACCCTCCTCGACGTGCGGCGGCTCGCCGCCGCGGGGCTCGTGGACACGCCCCAGGGCCCGCCGCAGGAGCCTGCGGGGGCCGTGCCCCCGTGGGTCGCGGCCATCTCCGACGACCCCGACATCGCCCAGCTGCGCAGGCTGCGCGACGCCCTGGAGGCAACCCTGTGATCCCTCGCTCCCCCGCCGGGCACGCCCCGACCACCGCGTCATGAGGCGCACGCTGCGGCAACGCGCCGAAAGGAGACAGCTGTTGACGGCAGAGGCCGACGTCCTCGGCGAGCTGAGACGGCTCAGGGCCCGCCTCCCGCAGGTCACCGGGGCACTCGCGGCGAGCGCCGACGGGCTGGTGCTCGCGCGGGAGACCGCGGGCGACGAGGCGGAAGGCGTGGCGGCGCTGACCGCGGCCGCGCTCGGCGTCGCCCAGCGCCTCACGGACACCACGGGCCAGGGCGCCTTCCGTGAGCTGCTCGTACGCGGCGAGCGCGGCTACGTCGCCACGTACGCGGCGGGCTCGTCCGCGGTGCTGACGCTGCTGGCCGAGCCGCGCATCAACGTGGGCCGGCTGCACCTGGAGGCCCGCAGGTCGAGCGCCCGCGTCGGCGCACTCGTGGACGGCGCACTCGAACGATTGGAGAACGCCTGACCGATGACTTCCACACCCGCGAAACCCCCCACGTCCCCGAAGAGCCGTGGCACCCGCCAGACCAAGGGCGCCACCAGAACCAAAGGAAGTGCGACATCCATGGCCAACACGGAAGCGTCACTCAAGGAAGCGCTCACCACCATCGACGGCGCGATCGGCGCCGCGCTCGTCGACTACACCAGCGGCATGGCGCTCGGCACGGTCGGCGGCGGCAAGGACCTCGACCTGACGGTCGCGGCCGCGGGCAACACCGACGTGGTGCGGGCGAAGGTGCGCACGCTGGAGCTGCTCGGCCTCAAGGACGAGATCGAGGACATCCTGATCACGCTCGGCGGCCAGTACCACCTGATCCGGCTGCTCAAGGGGCGTGGGAACAACGGCCTGTTCCTCTATCTGGCGCTGGACAAGACCAGAGCGAACCTGGCGATGGCGCGCCACCAGCTCTCCGGCATCGAGGCGGCGCTGGAGGTCTGAGTCCAGGGCCCAAGGCTGCTGGACGGTCCCGTCAGCGGCTCGCGCGGCGCCGCGCCCCACCCGGCGCGGCGTCGCCGGCCGCGACGCCGGTCGTCCGGTAGCCCTTGACCTGCTTGCCCGCGGGGCGGCCAGTGCCCGCCCAGTCGGTGCGCACCCAGTAGACCGTGCCCGCGCCGCGCTCCTCGCGGCCGATCCACACCGCCTTCAGCCAGAGCCCGGCCCCCGCGCCGGCGACGGCCATGCCGAACGCGGCGGGCACCGCGATCGAGCAGGCGATCCCGAGCACGAAGGCCACGACCAGCCACCAGCGGTGCGCCTTGCGCCAGTTGCGCAGCGTGACGGCACGGTCCTGCAGGAAGTCGAACTTGCCCGCGCGCGAGGCGCGGTCGGCCCACGCGCGGTAGCGGCGCCGCCGGACAAGCGCGACGACCGCCGCGCAGACCAGGAACAGCGCGGCCCCGGCGAGGACGCCGACGCGGCGGCCGGTGAAGCCGGGCACCAGCAGCCCGATCGCGGCGGAGAGCACGCCGAGCCAGAAGAGCGGGACGGCTCCCGCCCGTACGACCACCGCCACCCGAGCCAGGGACTGCTGTCCTCCGCGCGCCACGCTGTTCCTCCTCCGCTCCGCTCGCCGTTGCCGGGGCGGCAGATTAACCAGCGGACGTGAGGGAGCGATGAGAGAAGCTGAACGGGACCTGAGAAACGGCGCGCCGAAGCTACCCGGCGAACAGCCCGCGCGCGACGGCGGCGGCGTCGAACTCCTCGAGCCTGGTCGGCGCGTCGGGCAGTTCGTCGAACATGGCCTCGAGCAGCACCCTGCCGAGCAGCATGGGCGCGCAGACCGTGTCGAAGGCGAGGCCCGTGCCGACCGCGGCCGGGATGAGGACGTCGCTGTGCGCGGCGACCGGCGCGAACGTCGAGTCGGCGACGGTGACGACGGTGAGCCCGAGTTCACGGGCGTGCGCGAGCGCGTCGACCACCTCGCGCGGGTGGCGCGGCAGCGCGAAGCAGATCAGCGCGGTCGCCCCGCTGCGGCACGCGGCGTCGAGGCGGTCGACGAGCATGCTGCCGCCCTCGTCGAGGAGGCGGACGTCGGGGTGGACCTTGGCCGCGAAGTACGCGAAGCCGCGCGCCTGCGAGGAGGCCGCCCGCAGCCCGAGCACGGGCAGCGGCCTGGACGCGGCGAGCAGCCGCCCCGCCCGCTCGACGGGCGCCGGGTCGGCGAGGAGCGCGGCGAGTTCCCTGAGGTTGTCGATCTCGCCGAGCACGGCCTGCTGGTACGCGTTGCACTCGCTGTCCCCGCCGTCCTCGTCGGGCGCGGCGCCCGGCGCGACCTCCCGCAGGTGCCTGCGCAGCGCCGGGTAGCCGTCGAAGCCGAGCGCGACGGCGAACCGGGTCACGGACGGCTGGCTGACCCCTGCGAGCTCCGCCAGTTCGACGCTGGACAGGAACGGCGCCTCGCCTGGCCGCCGTACCATGCAGTGCGCGATGCGCCGCTGCGCGGGCGTGAGGCGGTGCCCCTCGAAGAGCCGATGCAGCCGCTCGGCGGGAGTGTCGCTCATGCGGGCAAGGTATCAGCGATCCATTCACAACCGCACCTGATTGCATATATCCATGCAGAAGGCGCCTTGCCGAGGGCCTGCACGACCGGCAAGAGGGGGGTTACCCCCACTGTGCGCAAGGGCGCCTCACCGTACCGTCATCAGGTATGGACACCCACGACTCGGAGCTCAAGAAGGAGCTCAACGCCACCCTTCAGGCCCGCCGGGAGCTCGGCGAGGAGTACGACTCCGCGCTCGTGGACTCGTTCCTGGAGAAGATCGACCAGCGCCTGGACGGGCGGAACAAGCAGATCCGCCGCGAGCTGGCGGAGCAGCAACTGGTTGTCGCCCGCGGGGCTTCCAGCCCCCGCTCCACGCACGAGGGCTTCGGCGAGCGCCACGGCTTCGGCATCGTCTCCCTCGTCCTCGCCGTGCCGCTCTCGGCGATCGCGGGATCGCTGGGGCATCTCGCGGGCCTGCTGGTCGCCTGGATCGGCATCGTCGGGGTGAACATGGTCCACTCGACGCGCTTCGGGGCATGGGCGCGCCACGGCCGCCGGTCGGAACGCGAGGACTGAGCCAGGACCGGCCAGAACGCCCGGCCGGAAGGACCGGCCGCCGCAGGCCCTGGGCGATTCCGGCTCCGGGATCGCCCCACGCACCGCGAAGTCGTCGCCGATCGCCTCGGCGGTCGCTCGTCAACGAGCGCCCGCTGAAATACGGCCGGGCTCGGACGTCGCCCCGCCGGGGCTGACAAGGGCCCTGGCGTCCCCGATGGGCCTGTCGGCCCGCGCTTCCGCCTCGTGCACCTCCCCTTGGACCACTATGCACTGCATGTATACGCTCCATGTATAGTCCTTGACCAGGTGGCGCCGCGACGGCAATGCACTGGCTTGGAGGAAGCCGGTCCCCGGCCGACCGCTCCTCCGGTCATCTGTCATGCCCTCGTCATGTCCTCGCGGAAGTACGGAAGCATCCCCATGCCCCAGCACATATCCATGTCCTCGGCCGCGGCCCGGTTCGTCGCCGGAATCGCCGTCGCCGGGTGCCTCGTCCCCGCACTGAGCGCCTGCGGCGCGTCCTATCCGGTGATGACGCCCAAGGACGCGCGCGACGCGGCCGGGAATGTGGCCGGGAACGCCGCCAAGAGTTCGGCCGGGAGCGCGGACGCCAAGCCGCCGGCAGCCTCCGGGAGCGCGGCCGCCCGGGCCGCGGCCCTCGCGGCCGGCCGCCCCGGTGCGGTGGACTGCCGCAAGGTGAAGTGCGTGGCCCTCAGCTTCGACGCGGGTCCCAGCAAGTACACGCCCGCCGTCCTCGAGGCGCTGAAGAAGTACCACGCCCACGCCACCTTCATGACCCTCGGCAAGAACCACGTGCTCGTCCACCCGGAGCTGGTCCGCCAGGAGGCCGCCGCCGGCATGGAGATCGGCAACCACACCTGGACCCACAAGATCCTCACCGACGTCGAGCCCGCCGAGGCACGCAAGGAGCTGGAGCTCGACCAGAAGGCGGTCGAGAAGATCACCGGCACGGCGCCCACCCTGATGCGCCCGCCGCAGGGCCGCACCAACGAGAACGTCACGAAGGTCTGCCGCGAACTCGGCCTGTCGCAGGTGCTGTGGAGCGTCACCGCGAAGGACTACAAGACCAAGGACTCCGCCGTCATCAAGAAGCGCGTCATCGACCAGACGCGGCGCGACGGCATCATCCTGCTGCACGACATCTACCCGGGCACCGCGCCCGCCCTGCCGGGGATCCTGGCCGAGCTCGACCGCCGCGGCTACACCGTCGTCACTGTCTCCCAGCTGCTCTGGCCGGCGAAGCCGAAGCCGGGCGAGGTCTACCGACCCGACAAGCCGTGACGCCGGCCGCACGGCGGGCGGGACGGGCGGGCCGCTGCCCGCCCCCACCAGGGGCGGGCAGTGCGCGCGAACCGCCGCACCCCGTACGGGGGGCGGCGGTCACGCCCTACGCGACCGGAGTCACGGCCCCGGGGCCCGCGGCCGCACCCGCGGTGGCACTCGCTGCCGCGCCCGCGCTCGCGGCGGTCCCCGCCGACAGGTACGCCAGCAGGTCCTGCCTGCTCACCACGCCCACGGGCTTGCCCTCGACGAGGACGATCGCGGCGTCAGCGCCGTCACGTCCCGTGCCGCTCAGCGCCGCCATGAGGTCGGCCACCGGCTCGCCCGAGCCGACCTGCGGCAGCGGCGGCGACATGTGCGACTCCAGCGCGTCGGTCAGCGTGGCGCGCTTCGCGAACAGCGCGTCGAGCAGCTCGCGCTCCACCACCGAGCCGACGACCTCGGCGGCCATCACGTCCGGGTGCCCGGCGCCCGGCTTCACGAGGGGCATCTGCGACACCCCGTACTCCCGCAGCACCTCGATGGCCTCGCCGACCGTCTCGCCCGGGTGCATGTGCAGCAGCGTCGGGATCGCGCCCTCCTTGTGCCTGAGGACGTCGCCGACCGTGGCGCCGCCGCCGTGCTCGAGGAAGCCGTAGTCGTTCATCCACTCGTCGTTGAAGATCTTGCTGAGGTATCCGCGTCCGCTGTCCGGCAGCAGCACGACCACCACGTCGTCGGGTCCGAGCCCCTCCGCCGCCTTCAGCGCCGCGACGACCGCCATGCCGCAGGAACCGCCGACGAGCAGGCCCTCCTCCTTGGCGAGGCGGCGCGTCATCTGGAAGGAGTCCTTGTCGGAGACGCCGATGATGTCGTCCGTCACCGTGCGGTCGTAGGCCGTCGGCCAGAAGTCCTCGCCGACGCCCTCCACCAGGTACGGGCGCCCCGAGCCGCCCGAGTAGACGGACCCCTCCGGGTCGGCGCCCACGATCCGCACGGGACCGCTCGCGCGGTCGGCGCTGATCTCCTTGAGGAAGCGGCCCGTCCCCGAGATGGTGCCGCCGGTGCCGATGCCCGCCACGAAGTGCGTGATGCGGCCGTCCGTCTGCTCCCACAGCTCGGGCCCGGTCGTCTCGTAGTGCGAGCGCGGATTGTTCGGGTTGCTGTACTGGTCGGGCTTCCAGGCGTCGGGCGTCTCACGCACCAGCCGGTCGGAGACGTTGTAGTACGAGTCGGGGTGGTCGGGGTCGACGGCCGTAGGGCAGACGACGACCTCGGCACCGTACGCGCGCAGGACGTTGATCTTGTCCGTGGAGACCTTGTCCGGGCAGACGAAGACGCACTTGTAGCCCTTCTGCTGGGCCACGATGGCGAGGCCGACGCCGGTGTTGCCGCTCGTCGGCTCCACGATCGTGCCGCCGGGGCGCAGCTCGCCGCTGCGCTCGGCCGCCTCGATCATGCGGAGGGCGATGCGGTCCTTCACCGAACCGCCGGGGTTGAAGTACTCGACCTTGGCCAGGACCGTCGCCTGGATGCCCGAGGTCACGCTGCGCAGCCTCAGCAGCGGGGTGTTGCCGACGAGGCTGATCATCGAATCGTGGAATTGCACCGTTTGTCTCCGGTTTGTCCGGGGCTGCCATCGGGATCTCCGAGATGGTCCCCGACAGCCTAGACACGGCCTGCGTACGGGCGTACGGGCCTTGGACACGGCAGCCTAGGCACCACGGCGGCCCCGTTCAGGCATACCGGTCGGATTTCGACCGTTGATGTCGTTGGTGGGGGGCCGCGCGGCGGGCAGATATGCGGTGTACGTGCGTGTGTGCAGGAGGAGGTGGCTCGGACAGTGTCGAGAGCGAGGGTGGCACGGCGGATCGCGGCGGGCGCGGCTTTCGGAGGCGGAAGCATCGGCCTGCTGGGGGCGGCCGGCATGGGGGTGATGCTGGCGGAGGTCCAGCTCGCCAAGCGCCGTGTGGGGACCCCGGACGCGCCGATCCCGGCGAACGGCAACGGCTGGTACGGGCTCGCCTTCGGCGAGGCGCGGTCGCTGCGGATCGGCGTGATCGGGGATTCGCTGGCGGCGGGGCAGGGGGTGCGGCGGGTCGGGCAGACGCCGGGGGCGCTGCTCGCCTCGGGGCTCGCGGCGGTGGCGGAACGGCCGGTCGACCTGGTGAACGTGGCGCTGCCCGGCGCGCGCTCCAACGACCTGGACCGGCAGGTGACGCTGATGCTGTCGGACCCGTCGCGGCTGCCGGACGTCTGCGTGGTCATGATCGGCGCCAACGACGTCACGCACCGCATGCAGCCGACGCAGTCGGTGCGCTACCTGTCGGCGGCGGTGCGGCGGCTGCGGACGGCGGGGGCGGAGGTGGTGGTCGCCACGTGCCCTGATCTCGGCACGGTCGAGCCCGTGTACCAGCCGCTGCGCTGGCTCGCGCGCCGCACGAGCCGCCAGCTCGCGGCGGCGCAGACGATCGTCACGGTCGAGCAGGGCGGCCGCACGGTATCGCTGGGCGACCTGCTCGGCCCCGAGTTCGAGGCGCACCCGAGCGAGATGTTCGGGCCCGACCACTATCACCCGTCCGTGGACGGGTACGCGACGGCGGCGATGGCCGTGCTGCCCACGGTCTGCGCGGCGCTCGACCTGTGGCCGGAGACGGACAGGCTCGACGTGCTGCGCGACGAGAACATGCTGCCGGTCGCCAAGGCGGCGTCGGAGGCGGCATCCCGCGGCGGCACGGAGGTCACGGGCGCGCGTGCGCCGTGGGCGCTGCTCAAGCACCGCCGCAGGCGCCACCTCCCGGCCCAGGAACCGGCCCCGAGCGAGGCGCGCCAGGACTCCTGACGGCCCGGGCATCCGACCGGGCCGTACGTGCCGCGCCGGCCGGCATCGTCCCCCGCGCCGCCCCGGTCGCCCGGCCCGCTTCACCGGCCCGCCGTCAAGGCGGCCAGGTCACCCGGCACCCGGGCGCCGCGTCCGGGTGCCGGGGGGCGGCCGCAGTGGCCGAGGACCCGCCCCGGCGGCCCGGCCGGCCGGGGCGGGGTGGCTCTGGGGCAGCCGGGGGTGGCCCATCTCACCCCGTCCTCGCCCGCGCCGCGGTTTCGGGACCGGGCACGGCGGGGAACTACCATCGCAATCGCCTGAGCAACCGCTTAGAATGGGCGGACGAGAAGAGCCGCCGACCCACCCCGCCCCCAGGAGCGTCTCGATGCCAGAAGCCGTGATCGTCTCAGCCGCCCGCTCCCCCATCGGGCGGGCCTTCAAGGGTTCACTCAAGGAGCTGCGGCCGGACGACCTGACCGCCACCATCATCAAGACCGCACTCGACAAGGTGCCGGCGCTCGACCCCAAGGACGTCGAGGACCTGATGCTCGGCTGCGGTCTCCCCGGCGGCGAGCAGGGACACAACCTGGCCCGCATCGTGGCCGTGCAGATGGGCATGGACCACCTGCCCGGCTGCACGATCACGCGGTACTGCTCGTCCTCGCTGCAGACCTCGCGGATGGCGCTGCACGCCATCAAGGCGGGCGAGGGCGACGTCTTCATCTCGGCGGGCGTCGAGATGGTCTCCCGCTCCGTGAAGGGCACGAGCGACGGCCAGCCCGACACGCACAACCCCCTCTTCGCGAGCGCGGAGGCCCGCACGGCGGAGGTCGCGCAGTCCACCGGCGCGGACTGGCACGACCCCCGGCAGGACGGGCTCTTCCCCGACCCCTACATCGCCATGGGGCAGACCGCGGAGAACCTGGCGCGGCTGAAGGGCATCACGCGCGAGGAGATGGACGAGTTCGGCGTGCGCTCGCAGAACCTCGCGGAGGAGGCCATCAAGAACGGCTTCTGGGAGCGGGAGATCACCCCGGTCACGCTGCCGGACGGGACGGTCGTCGCCAAGGACGACGGCCCGCGCGCCGGCGTCACGATGGAGGGCGTCGCGGGCCTCAAGCCGGTCTTCCGCCCGGACGGACGCGTCACCGCGGGCAACTGCTGCCCGCTCAACGACGGCGCGGCCGCGCTCGTGATCATGTCGGACACGAAGGCGCGCGAGCTCGGCCTGACGCCGCTCGCCCGCATCGTCTCCACGGGCGTGACGGCGCTCTCCCCCGAGATCATGGGCTACGGCCCGGTGGAGGCGTCCAAGCAGGCGCTGAAGCGGGCCGGGATGACGATGGCGGACATCGACCTCGTCGAGATCAACGAGGCGTTCGCCGCGCAGGTCATCCCGTCCTACCGCGACCTGGGCATCCCGCTGGAGAAGCTGAACGTGAACGGCGGCGCGATCGCCGTTGGCCACCCGTTCGGCATGACGGGGGCGCGCATCACGGGCACGCTGATCAACAGCCTGCAGTTCCACGACAAGCAGTTCGGCCTGGAGACGATGTGCGTGGGCGGCGGCCAGGGCATGGCCATGGTGCTGGAGCGGCTGAGCTGAGCCGCAGCGAAGGGTAGGGGTTCGTCCGAGGAACGAGGACGGGCACCTGCCCGCAGCGGAGGCGAAACTCAGCGCGACCGACAACACGCACGGCTGAGCTGAGGTGAGGTGAGCCGGCCCTCGTCCGGCCGGGGGCCGCCTCGGCGGTCCCTCAGCCCGACGAGAGCTGGTTCTCGATCTCCTTCAGCCACTTCTCGGTCTGCTCCGGATCGTTCAGGGACTTCTCCCACTCGTCCGTCGCCATCCGCATCTTCTGCGGCCCGGCCTTCAGGACGACCAGCAGTTCCCTGGCGGAGGCGCGCAGCTTCGGCGAGGTGCCCTTGCCGGCCGGGACGTCGGGGCCGGCGGCGAGGCCGTAGAGGGTGCGCGCCATGGCCTGGCGCTCACCGTGCTTGGCCTTCTTCCAGAACTTCAGCGCCTCCTTGAGGGCCTCCTGCTGCGAGGCGGGCTCGGCGGGTGCCTCGCCGCCCTCCTCCACCGAGGGGGCCCAGCGCTCGGGGTGGCGGGCACCCTCGTAGCGCTTCATGCCGGCGCGTCCGGTCTTGTACGCGGTGACCGAGAGCAGCAGTCCCGCCGCCGTCGCGGCGAGTGCCCAGCCGACCGGGTTGCTCGCCAGCGTTCCCGTGGCGGCCGCGGCGATCGTCACGCCGGCGGCTGCCGACCTCACGCCGTCGCCCAGCGCGCCGACCCCCAGCTTGAGCACCTTGTTGCGCTGCTTGCCCAGGACGTAGTTCTTGCTGGTGTTGAGCGCGTTGGTGTCCTCCGCGAGCTTGAGGCCGCCCGCGGCCTTGTCGATCCCCTTGAGGGCGTCGCCGACCTGGTCGAGGGCGGTGTCGAGCCGCTGCGCGAAGGTCCCCTCCCCCTCGTCGTACGAGCGTTCCAGCACGAGGTAGGCCTCGCCGAGTGCCCGGTGGCCCGCCAGCTCCGCCTCGCGGAGCTCGGCGAGTTCCTCGTCGCCGACCGGCGTTCCCACGTCGACCTTCTTGATGGCGCGGTACTTGCGTGTCGTCACCCCGGCCCGCCGCGTGGCGCGGACGCTCTTGGCGCCCGCCACGGTGCTGAGCACCCCGCCGCCGGCCTCCGCGGTGGTGGCCGCCGCGACGGCGTCCGAGTGCAGGAGGTTCTTCGCGACGGACAGGTTGTCGGAGACGAACGTCGTCATGGACTGGATGGCGTCGAGCGCTTTGGAGGGGTACTTCTTGCGCGCGGCGTGGGATGCCGGCCCCGACGGGTTCTCCTTGGACTCCTTGTACGCCTTGCGCGCGTCCAGGACGCCGTTGACCGCGGTGAGGCCGTCCGTGGCGGCCATCTCCCCCGCGGCCCCGCCGGAGGCCTCGTGCACGTTATCGCCGAGCGGCGCGTCGGAGGTCTTGGCGGCCTGCGTGGCCAGCCCCGCGTCGATCGGGTTCATGCCGCGGAGAACGAAGGTGTCGAGGCGGTCGAACTGCTTGTTGGCCCGCTCCAGCGCGTCGGCGATCTTCTCGCGGATGTTCAGCCCGCTGCGGGACTTCTTCGCCTTGCCCGCCGCCGCCTTGCCGTCCTCTTCGAGGCGCTGGACGACGGCGGACGCGGCACGGTTGCCGGCGAGTGCCTGGATCGTCCCCATCGCGGGCCCGACGCCGCCCGCGTGTGGCACCCCCGACAGGCTCCCCGGCCTGGTGGCGGGGCGTCGCGACTGTGAAGCCGCCGGTCGCCGCGTGCGGGCCTCGAAGGCCGGGATACCCACCGCCATCCTCCCCGTGTTCATTTCGCGTGTTCGTAGTATCGACTACCCGCGATCGTGAGACAACGTTTCCCTGATGTTCGGATCGGCGTGCACCCGGCCGTGACGGAAACGTCCCCCGGATTGTGACCAAGTCCAAGGATCGCTTCTTTTTCCCTGGTCAGAGCGTTCGCCGTGGCTACTGGTGGGTCCAAAGACCCGCCCATTTCGTGACGTAATGCACTGACGGCCGCCACGCCCGCACGACAAGCTGAGATAGGAAGACCGGGGGAATCCGATGAGTTTGGGAGTAGTGAGTGAGCGCCATGTCTCTTGCCCTGCTGCTGACCACGGCCACCGCCACCGCCGTGGGTGCGGCCGCACTGCACGCGGCCCACGGTCTGCGGAAGCAGGTCACCGCGCTGCGCGGCGACCTGGCCGAGGTCAACGGCTGCGGGCTCGGCGCCTCCGTGCCACAGGCCAGGAACAGCGCGAACGCGGCCGTCACGCCCGACGCCGCGGAGGCGATACGCACGGCGGTGGCCGAGGCCCTCGCCGACGAACGCGAGCGTGAGCTCGCGGAGGCCCGTGCCTTCTGGGCGGCCCAGGACGCCCGCGACGCGGCCGACGCCCCTACGGTGTTCGGGAGCCTGAACGGCGCGGGCATGGACCCGTCCATCGAGGACGTGGCCTTCTACATGCCGCGCCAGGCCGACTTCTCCGGCCTTGAGGCCCTCGACCACGACCTGCCCGGCCTCTCCGGCCTTCCCGGGCTCTCCGGCCTGTCCGGCCTTCCGGGCGGCGCCGGTGCCGTGAACGGCGCAGCGCCCGAGCCCTACGAGCCCGTCGCCTACGACCAGGTCGCCTTCGACCACGTCGCCGACGCGTTCGACGACTTCACCGGCCCCCTGCCGTCCACGAACCCGGAGGCCGGCCAGGACGCCGCGATCGGCGCGGACGGCCTGAACGGCCTCAACGGCTTGGATGCCCTGGGTGACCTGGACGGCGACGGCACCACGGGATCCTCGGAATCCACGGACGAGTACCCGGCGGACTCGCCCGAGCTGGCCGCGGCCCGCCGCAGGCACCCGTCCCACCCGGACTTCGTGCCGAGCCGCACACCCGTCGTCACGGACCATGAGCGCACGGTCGCCCGGCTGGGGAAGCTGGCCGAGTCGCGTACCGCGCTGTCGGACGTGCGTCCGGGACCGCTGGGCACGCTGGACGTCTACATGTTCACCGACGGCACCACCCTCTGCATGACGCCCGGGCACCGGGAGACGGCGGAGCGCCTCGCGCGCGCCCTGCGCGAGGGTGCGGCGCCGTTCCTGCTCGGCGGGTCGGGCGTCGCGGGCGCGTACAGCCTGACGTTCTCCTGCGGCACGGGCGAGGACGGCGTCGACGGCGCGGCCGCCGATGACCACGTCTACATCCTCGCGGACCGCGTCATCGCGTCGCTCTAGGCGCGGAGCGCTCCAGCCGGACGCGAAGCGTCCGAGCGCGCCGGCACCCCGAAACACAGGCGGGCCCCCATGGAGGCCCGCCTCGCTGTTTCCGGCTGCGCACCGGATGCGCCGGCGCATGTGCCTCTCCGTTGACGAAGACGGGGCGCCTGCCTAGCTTTTCGTCAGGCGACGGGCCGGCCGAGGGAGAGCCGTATGACAGGCATGGACGGCACGGGGTCGGTGACCAGCAGGGCGCTGCGGGTTCTCGAGGCGTTCTCGGCGGACACGCCCGTGCTGAGGCTGACGGACATCTCCCGCCACACCGGCCTGCCGCTCACCACGGCCCACCGGTTGGTTGCCGAGCTGACCGAGTGGGGCGCGCTGGAGCGCGAGAGCGGGGGCGGGTACCGGATAGGGCTGCGGCTCTGGGAGATCGCCTCGCTCGCCCCTCGCGGGCTCGGGCTGCGCGAGCCGGCCCTCCCCTCGCTCTCCGACCTCGCCCATGTCACCCGTGAGAACGTCCAGTTGGCCGTGCGCGAGGGCCTTGAGGTGGTGTACGTGGAGCGCCTGGCCGGGCGCGGCGCCGTGCCGGTGCTCACCCGCGTCGGCGGCCGCTTCGCGCCGGCGCCGACGGGCGTCGGGCGCGTCCTGCTCGCCTACGCGCCCCCGGAGGTCCAGGAGCAGGCGCTGGCGCAGCCGCTGGTCCGCTGCACCGAGGAGACGCTCTGCGACCCTGACAGGCTCAGGCAGGCGCTGGCCGAGGTGCGCCACGCGGGGGTCGCGATCTGCGAAGGCCAGGTCACCCTGGACAGCGTGTCCGTCGCCGCGCCCGTGTACGGGCCTAGCGGCGAGGTCGTCGCGGCGGTCTCCGTCGTGGTCCGCCTCGGCAGCGTCCAGCCGTACGCGCTCGTCCCGCTGGTCCAGGTGGCGGCGCGCTCCATCTCGCGCGTCCTGGGCGGTGAGGGCGGGCCGGTCAGAGGTCGAGCACCAGCCTTCCCGAACGGCACCGGGACACGCAGATGAACATCACGTCCCCCACGGCCCGTTCGTCGGCCGTCAGCAGCGAGTCCCTGTGGTCGGGCACGCCTGCGAGCACCCCTGTCTCGCAGGTGCCGCACGTGCCTTCCCGGCAGGAGGACAGGACGGGCACCCCCGCGTCCTCCACCGCTTCGAGCACGGAGCGGTCCGGCGGCACGGTCAACGTCATTCCCGACTGGGCGAGTTCCACCTCGAACGACTCCGCGGACCCCGCGTCGCTGCCGGCCGTTGGCGCGAACCTCTCCGTGTGCAGGGCCGTCGGCGGCCAGGACGCGCAGCGCTCCTCGACCGCGGCCAGCAGGGGCTCGGGGCCGCAGCAGTAGACCGCGGTGCCGTCGCGCGCGACGCCCAGCAGGCCGTCCAGGTCGAGCAGTCCGGTCTCGTCCTGCGGGCAGATCTCGACGCGCTCGTGCCACCTCGCCCGCAGTTCGCCGGCGAACGCCATGGACGCCCGGGTGCGGCCGCCGTAGACGAGGTGCCAGCCTGCGTCGCGCCGGTCGGCCTCGGCGATCATCGGCAGGAGCGGTGTGATGCCGATGCCTCCCGCGATGAAGAGGTAGCGCTCGGCGGGGACCAGGGCGAAGTGGTTGCGGGGCCCGCGTGCCCGTACCGTGGCGCCCTCGGTGAGCTTGTCGTGCACGTACTGCGAGCCGCCGCGGCCCGCGGTCTCGCGCAGGATCGCCACTTGCAGGGCGGACGTGTCGCCGGGGTCCCCGCACAGGGAGTACTGCCGTTCGAGCCCGGGTCCGAGCAGCAGGTCGATGTGGGCGCCGGGGGTCCATGCGGGCACCGGCAGTCCGTCGGCCCGGGTGAGTGTCAGCCGGACGACGCCGTCGGCGAGCGTCTCCCTGCGCGCGAGGGTCCGGGTCAGCGGCGGCCCGGGCTCGGGAGAGATGTCGACTGCGTCCGCGTCCGCCGTCGCGTCCGCCGTCACGTTCGCTCCCGCGCTCACGCGCCGTGCTCCGGGTGTGCGAGCAGCCAGTCCCACAGCTCCACCGGGTCCTCGAACTCCCGCTTCTCACCGCAGAAGCAGACCGCGAGCAGCCGGTCGGTGCCCGGCACCCAGTGGATGCGGTAGACACCGTCGTCGACGGGTGCGGGCCCACCGGGCACGCCGACCGCGCCGGGCGCGCCGGCCGCGCTCATCGTGCGGCCTCCTCGGCGAGCCGCTTGAGGATGCGGCGGGCGGCGAGGCCGCCGGTGTCGATGTTGATGCTCAGCTCCTGGTAGCCGTCGCGCTCGGCGGCGACGGCCTTCTCCAGAACGTCGAGGGCGACGACGTCCTGGAGGACGACGGTGCGGTTGTTGTCGTGCAGGAAGCCGCTGACCTTCTCGTCGCCGAGGGCGAAATCGCGCGCCACGGCCCAGAAGTCGTGCGTGCTGTTCTCCGTCTCAGGGGTGATCGCGTAGACGACCTCGACGTGGAAGGCGTCCGGGTCGCCGCCGTCCGCGTCCGGTGGCGGCGTGCCGACCGGGGCGATGCGGCTGTGCAGCAGGTAGAGGCAAGGGGCGTGGTACTCGATGTCCTGCCAGCGCGTGATGCGTCCGGTGATGCCGGTGGACTCGGCGTAGAACGGCGGGCACACGGCGTCCTCCATGTGCCGGCTGACGCGCACGATCCCCGCCTGCTCGTCGACCTCGGTGGTGATCGGCGTCTCGGCGACCTCGGGCGTGCCGATGTAGCCGCCGTGCAGGTACGTCTCGTGCGAGAGGTCTAGGAGGTTGTCGACGAGGAGCCCGTGGCGCGCGGCGAGCGGCTCCATACCGGAGACCGTCGTGTATCCCGGCTGATCCAGCCAGGGCGCGCGGGGGATCAGCTTCTCGTCTGCGAGCTCGCGGTCGCCGATCCACACCCACACGAACGAGTCCTGCTCGACGACGGGGTACGAGGTGAGCCGCGCGGTGCGCGGTATGCGCCGCTGCCCCGGGACGTTGACGCAGGCGCCGTCCGCCCCGTACGTGAAGCCGTGGTACCCGCAGACCACCTGGTCGCCAACGAGGTGGCTGGGCTTCTGGGAGAGCGGGAAGCGCCGGTGCACGCAGCGGTCCGACATCCCCGTCACCTCGCCGGCCTCGGTGCGCCACAGCAGCACCGGCTCGCCGCAGACCGTGCGCGAGAACAGCTCGCGGCCGACCTCGTAGCCGTAGGCCGCCACGTACCACTGGTCGCGGACGAAAGGCGTCGTCGTCATCTGTGCCTCCTGGGGAAGGAGCGTGCGGAGCGGAGGGCACCGCCGCAGCGGTGGGCTCAGCGTGCTCTTCCCCGGGGGCGTGGGCCAGGGCGGTTTCCGCTCAGCGGAAGGCGGAACGGCGGCGCCCGGAGGCCACGGCGATCGCGGTCATCGCGGTCACCGCTACAGCTTCGCGGCTGCGACGGTCCTTACGACCGACCTGACGGCCTCGTCCAGCTCCTGCTGCGACGGGGCCGCCCGCAGCGCCTCGGCGAGGTCCGACGCGGCCACCGCCAGCTGGTCGGCGACGACGAACATGCCCGCGTCCGGCATCACTCGCGGCTCCGCTTCCGGTGCCTCGATGCGCTGCGCGCGGACGGAGAGCTCCCTGGCCAGCGCGAGGGCGGCGGTGGCCGCGCCGCGTCCGAGCCTGCTCTGCGGGGCGGCGCGCAGCCGGTCGGTGAACCGGTCCACGGTCGACGTCAGCGGGGTCGTATCCAGCACACGCCGACCCTACGCGCCCGGCGCGCCTCCCGGGCCGGGGACGCCGCGGACCGCCCCGGGCTGTTGCCAACGGGCGAACGCTCAGGCACGGTGTGGTTAACGGGTGCTTGAGCGGCAGCCGCCGCTGCACCAGTACGCGCGAAGCGTCCGGAGGCGCCGATGTCCCTTGTCTTCTCCGAAGAGACCCATCGCAACATGCTCTCCCACATCCCGCAGTGCACCGGCCGCGAAGTGTCGGAATGGCTGCGTGCGCTCGATGACGGCCCCGCCCTCGTCCGGTTCGAGGAGAAGGTCAGCTGGCTGCGGGGCGAGCACGACCTGTCGTACGGACACGCCAAGGCGATCGTCCACGAGTACGAGCTGAGGCGGGCGGCGCGCCGCCTGCTCTGACCTGACCTGACAGACCCCATCGACTGACCGACGGAAGGGCCGTGGGCAGTGTGTGCCCGCGGCCCCTCCCGGCGTCAGTTGTCGCTCTGCAGGATCGACAGGACCCGCAGTACCTCCAAGTAGATCCACACCAGCGTCATCGTGAGCCCGAAGGCCGCCAGCCATGACTCCTCGCGCGGCGCGCCGTGGGCGACGCCGTCCTCGACCTGCTTGAAGTCGAGCGCGAGGAAGCAGGCGCCGAGCACGATGCCGATGATGCCGAAGGCGATGCCGAGGCCGCCGCTGCGGAAGCCGAGCCCGTCACCGTGGGTGAAGAGCGAGAACAGCAGGTTGACGAACATCAGGATGAGGAAGCCCATCGCCGCGGCCGTCACGAACCGGGTGAAGCGGCGCGTGACGCGGATCCACCGCATTCGGTAGGCGAGGAGCGTGCCGGCGAAGACGGCCATGGTGCCGAGCACCGCCTCGACGACGACACCCGGGGCGATGTACGTGCTGACCACGTTCGACAGCACGCCGAGGAAGAACCCCTCGAACGCGGCGTACGCGACGATCAGCGCGGGCGCGGGCCTGCGCTTGAACGACTGGATCAGGCCGAGCACCAGCGCGACGATCGCCGCGCCGAAGGCGATGCCGTAGGACTTGCCGAGGTTCGCCTCGTCCACCGGCAGCGCCAGCCAGGCCAGGACGGCCGTGACGACGACCGTGCCGAGCGTGATCGCCGTGCGGGAGACGACGTCGTCCATCGTCATGGCGCCCGGCCGGCCCGCCGCCGCCTGCCTCGCGTACGTGTCGGCCGCGTAGGGGTTCGTCGCGTACGGATTGCCGCCCATGGCCGGGCCCGCGGGCGCCGTGTTGAAGCCCGCGTACCCACCGCCGCCGACGCCGCCACCGGCGCCGCTGGTGAAGCCCCGGCGTGACAAGACGGGGTTGCTGCTCCTCATCGCACTCCTTCGTGACCGCCGTGCGCGGCCTCACGTCAAGGGTAATGGGAAGGCAAAGAAAACCGTTCCGTCCCCGTTCCGTCCCCAGTCCGCCCCCAGTCGGTCCTCAGGGTGACCCTGCCCGCGTCACACCGCCGTCACACCGTGGTCCGCGTCGCCCTAACCTGACCGCATGACCTCCTTGCCGCTGCCCGGCAGCTTCCGCGACGACGTCCCGTGGACGGAGCGCCTGGGGCCTCTCGCCGCGGACGAGCGCGTCGATTTCGTCGTCGTCCTGCGTCGCAGGGCCGCCCTCCCGCGCGAACTGGTCGAGGGGACGGGCACGGTGACGCGCGAGGCGCTCGCTGCGCGCTTCGGGGCCGACCCGCGGGACGTGTCGCGGGTGCGGCGCGTCGTCGAGGCGGCCGGGCTGGCGGTCGAGGAGGTGCACGAGGGGTCGCGCCGGATGCGGGTGTCGGGGCGCGCGGACGCCGTCGGCGCGCTGCTGGGCACGGAACTGAGCGC
>NZ_JAGIQL010000200.1 GCF_017813245.1 Streptomyces montanisoli
GGCGGCGCGGGCGCTCGCCCCGCGCAGGGCGGCAGCGGCCACCCGTCGCGGGTCGGCGTCGGGCAGGTCGGCGGTGAGGGCCGCGAGGGTTCGCGACAACTCGGCGGCGGCCTCGGCGGGCGGTCCGGCGGGCTCGGCCTGTCCGGCCGATACGTCTTCCGCTTCCGCGGGTGCGATGGTCACGCTGGGAGCTCTCCCTCGCTCGGCGGGGCCCGCGAGCGGGCACGGCGACGAGGGCCCGCGCCCGGGGAGGGCACGGCGCCGCGTCCACCGGCCCGATCCACGGGACCCGGACGTCCTGGTACCCCCGGCACGCCGCCGGGGCCGGCTGCCGTCAGGTACTCGGACTGTGCGGGCACACCGGAGCGCGCCGCGACACCGTTGCGGGAGAGTTCCGGACTCGCACCGGATTCCCCTGCGGCGGCAGCGGCATGAGCATACATCTGGGGGCGGTTCGCGCAACTGCCACTAGATGTTGTGTCTGCTGGCGTTTTTCACCTCGGTTGTCGGCCCGCTGGGATATCGTTCCAAGGACGAGGAGGTGGTCCGAATGACGGCCATCCACAGCGAGCCCCGCACCTTCACCGACACCTTCGACACGGCCACTGCGCTGCTGGCCCGCGAGACGCGAGACATCCGGCTGGAACTCATCGACGGACAAGTACGGAGCAAGGTCGTGCCGGACGGCGATCACGGACGCATCATTCAGTGGCTCACGCGCATCTGCATGCAGCACGACCCGGATCTCTGGCTCCATCCGGACCAAGGCCTCAAGGTTCAGGAGTACCGCAAGGGTCGCGTCCGCCCCGACGGGTGCCTGGCCCCCATGGACGCCTTCGTGGGCCAAGGGGAGTGGGCGGGGCCCGGCGACGTCCTGATGGCCGTGGAGGTCACGTCGTACGACCGGGACACCGATGCTCGCGACCGCGTCGAGAAGCCACGTGCCTACGCCGAGACCGGCATCCCCGTGTACCTCCTCGTTGACCGGGACACCCACGAGGTGCTGGTTCACAGCGAGCCGGACGGTACCCGCTACGAGTCCGTGCGGATCGTGCCGTTCGGTAAGGACGTGACGCTGCCCGACCCCGTGGGCATCACGCTCGACACCGAGCCGCTGAAGGAGTGGGTGCGCTGACGTCCCCGGACGCCGCGCCGCGCGTGCGGCGCCTCGATGCCTCGCTCGCCGTCGACCGGCTGCTGCGCGCCACCGGCGTGCGGCTCGTCGTGGAGGGGCCCTGCCGTGGCGGGCAGGTCGGCGCCGCGTACGTGCGGTGGGAGGACGGCCGCAGGTCCGTGCTGACGTGGCGGCCAGGCACCGCGCTCGCCGCGATGCGTGCCGGGCCGATCGCCGTCGTCGACGCGCTGCGGGCCGACGGGTTCCCCTGCCCTGCCGTGGAGTTGAGCGCGCAGGTCGGGCCCGATGTCGTGCTCGTGCAGGAACTGCTGCCCGGTGGCCCCGTGGGGACGTTCGGCCACGCGGCCCTCGACCGGGCCCTCGCCCTGAGCGGGGCCATGGCGGGCCGCCTCGCGGGCCGCGGCGACGTCGAACCCGTTCGTCTCCACCTCCGAGGCGACGGTCCCGGCTTCTGCCTGCACGGGCCCCTGCGGAGCCACGGGCCGCGCGGCGCCGCGCTGGAGCGCCGGATCCGCGCCGTCACGCCCGATCCGGAACCCCGCTGGGACGCCGTGCACTTCGACTTCCACCCCGGCAACATGCTCGCCGCGGTGACCGGCGCCTCGACCTCGTCACCCTGCGGTTCGGCCTCGAAGAGCACGACACGGAGCCCGGTGTCGTCGAGCGGCTCGACGCCCTGCTCGACGAGATGGAGCCCGACGTCCTCAGGCCTCTGTGGGCGCACATGAGCCTGCGCATGACGGACTGGGCCATCCGGCACTTCGCGCCCGGCGACGTCGACCGGTGGCTTGATCTCGCCGAGACGCGGCTCGGGCCGGACGGGTCTCAGAACGCCAGCGCGTAGACCAGCAGGTCCACGCCCGGCACCGGCGACCAGTCGCGCGACGGGCCCTGCGGAAGCCGAGGCGCTCGTACAGCCGGTGCGCCGCGGCCATCGTCCCCTGCGTGGAGAGCGCGACGCCCCCGTGGCCCTCCTCGCGCGCCGGCGTCAGGCACGCGCGGACGAGCGCCTCGCCGACCCGTTCCGCATGCCGGCCGTCGAGCCAGCCGCGCGCGGGCGCGCCCCACAGTGTGCGCGACGGGTACGACAGGCGGGTACGGCAGCGGGCCGCCGGCCCCTCCGGGAAGGGGCAGGCGGCCCGCGGCGTGCCGCGTGACTCGCGCGCGTCAGTTGACCGGCGCCGGCGGGAGCTCCACCTCGACGTCCTTGTCGCCCGCGTCCGCCGTGTAGTCGGACGCCGTCGTCTCGTCCACGCCCTCCGGCGCCTTGAACGCCCGGAAGACGAACGTCAGGACGACCGCGACGATCACGTTCAGCACGAACGCCGTCATGCCGATGTAGCCGATCTGGCCGATGCCGGGGATCTCGGCCGACGAGCCGCCGAAGTGCTTCTGCGTCGGGCTCGCGACGCCGTACGCGGCGAGCGTCCCGTAGACCATGCCCGCGGCCCAGCCGATCAGCAGCGCCCAGCGGTGGAACCACCGGGTGAACAGGCCGCTGACGATCGCCGGCATCGTCTGGAGGATCCAGATGCCGCCGAGCAGCTGGAAGTTGATCGCCACGGTCTTGTCCATGCCGAGGACGAAGATCAGGGCCCCGACCTTCACCAGCAGCGACACCAGCTTGGCGACCTGGCTCTCCTGCTTGGGCGTCGCGTCGGGCTTGAAGAACTCCTTGTAGATGTTGCGCGTGAACAGGTTGGCCGCCGCGATCGACATGATCGCCGCGGGCACCAGCGCGCCGATGCCGATCGCCGCGAACGCCACGCCCGCGAACCAGCTCGGGAACATGTTCTCGAACAGCTGCGGGATCGCGAGCTGCCCGTTCGACACCTTCACGCCGGCCGCGATGGCCATGAAGCCGAGGATGGCCAGCAGGCCGAGCATCAGCGAGTACAGCGGCAGGATCGTCGTGTTGCGGCGGATCACCTCACGGCTGCGGCTGGAGAGCGTCGCCGTGATCGAGTGCGGGTACATGAACAGCGCGAGCGCGGAGCCGAGCGCCAGCGTCGCGTACCCCCACTGCCCGGTCGACCCCGGCACGAGCGCACCCTTCGGCTTGTGCGTCGCCGGATTGACCTGGGAGAACGCGTGCGCGGCCTTCGAGAAGATGTCGTCGAAGCCGCCGAGCCTGAGCGGGATGTAGATGACCGCCACGATGATGACGATGTAGATCAGGCCGTCCTTGACGAACGCGATCAGCGCGGGCGCGCGCAGCCCGGACACGTACGTGTACGCGGCGAGCACGACGAACGCGATGAACAGCGGCAGGTCCTTGACGAACCAGTTGGTGTTGTCGCCGCCGCCGATGCCCATCACGTCGAGCACGGCCTGGATGCCGACGAGCTGGAGCGCGATGTACGGCATCGTCGCGAGGATGCCGGTGACGGCGACCGCCAGCGAAAGGCCCCGCGAACCGAACCGGCCGCGCACGAAGTCCGACGGCGTGACGTAGCCGTGCCGGTGCGACACCGACCACAGGCGCGGCAGGAACGTGAAGATCAGCGGGTAGACCAGGATCGTGTACGGGACGGCGAAGAAGCCGGCGGCGCCCGCCGCGTAGATCGCCGCGGGCACGGCCACGAACGTGTACGCCGTGTACAGGTCGCCGCCGAGCAGGAACCACGTCACCCACGTGCCGAACGACCGGCCGCCGAGCCCCCACTCGTCGAGGCTGTGCTCGTTGGCCGCCTTGCGCCAGCGCGCCGCGAGGAAGCCCATCACGGTCACGGCGAGGAAGAAGAAGATGAAGACGCCGAGCGCGACGCCGTTGACGCCACCGTTCATCGTGCGCCACCCCCCTCACGCCCGCCGCGGGCCGCCGCGCGCGAGCGCTGATCGTGCTGCCAGAGCTTGTAGGCCACCACGGTCAGCACCGTGGTGATCAGCACCCACATCAGCTGGTACCAGTAGAAGAACGGGATCCCGATGAACGTCGGGTCGACCTTCGCGTACGAGCCGACCCACAACATCGCGACGAACGGGATCGCCAGGCAGACGCCGATGACGACGCGCAGCGGGGTGACGACCGGCGGTTTCCCGCCACCCGGGCTCTCGGGCCCCTCGGGAACATCGGGCATGGGTTCCGTCACCTCCGCTTGATCACCTGCTGTGCGCAGGCAATCTAAGCGCGGGATAAGCGCCACGTCATCCCTTGTCCGCGTATCGGTACGGACACGGTCCTGCGGGCGGCCCGGCGCGAGAGGTTCGCAGGACAAGCAGTGAGTGGCCCGCCCGCGAGCGGTTCGGCGATCTTTTTCACGGCGGGGGCGCGTGACTGCCCGGGGATGCCCGCCGCGTCAGTCGCCCGGCCGCTGCAGCCTGGCCACGAACTTGTAGCGGTCGCCGCGGTAGACGGAGCGCACCCACTCCACCGCCTCGCCCGCCGCGTCGACCGAGTGGCGCGACAGCATCAGCATCGGCAGCCCGACGTCCGTGCCGAGCAGCCCCGCCTCGCGCGGGGTGGCGAGCGAGGTCTCGATGGTCTCCTCGGCCTGCTCGAGATGGACGCCGTAGACCTCGGCCAGCGCCGTGTACAGCGAGGTGTACTTGACCAGCGACCTGCGTAGCGCGGGGAACCTCTTCGCGGACAGGTGCGTGGTCTCGATCGCCATCGGCTCGCCGCTCGCCAGGCGCAGCCGCTCGATGCGCAGCACCCTGCCGCCGGCCGTGATCTCCAGCAGCCCCGCGAGGTTGTCGTCCGCGGTGACGTACCCGATGTCGAGCAGCTGGGACGTCGGCTCCAGGCCCTGGGCCCGCATGTCCTCGGTGTACGAGGTGAGCTGCAGGGCCTGCGAGACCTTCGGCTTCGCGACGAACGTGCCCTTGCCCTGGATGCGTTCGAGCCTGCCCTCGACGACCAGCTCCTGCAGCGCCTGGCGGACGGTCGTGCGCGAGGTGTCGAACTCGGCGGCGAGCGCGCGCTCCGGCGGCACGGGCGTGCCGGGCGGCATCGTTCGCGTCATGTCCAGCAGATGGCGCTTCAAGCGGTAGTACTTTGGTACCCGGGCCGTCCGTGTGGCGGCGGTGGCGGCGTTGACGGTGCCGCCGTCCGTCCCCCGCGTGCCGGTCCCCCTGTCGGCCATGGCCTGCCTTCCCGGCTCCTGTGCTCCTGCCGTCACCGGCTCCTCCGTCTGTCGCGGCTCACATGGTGGCACGGCGCGGTGCTGGGACACGGCCCCGTGGTCGGGACTCGGCCCGCCCTCCCCAGGTGTCGGTCCGATACCCGGCCTCCCCAGGTGTCGGTCCGATAACGGACACGACAGCCCTTCTTATACACCCTTGACACCCCTAAAGGTCTAGGCCAACCTTCCGGGTACTGGTCTAAACCATTAAAGACCAGATCCCGGCCCCAGCAGTACTCGTCGTCAGTCTTCGCAGTGGGCGGGGGATGCGGGAATCCCTGAGGAGGGTGGCGTGAAGCGGAAGCTCATAGGGGCGATCGGTGTCGCGGGGATGATGATCGGGGTCGCCGCGTGCGGCGGATCCGGCGGCAGCGGCGGTAGCAAGGCGAGCGGGGGGGACGCGGGCAATACCATCACCGTGTGGTTGATGAGTGGCTCCAACCCGCCCAACTGGACCAAGCAGATCACGGCGGCGTACGAGAAGAAGTACCCCGGCAAGAAGGTCAAGATCGCGGTACAGCAGTGGGACGGTATTCAGCAGAAGCTGACCACCGCGCTGTCCGAGTCGACCCCGCCGGACGTCATCGAGGTCGGTAACACCCAGACCCCGTACTACGCGGCGACCGGCGGTCTGAAGGACCTCAGCAAGGACAAGGCCGCGCTCGGCGGCGCCGACTGGCTGCCGGCCATGGCCAAGTCCTCGGTCTACGACGGCAAGCAGATCGCGGTGCCGTGGTACGCGGCCAGCCGCGTCGTCGTCTACAACAAGAAGATCTGGGCGGACGCCGGCATCAAGTCGACGCCCAAGACGCAGGACGAGCTCTTCACGGACCTCGGCAAGATCCAGGCCAAGGGCACCAAGGACGCGCTCTACCTGCCCGGACGCGACTGGTACGCGTTCGACGGCATGCTGCTCGACGCGGGCGCCGACCTCGTCAAGAAGGACGGCGACACCTACAAGGGCAACCTGGACACGCCGCAGGCCGCGCAGGCCATGGCGCTGTACAAGAAGCTCAACTCGTACGGCACGGCGCCCAAGGACAAGGACGAGGCGACGCCGCAGCAGTCGGACGTCTTCGCCAAGGGCGACGTCGGCGCGTTCATCGGCCTCGGCTGGGAGGCCGCGGGGGCGATCTCCAAGAACCCGAAGCTGAAGGACCAGGTCGGCTTCTTCGCGCTGCCGGGCAAGACGGCCGACAAGACCGCCGCGGTCTTCCTCGGCGGCTCCAACCTGGCCATCTCGCAGGGGACCAAGAACCCCAAGGGCGCGATGAACTTCCTCAAGATGGCCATGTCGGACAAGTTCGAGGGCGCGCTCGCGAAGGAGGGCGGCATCGTCCCGAACAAGGCGTCGCTCAACTCCAACCTCGCGGGCAACGCGTTCGGCACCGTCTCGGCGGCCGCGGCCGCCAACGGCGGTACCACGCCGCTGATCCCCGAGTGGGGCAACGTCGAGAACGCGCCCAACCCGATCACCACCCTCTACATGACGGGTGTGCTGCAGGGTCAGTCCCCGTCGGCGGCGGCCAAGAAGGCCGACGCCGAGATGGACAAGCGGCTCAGCCAGAAGTAACGGTCTGGTGCGCACCAGACCGTAGGAGCCCGAGGGGTGTCCGGGCGTGACGCGCGCGCGTCACGCCCGGACACGACCCGTCGCCCGTCCGCCCGCCGCGCCGCCCGCCTCCCCGCGGGGCCCGGCGGGCGGACGGCGCGCGGACTCACCGATCGCAGCGGACGGTTACGAGGAAGCGAGAAGCATGGCCGCGCAGTACAGAGGGACGAAGACCAGGGGGCCAGATCCGGCGGTGACCCCGCCCCAGGCCGGCGCCGCGCTCGTCGCCGGCAGCGCGAAGCCCAGCAGACCCGCCCGCCCGTCGACCACAGGACGCGCCTCGCGGTTCCTGCCGTACCTGCTGCTCCTGCCGACGCTGGTGGCCACGGCGGTGCTGCTCGGCTACCCGCTCGTCCGCAACCTGCTGATCTCCTTCCAGACACTCGAACCGTTCCAGCTCATCCAGCACACCACCGAGTGGAACGGCTTCGGCAACTACGCCGACCAGCTGACGAGTTCCGACTTCTGGCACACGGCGGGACGCTCGGTCGCGTTCACCGCCGCCAACGTCGTCCTCATCATGGTGGCCGGCACGCTGATCGGGCTGCTGCTCAAACGGCTCGGCAAGCGGATGCGGCTGCTGCTGTCGATCGGCCTGGTGTTCGCCTGGGCGATGCCGCAGGTCGCCGGCACCACCGTGTACCAGTGGCTGTTCGACACGCGCAACGGCGTCGTCAACTGGGCCCTCGACGGGGTCGGCTGGCACGCGATGCACAACTACAACTGGCTCGGCCACCAGCTGTCCACGTTCGCCGTGATCACGCTGATGGTGGTCTGGGGATCCATCCCCTTCGTCGCGCTCAACCTCTTCGCGGGACTCACGACCGTCTCCGCGGAGATCTTCGAGGCGGCCAGGATGGACGGCGCAAGCGCCTGGCGCACCTTCTGGCAGGTCGTCTTCCCGATGCTCAAGCCGTTCTTCCTGTCGACGACGTTCCTTGAGGTCATCTGGGTCTTCAAGGCGTTCACGCAGGTCTACGCGCTCAACGCGGGCGGCCCCGAGGGGCTCACCGAGACGCTGCCCGTCTACGCCTACGTCGAGGGCTTCGGCAACCAGCACTTCGGCACGGGCGCTGCCATCTCGATGCTCACCATCGTCATCCTGATGGCCCTGATGTCCTATTACTTCCGTGTCATCCTGAAGCAGGAGGACGAGCTGTGAGGCGCTCCCTGGCCGGCCGGCTCTGGCCCAACATCATCGCCGTCGTCCTGTTCGTCTTCTTCATCTTCCCCGTGTACTGGATGGTGACGACGGCGTTCAAGCCGGACCTGGACATCGTCTCGTCCACGCCGGTCCTCTTCCCGACCCACTGGACCTTCACCCACTTCGTCAAGGCCGTGCACGCGGACGGCTTCTGGACGTTCGTCGGCAACAGCTTCTTCGTCACCATCGGCGCGGTGGTGCTCTCGCTGATCGTCGCGACGCTGTCCTCGTTCGCCGTCGCGCGCATGCGGTTCAAGGGGCGCAAGGCGTTCATCCTGATGATCATGATGGCGCAGATGGCGCCCTGGGAGGTCCTCACGATCTCCGTCTACCTGATCGTCCGGGACAGCAACGCCCTCAACAGCCTGCTCCCGCTGACCCTCTTCTACATGATGATGGTCCTGCCGTTCACGATCTGGACGCTGCGCGGGTTCATCGCGGCCGTGCCGAAGGAGCTGGAGGAGGCGGCACTCGTCGACGGCTGCACCCGCTTCCAGTCGTTCGTCAGGATCGTCCTCCCGCTCCTCGCGCCCGGACTGATGGCGACCTCGCTCTTCGGCTACATCACCGCCTGGAACGAGTACGCCCTCGTGCTGATCCTCAACAAGGACAGCGGCCAGACGCTGACCCTCTGGCTGACCCAGTTCCAGACCAACTTCGGCGACGACTGGGGCGCCACCATGGCCGCCGCGTCCTTCTTCACCCTGCCCGTCGTCGTGGTCTTCCTCTTCCTCCAGCGGCGCGCCGGCGGCGGCCTGCTCTCCGGGGCGGTGAAGGGATGACCGCCCCCGCCAAGAAGGCCGCCTCCACCCTGGAGCGCGACGCGCTCGCCGTCCTCCAGCCCGGCTTCGACGGCGCCGAGCCGCCCGACTGGGTGCTGCGCCGCATCGGCGAGGGCCTTGAGTCCGTCGCCATCTTCGGCCGCAACGTCGTCTCGCGCGAGCAGCTCGCGCGCCTGACCGGGCGGCTGCGCGCCGAGCGCGAGTCCCTGCTGGTCGCCGTCGACGAGGAGGGCGGCGACGTCACCCGCGTCGAGGTCGGCGAGGGCTCGTCGTTCCCCGGCAACTACGCGCTGGGCACCGTCGACGACGTCGACCTGACGCGTTCCGTCGCCGCCGAACTCGGCCGCACCCTCGTCGCGTGCGGCATCGACCACAACTGGGCGCCGTCCGCCGACGTCAACGCGAACCCCGACAACCCGGTCATCGGTGTGCGGTCGTTCGGCGCCGACCCGAAGCTCGTCGCGCGGCACACCGCCGCCTACGTGGAGGGACTGCAGAGCGTAGGCGTCGCCGCCTGCACCAAGCACTTCCCCGGCCACGGCGACACGGCGGTCGACTCGCACCACGCGATGCCGCGCATCGACGTGGGCCTTGACACACTCGCCACCCGTGACCTGCTGCCCTTCAGGGCGGCCATCGCCGCGGGTACCAAATCCGTCATGAGTGCGCATATCCTGCTTCCCGCACTCGACCCCGACCGTCCCGGCACCCTCAGCCCGCGGATCCTCACCGGACTGCTGCGCGAGGAGCTGGGCTTCGACGGGGTCATCGTCACCGACGGCATCGACATGCAGGCCATCGACTCCGCCTACGGCATGGCGCAGGGCACGGTCCTCGCCGTCGCGGCGGGCGCCGACGCCATCTGCGTGGGCGGCGGCCCGTCGGACGAGGGCACCGTGCTGCGGCTGCGCGACGCGCTGGTCGCGGCGGTGCGGGGCGGCGAACTGCCCGAGGAGCGGCTGGCCGAGGCTGCCGCGCGCGTGCGCGCGCTGGCCGGCTGGACGCTCGGGGCGAGGGGGACCACGGGGCCGGGCGCGGCCGTACAGGAGGGGACCGCGCCCGGCACCCCGG
>NZ_JAGIQL010000201.1 GCF_017813245.1 Streptomyces montanisoli
GGCCCCTGCCGTGCGGGCGCGTGCCGCGTGCGTCGCCGTCCGCGGTGTCCTTCGCCCAGGACGGCGTCGTGGGCCCGACGGGCGCGGGCGCCTGCCCCGCGTCCCTGCCGTACGCCGTCGCCGTCGTCACCCGCAGGCCGCGTGCCTCCGCGTACCCGGCCATGGCCTCGTCCAGCGCGGCCAGTTCGCGCAGCGCCGCGTGCAGCCGGTCGGCGCGCGGGCCGGACGGCGCGGTGAGCGCGGCCTGCAGGTCGCAGACCAGCGGGCCGATCCTGACCCACTCCCCCGGCGCGTCCCCTGCCCCGGCGCCCCCGGCGGCCAGGCGCCGGTCGATCGCGCCGAGCGACTCGGTCAGCAGCCGCGTGATCTGCTCCATCCTGGCGGTGAGCCGGGGCGGCAGGTCGATGTCCACGTCGGCGGACGCGGCGAGCGCGCGTGCGTGCGCGGTGGCATTGGTGAGCAGGGCCAGACGGCTCTCGCCCGCGGGCCCCCGCACGCCGACGGGCATCTTGATCAGGGGCCGTGCGACGCCCTGGATCTGGAACATCGCCGCGTCCACCCCGCGGGCCGCGCCGCGCAGCCTGACCGGCGCCTCGGGGTCCTTCCAGCGCTCGGCGACCTGGGAGATCAGCTGCTCGATCGCGGCCGCGTAGCCGCGTTCCGCCTCCCGGACGAGCCGGCCGCCGGAGACGGGGAAGATCAGCGCGGCGCATACGGTGGCGACGGCGATCCCGATGCCGTTGTCGATCAGGCGCTCGAAGAGCAGGTGGTCCATGCCGCTGTACGGCGTGGTCAGCCCGTACAGCTGGACGAGCGCGGTGACGAGGCCCACGACCCAGATCGCGTACGCGCGCTGCATGCCCCACGCGCCGATCGTCAGGCCGGCGACGATGACCGCGAGGGTCGCGTAGGTGTGGCCGGGGCCGATCAGGTGGAGCAGCAGGATGCCGACGACCGCGCCGACGACCGTGCCCGCCATGCGGTGGGCGAACTTCCTGACGCGGTCGTGCGTGGTGTTCGTGCCGAACAGCGTGATCATGACGCCGATCGGCCCCCAGTAGAACCGGCTCGGGTCGATGGCGTCCGCGATCGGGCAGACGATCGCGACGGCCACGCCCGCGTGCAGCGGGAGCCGCAGATAGGGGATGGCGCGCCGCCAGCCGGTGACGTTCTGGGCGGCGGACAGCCGGCGCGCCACCGCGCCCGTTCCCGCCGGGCGGTTCTGCTCCAGCGCGACGGTGGGCTGGAAGGGCACCCGGGCGCCGGCGGACGGCGCGTCCCAGCCGAGGGCGAGCCACCGGGCGAGCGACTCGGCGAGCGAGTCGAGGAGGACGCCCACCCGGTCGGCGAGCGCCGCGGCCTCGGCCTCGTCCGTGGTCGGCGCGGGGCTCGCGGCGAGCACCGCCGCGGCCTCCTGCTGGATGAGCTGGGCGGCCGGGCGCAGCGCGCCGGCGCGGCCGAGCGGCGTGCCGCGCGCGATGACGAGGCCGATGACCACGGTCTCGCGCAGGGCGGGCGTCATCCGCAGGCGTGTGAGCTGCTGGACGGCCTGGCCGATGCCCTGGAGGGCGAGTTCCGCGTCGAAGAGGTGGCGGTGCAGGGATTCGGCGGTCTCCGGGTCGGCGGCGACCTCGGGCTGCGCGAGCCGCCCGTCGATGATGACGGTGGTCATGTTGAGGCGGCGCAGGCTGCGGCGCATCCGCTTGACGGCGGTGTCGCGGCCCGCGTCGGGGTCGAGCGCCTCGACGGCCGCGTCGGCGACGCGGCGGGCCTCCACGACGAAGGCGCGCTGGGTGCGCAGCAGGTCCTCGCGCGGCATCGGGTAGCACAGCAGCAGCCGGGCGGCGAGTACGCCGGCGCAGGCGGCGAGTGCGACGAGGAACGCCTTGAAGCACATGTTCAGCGGGATGCCGGCCATCATGCCGACGAGGAACGAGTTGAACAGCATCATGCCCGTCAGCAGGTACAGCGTGCCGAAGCGGGCGAGGAAGAACGTGAGGGCGAGGCCGAAGCCCATGACGCCGAGTTCGAGCGGCCTGTCGTCGCGCAGCATGGCGCTCAGCGGCAGGACGGCGGAGAAGGGGAACGGCATCCAGAGGATGGCGCGGGCGAGGCGCGGTGCGGTGTTCTCGGCGACCGCGAAGGCGCTCATCAGGCCCATCATGCCGCCGACCATCATGCCGAGCATGGCGGGCATGCCGAGCGCGTGGGCCATGCCGTAGCCGACGGCGAGCGCGGTGACCATGGATATGGCGGAGCGCCAGCCGGCCTGGAGCTGCCCGAGCCCGGGGTCGGCCGCGAGTACCCAGTCCCACCAGTGGCGCGGGCCGCCGACGCGGCGGGGGGCCACGGGGAGCGTGTGGACGGTGTGGTGGTGATCGGTGGTGGTGCCTGTGGTCTGCGCCGCGTCCGCGGCGGTCGTCGTGGGGACGGGGGCGGTCAACTGACCTCCGCTTCGGTGGGGGCGTGCAGGGCGTCGAGAAGGGTGCGGACTGCCTCGCGTGCGGACGCGACGGTCCGCTCGGGGTCCTCGGCGGGCGTCGCGGGCGAGGTGAGCCCGGAGTGGATCGCGGCGGCCATGCGGCGGCGGGCGTCTTCGAGGTACTGGCGGCCGGCGGGCGTGATGGACGCGTCGACCGCCCTGCGGTCGGTGGCGCACCGGACGCGCTCGGCGAGCCCGCGCTCGGCCAGCTCCTGCAGGACGACGGTGACGCGGGGCTGGGTGAGCCCGGTGAAGGCGGCGAGCTCGGTGACGCGCCGGCTGCGCGTCTCCAGGGCGTCGAGGACGGAGGTGTGGCTGCGGGAGAGGCCGAACTCACCGGCCCGGTAGAGGTCGTACGACAGCCGGCCGATGTCCCGGAGCAACCCGCGAGCGGCGTCGAGTACGCGCTGCTCCTCGGGGACCGGTGATGAATGCATATAGCAATTATATAAGACGGAGATCGATCCTCATTACCGTCGCGGGCAGTGAGGGGTCAAGGGGCGGTCAAGTACTTTCTGGGCCCGGTTCCGTACTCCGGGCGCGTGAGGCATGCATGCCCTGGCGCGCCTTGGCCCAAGCGCTTCCCGCCCCGTGTCCGGGCGTACGCCGGGGGCGCGGGGCGCGTGAGGGGAATCACGCGCCGCGCGCCGCCGCTCACTTCTCCAGCGCGCCGTCCACCCGGCGCGGCAGGCCGAGCGTGTTCTCGTCGCGCAGCTCGGGCGGCAGCAGTGCCGGCGGCGTCGACTGGTACGAGACCGGCCGGAGCCAGCGCTCGACGGCGGTCGCGCCCACGGAGGTGGACGTCGACGTCGTGGCGGGGTAGGGGCCGCCGTGCTGCTGCGCGTCGGCGACGGCGACGCCGGTGGGCCAGCCGTTCACGAGAACGCGGCCCGCGAGCGGGGTCAGCGAGGCGAGCAGGCCCGCGGCGCCCGGCTCGGTGCCGTCGCCCTCGGCCTGCGACAGGTGGAGCGTCGCCGTCAGGTTGCCGGGCAGCCGCGACAGGACCGCGCCGATCTCGTCGGCCGAGGTGTAGCGCGCGACCACGGTGACAGGCCCGAAGCACTCCTCCAGCAGCAGGTCGTGGTCGTCGCCCGCCGCGAGCCTGGAGGCCGCGACGGTGAGGAAGCCCGCGCTGACGGTGTGCTCGCTGCCGGCGCCCGGGGTGACGGGCGCGTCGACGCCGTCGAGCCCGGCCCGCTGCTCGATGCCCGCGATGAACGCGTCCCGCATCCGGTGGTCGAGCATCACGCCGTGCTCGGTCTCGCTCACAGCGGCCGTCAGCGACGTCAGCAGCCGGTCGCCCGCCTCGCCCTCGGGCGCGAGTACGAAGCCGGGCTTGGTGCAGAACTGGCCGACGCCCGAGGACATCGAGGCCGCGAGCCCCGCGCCGATCTCGTCCGCGCGCTCGGCCGCGGCCGCCTCGGTGATCACGACCGGGTTGAGCGAGCCGAGCTCGCCGTGGAAGGGGATCGGCTCGGGCCGCGCCGCGGCCGCGTCGTACAGCGCGCGGCCGCCGCGCACCGAGCCGGTGAACCCGGCCGCTGCGACGAGCGGGTGCTTCACGAGCGCGACGCCCGCCTCGAAGCCGTGCACCAGGATCAGCACGTCCTCGGGGAGGCCGACCTGCGCCGCCGCCCTGCGGATCACCGACGCGCACAGCTCGGACGTCGCGGGGTGGTCGGGGTGCGCCTTGACGATCACCGGGCAGCCCGCAGCGAGCGCGCTCGCCGTGTCGCCGCCGGGGACGGAGAACGCGAGGGGGAAGTTGCTGGCCGCGTATACGGCGACGACGCCGAGCGGCACCTTGTAACGGCGCAGGTCGGGCCAGGGCGGGGTGCGCGTCGCGTCCGCGTGGTCGATGCGCACGTCGAGGAACCAGCCGTCGTCCACGGCTTCCGCGAACGCCCTGAACTGCGCGGAGGTACGGGCGAGTTCGCCGGTCAGCCGGGCGGGGCCGAGCGCCGTCTCGGCGTCCGCGGCCTCGATCACGTGTTCACCGGCCTCGTCCAGCAGGTCGGCCGTGGTGCGCAGCAGCGCCGCGCGCGTGGCCCGGTCGGCGAGCGACGCGCGGGCCGCGTGCGCTCTGCGCACGGCGAGGTCGACCTCCTCGGCCGTCGCCTCGTCCGCGACGTGCTCACGCTGCTTCCCCGTGCGGGGGTCGACACTCCAGACTGGTGCTGCTGCCACCGCGGCTTCCTTCCCAAGGGCCTGGGCCTGCGGGCCGTTCCAAGGCTGAATTCGGTAGTGTTCGTTCGGTATTCTGAACACGATTCCCGATAGTGAATCTTCTGGGACTCTATTTCCGGCGTTCTGTGTGGTCAAGGCCGTCGCGAACGGTCAGGGAGAAGGGGCGGGCGAGACGTTATGCCGAGTGTCGAGACGGGTGGAGCGGGCGGGGCCCAGGTCAAGTCCGCGGTACGGACGGTGGAGCTGCTCGAGTACTTCGCGGGCCGCCCCGGCATGCATTCGCTCGCCGCCGTCCAGGAAGCCGTCGGCTACCCCAAGTCCAGCCTCTACATGCTGCTGCGCACGCTGGTCGAGCTCGGCTGGGTGGAGACGGACGCGACGGGAACACGCTACGGCATCGGCGTGCGTGCCCTGTTGGTGGGCACCTCGTACATCGACGGCGACGAGGTCGTCGCCGCGGCGCGCCCCGCGCTCGACCGGCTCTCCGACGACACGGCGGAGACGATCCACCTCGCGCGCCTCGACGGCACGAACGTCGTCTACCTCGCCACCCGCCAGTCGCAGCACTATCTGCGGCCGTTCACGCGCGTCGGCCGCAGGCTGCCCGCGCACTCGACGTCCCTGGGCAAGGCGCTGCTGTCCACGTACAGCGACGAGCAGGTGCGCAAGATGCTGCCCGAGACGCTGCCCGCGCTGACGGAACACACCATCACCGACCGGGAGAAGCTCATCGAGGAGCTGAGGTCGGTGCGGGAGCGCGGGTACGCGGTCGACCGCGAGGAGAACACCCTCGGCCTGCGCTGCTTCGGCATCGCCATCCCGTACCGCACGCCGGCGCGCGACGCGGTGAGCTGCTCGGTGCCGGTGGCCCGGCTCACGCCCGCGCACGAACAGTCGATCAGGGACGCCCTGTTCGACGCGCGCGACCGGCTGACGCTGGCGACGAGGCACCTGTGAACGTGACCCTGCGCGAGGTCGTGGACGAGGACCTCCCGCTGTTCTTCGCGATGATGCGGGACCCGGAGGCCGTCAGGATGGCGGCGTTCACGCACGAGGACCCGGACGACAGGGAGCACTTCGACGCCCACTGGAGCCGGATCCGTGCGCCCGGCCGCACGAACGTCCTGCGGACCGTCCTCGTGGACGGCGCCGTCGGCGGGATGACCGGCCTCTACGGGGAGCCGGGCGAGCGCGAGGTCACGTACTGGATCGACCGCGCGCTGTGGGGGCGCGGCGTCGCGACGCGCGCCCTGCGCGCGCTCCTGGCGCTCGTGCCGGACGAGCGCCCCCTGTACGCGCACGCGGCGGCGGACAACGAGGGCTCGCTGCGCGTCCTGCGCGCATGCGGTTTCGAGCCGACCGGCGAGGCCACGGAGTACGCCCATGGAAGGGCCGCGCCGACCAGGGAACTCCACCTGACCCTGCGCGCGGGCGCCTGACCCGGGCGCCCGAACGCCGGCCCGTGCGGCGCACTCGGGGGCCGCGGAATGGACCGCGCGAGGGGGCCGCGCACCCCCGCGTCAGGCGCCCTGGGTCTCGCGCCGGGCGGAGGCGGCCTCCTGGCCGTCCTGCGGCACGGCGCCGGGCTCGCCGCCACCCTGCTGCCTGTCGGCGAGCTTCAGCCAGACCACGCCGACGATGATCAGGCCGAGCCACAGGGCCTGGCCGGTGGTGAGGGTCTCGTCGAAGAGGACCGGGCCGAGGAGCGCCGCGCCCGCCGAGCCGATGCCCGCCCAGACGGCGTAGCCGAGAGCGACGTCGATGGTGCGCAGTGCGGCGCTGAGAGCCCACAGCGTCAGGAGGAAGAACGCGACGGCGACCAGCGACCACGTCAGGCGGGTGAAGCCGTGGCTGCCTCCGACGGAGAGGGCGTAGCCGACCTCGAACCCGCCGGCGAGCAGGAGCGTCAGCCAGGAGTTGGCGGAGGAGGGGCTGGTGTCGGACATGTGCGTGGGTCCTTTCGGGAAGTGGCGGAGCGCGGGCGGCGACGCGAGGCTCAGGCGGCACCGCTGAGCTGGAGACCGACAACGCCGACGATGATGGCGAGGATGCCCAGCGCCTTGCGCCAGTTCAGCCGCTGCCCGAACAGCAGCGCGCCCAGCAGGGTGATGCCGACACCGGCGATGGAGGTCCAGATCGCATAGCCGACACCGACGTCGAAGGTCAGCAGCGCCTTGCTGAGGAAGTAGGTTCCGATGGCACCGCTGACCAGGGTCACGACGGTCCACGTGCGGTTCTTGAAGCCCTCGGCCTTGCCGGCCGCGATGGCGACGGTGATCTCGAAGATGTCGGCGATGGCGAGGTAGAGCCACTGCATGGCGGTTTTTCCTTCGCTGGTGTGGAGGACGGTTCGGCGGGTCGGTGCGCCGTGCGGGTTCTCGGTGGTGCGTGAGTGCTGCTCAGCATCCGTCGATGCCGCAGGCGGCACCGCGGGCGACGGACCATCCGGCCTGGACGTCGAGTACGGCCTCGCGGATCCGGGCCGGATCGGGGACGCCCTCGATGCGGTGGCGCTCGCCGATGAGGAGGGTGGGGGCGACGCGGACGCGGTGGGCGGCCGCGGTGCGCAACGCCTCCTGGTGAGCGGCGGTGTAGGTGCCGGCGGCCAGTGCCCTGGCGAAGTCGTCTCCGTCCAGGCCCAGTTCGCGGGTGGCCTCGTGCAGCGGGCCCTCGGCGCGCATGCCGTCTCGCGATCCACCACGTGGACGATGTGGCCGACGCCGAAGTGGAGCGAGGCCAGATAGCACAGGGCGCAGGGTTGACCACCACGGCGGAGAACGGAATGCCGCCCTCAGCGACGTGCTCGCGACTGATGCGGACCGCCTCGCGGGCGTACTCGATCAGCTCGCCTTGCGGGATCTTTGCGGTGTCGGACATGCAGACCTCAAGTGTTTGCTTGTACGTGCATCTATATGGACACACGGAGATCCGGCTTCGAGAGACGAGTGGGCTCCAAAAGCTTGCATGCACATGTATCTTGTTGTCAACGCGCCACTTGAGAGGGAACTGCTCCATGACCACGATCCCCCACGCGTCGGACGACTCGTCGGACCAGGCCATCTGGCGGAGACTCCTCACCTTGCACGCGCACGTGGAACGCCGCCTCACCCAGGCCCTGCAGCGCAAGTGCGGAATAGGACTCTCCGAGTTCCGCGCACTGGAATGCCTCGTCCAGGCCAAGGACAGCGAGCTGCGCATGCAGGACCTCGCCGAGAAGGTCGGGCTGGGGCAGAGCTCGGTGACCCGGCTGGTGGGTCGGCTCTTCTCGGCCGGACTGGCCTTCCGAGACCTGTGCCCCGACGACAAGCGCGGCGTCTACGCGGTGGTCACCGACGAGGGCAGGCAACGCTACGCCGCCGCGCGCGGCACGTACTCAGAGGTCCTCAGCGCGGCGCTGAACACCGCCGGCGCCGACCCCGCACTGGCCGGTACGGTCCGGTCGTTGCGCAGCGGCTTCTGAGCGCCGCCGCCTCACACCCAACCCGCCCTTCGGGGCGCCGGATCGAAGGGGCCGCCCCCGAACAGGGGCGGCCCCTCCGGCTTCTCACCGGCCCTCGCGAAGCGACCGCCCCGAGTGGCGTGCATCACGCATATTCAATCAGGTACATGCTTGACTCTGCATGCATTGCCGGTACGCGGGGCGTCACGTGCGGAGGTAGGACGCGCCGTTCATGTCGAGCACCGTGCCCGACGCCCACTGCGCCGCGTCCGACGCCAGCCAGAGCACCGCCGCCGCGATCTCGTCCGGCGTCGCGACCCGGCCGAACGGGGACTGGGCGCGGATGGCCTCGCCCTCCGCGCCCGACAGGCGGTGCGCCACCCGCTCCGTCTCGATGAAGCCGGGCGCCACCGACGCCACGGCGATGCCGTGCGGGGCGAGCGCCACCGCGAGGGACTGGCCGAGCGCGTGCAGCCCCGCCTTCGTGGCGCCGTACGCCGGGTAGTCGGGCTCCCCGCGGAACGCGCCGCGCGAGCCGACGTTGACGATCCGGCCGCCTGCGGCGCGCTCCACCATCCGCCCGGCCACGCGGTGCGCGAGCAGCGCGGGCGCGGTCAGGTTGACCGCGACGTGCCGCTGCCACAGCTCCGCGAACTCCTCGTACGACGTGCTGAGCGGCGGGTGCGCGTCGTTGACGGCCGCGTTGTTGACGAGGACGTCCACCCCGCCGAGGCCGTCGTCCGCCGCGTCCGCGACGCGCGCCGCGCCCGCCGGGTCCGAGACGTCGCCCCCGACCAGCACATGGCCGTCGCCCGGCAGCGAGCGCAGCGTCTCGCGCGCGTTCTCCTCGCGGCTGCCGTAGTGCACGGCCACCCGGTCGCCGTTCGCCGCGAACGCCGTCGCGAGCGCCCTGCCGAGGCCGCGCGAGGCGCCCGTGACGAGGACGCCGCGGCCCGCCGCCGTCACAGCGCCTGCGCGGCCGGCTTGACCATGCCGCGCACCGTACGGGACTTCACGAAGTCACCCATCGCCGTCATCTCCCACTCCCCCGAGAACTGCCTGATCAACTTGGCCATCATGACGCCTGTCTGGGGCTCGGCGTTCGTGAGGTCGAAGCGGACCAGTTCCTCGTCGGTCTCGGCGTCGAGCAGGCGGCAGTACGCCTTGGCCACCTCGGTGAACTTCTGGCCCGAGAAGGAGTTGACGGTGAAGACGAGGCCCGTCGCCTCGGCGGGCAGCCTGCCGAGGTCCACGACGATGGCCTCGTCGTCGCCCGCGCCCTCGCCCGTGAGGTTGTCGCCCGAGTGCTTGACTGCGCCGTCGAGGATGGACAGCTTGCCGAAGTAGCAGCTGTCCAGGTGCCTGCGGTCCGGGCCGTAGGCGATGACCGACGCGTCCAGGTCGATGTCCTTGCCGCGGAACGCGGGCTCCCAGCCGAGGCCCATGCGCACGCGCGACAGGAGCGGCCGGCCGCCCTTGACCAGCGAGACCGTCTGGTTCTTCAGGAGGTTGACGCGCCCCTTGTCGAGGTTGATCTTGGATCCGAACTGCTCACGTCTGATCCCCTGTTTCCCATGATTCTCCTATGCCGTGTCCTGTTTGAAATATGGAAGATGCAAGGGGGGGGGAGT
>NZ_JAGIQL010000202.1 GCF_017813245.1 Streptomyces montanisoli
GGCAGTGCGGCGGTGCGGCCGCGTCCCGCGAAGGCCGCGCCCGTCGCCGCGCCGAGGACGAGACGCGGCACGAGCCCGGACGCGGACAGCCGGCTCGGGATGACGGGCGACTTGTCGGCGGCGCACTCCGCCACCGCGGCGGCGAGCGTGGCGACACCGGCCGGCCTGCGTACGAGCAGGGCCGTGGCGGACGGCGGGATGTCGTGCCGCGTGGCCGTCCAGGACAGCGCGGCAGGACCCCACGTGCTGCGCAGCCCCGTGGCCGCGCCGATCAGGGCCGCCCGCGTCACGCCGCGGGCCGTGCGGCTCACGTCTCGCGCGCCGACGCGGCGACGGCGGCGTAGGTGGCCAGGCCGAACAGGAGGTGCGGCACGACGTCCGACGCCCAGTCCTGCGCCGACCAGGTGCGCGGATCGGTGATGCCGAGACGCGTCATCGGCAGGTCGTTGGCCGCCATGGCCAGCAGCCCGGTGACCACGCCGCCCAGTACGACGGGCGGACGGAACCCGGCCCGGTGCAGCAGCGACACGGCGACGCCGGTCCCCGTGCCGACGGCGAGCCCCGACAGGGCGCCGAGGCCCGTGAGCCGGTTGTCCCGTCCGTCCGTGTCCGGCAGGGGGTGTCCCGCCCGTTCGGTGATCTTCTCCACCGCGTCCTGAGGGGTGGAACTCGACGGCCTTCCGCGTGCGGCCATGTCGGCGTACGTCACGGCGTTCAATACGGTCGTGCCCGCGGCCCCCGCAACGCAGCCACGCAGAATGGATCGGATCATGGGGCGGCGGGTTCCCATGTCCCCGCGACCGAAACAGCCGCGAGCCCGGCCGGGCGCCGCAGCGCGGGAGGGTTGGCGCCGCCTTCCCGGGGCAGTTGATGCGCTGTCCGACGCGGCACCGTACGCGGCGCGCCTGGCGCGCCTAGTGTGTGGCGCGCGCGGGCGGCTTTCCGCCGGGGAGGCCGTACGCGGGTCCGCGCCCGCCGGCACGGGTCCGCGGTGCCGGTCGAGTCCCGGGGCGTCCCGGTGGAGTCAGGGAGGGCATGTCATGGAGCACCGCGCATCCGCGGTCGCCACGGACCCGCGGCGCCTGGTCGCCCGCACCGACGCGGTACTCGCCGATCCGCGGCTGGCCGACGCCGCCCTGCGGCTGGGACGCGACCTGGTGAAGTCCGTCGTCGCCGACGCCCAGCAGCGGGTGCGCAGCGGCGAGATCGAGCCCGGCGCGGTGGCCGACGCGGCCGTCGCGGCCCTGCCGGACACCTCGGCGCGGCTGCGTCCGGTCGTCAACGCCACCGGGGTCCTGCTGCACACCAACCTCGGACGCGCCCCCCTGTCCCCGGCAGCCATGGCGGCCCTCGCGGCGGCCTCGGGCACCACCGACGTCGAACTCGACCTGGCCACCGGGCAGCGGTCGAGGCGCGGCCGCTCGGCGCTCGCGGCCCTGAAGGCGGCGGTACCGGCCGCGGAGGCCGCCCACGTGGTGAACAACGGGGCGGCGGCGCTCGTGCTGGCCGCGACCGCTCTCGCCGCGGGCAAGGAGATCATCGTCAGCCGGGGGGAGATGGTCGAGATCGGCGACGGCTTCCGCATTCCCGACCTGCTGGTGTCCACGGGCGCCCGGCTGCGCGAGGTCGGCACCACCAACCGCACCACGCGCGCCGACTACGCGGCGGCCGTGGGGCCCGGGACGGGCTTCATCCTCAAGGTGCACCCGTCCAACTTCCGCATCACCGGCTTCACCCGGGGCGCCGACGTCGGCGAGCTGCGCGGGCTCGGAGCGCCCGTCGTCGCCGACATCGGCTCCGGGCTGCTGCGGGCGGAACCGGTCCTGCCGGACGAGCCGCACGCACACGGCTGGCTGAAAGCGGGCGCCGACGTGGTGACCGCGAGCGGCGACAAGCTGCTCGGCGGACCCCAGTGCGGCCTCGTACTCGGCCGCGCCGACCTGGTGCGTACGCTCGCCCGCCACCCGCTGGCCCGTGCGCTGCGCGTCGACAAGCTGACGCTCGCCGCCCTCGAAGCCACCCTGCGCGGCCCGCGCACTCCCACGCACGAGGCCCTGCACGCCGCGCCCGGCGTCCTGCGCGAGCGCGCCGGGCGACTGGCGGACGGGCTGAGGGCGGACGGAATCGACGCGCGCGCGGTCGACTGCGAGGCCGCGGTCGGCGGCGGCGGCGCGCCGGGGGTCACCCTGCCGAGCGCGGCGGTGTCGCTGCCCGAGGCGTACGCGGAGGCGCTGCGCGGCGGACGGCATGCCGTGCTGGGACGCGTGGAGGGCGGCAGATGCCTGCTGGACCTGCGCACCGTCCCCCCGGAGGCCGATACGGCCCTGACGGACGCCGTCAGGGCGGCCACCACAACCGCCACACCCACCACGGCCGCCACGTCCGCCGCGGCCAGCGGCACGCGGGCCCGGTGAGCGCCATGTACGTCGTCGCGACCGCAGGGCACGTGGACCACGGCAAGTCGGCGCTGGTGCGCGCGCTCACCGGGATGGAGCCCGACCGCTGGGCCGAGGAGCGCAGGCGCGGCATGACGATCGACCTGGGCTTCGCCTGGACGCCGTCGGCGGACGGCGGGCACATCGCGTTCGTCGACGTGCCCGGCCACGAGCGGCTGGTGGGCAACATGCTCGCCGGGGTCGGCCCCGTACCCGCCGTGCTGCTGGTCGTCGCGGCCGACCAGGGGTGGCAGCCGCAGTCCGAGGAGCACCTGTCGGTCCTGCACGCGCTGGGCGTGCGCCACGGCGTCCTCGCCGTCTCGCGCAGCGACCTCGCGGACCCGGCGGCGGTGCGCGACGACGCGCTGGCCCGTGTCGCCGCCACCTCGCTCGGCGAGGTCGAGGCGGTCCCGGTGAGCGCCGTCACCGGCCAGGGCCTGGCGGAACTGCGGTCGGCGCTCGACCGGATGACGGCATCGCTGCCCGCGCCCGACACCGAGGCGGACGTCCGCCTCTGGGTCGACCGCGCCTTCACCGTCCGCGGCCGGGGCACCGTCGCCACCGGCACGCTGGGCGCCGGGACCCTGCGCGTCGGCGACCGGCTGACCGTCGCGGGCGCCGGCGGCCGGCAGGTGCGGGTGCGCGGCATGCAGTCCCTGAAGGAGGACAGGACCGAGGTGGGCGCCGTCGCCCGCGTCGCCGTCAACCTGCACGGGGACACCGGCGGCCTCGGCCGTGGCTGCGCCCTGCTCACCCCGGAGCGCTGGCTCACCACCGACGTGGCCGACGTGCGCCTGCACGGCGACCCCGCGGCCGAACTGCCCCGCCGCCTCACCTTCCACTTCGGCTCGGCCGCCGTCGAGGCAGGGGTGCGCCCGATCGGCGACGACACGGCACGGCTGACGCTCGCCGCCGAACTGCCGCTGCGGATCGGCGACCGTGGACTGGTGCGCGACCCGGGGCTGCGGCGGGTCGCCGCCGGCATCACCGTCCTCGACGTGAGGCCGCCCCGGTTCACGCGGCGCGGCGCGGCCAGGACCAGGGCCCGCGAGCTGGCCGCCATGACAGGGACGCCAGAGCCCGCGGCCGAGCTGCGCCGCCGCGGGGTGCTCACGCGCACCGAACTGGCCGCCATGGGCGCCCCGTTGGCCGCCGAGCCGGTGGCAGGGGACTGGCTCGCCGACCCCGGGCACTGGACGGAGCTGCGGAAACAGCTCGCGGCGGCCGTACAGGACCACGCGCGGCGCAACCCGCTGGACCCCGGGATGCCCGCGGAGGCCGCGAGGCGCGCGCTCGGCCTGCCGGACCGGCTGCTCGTCGACGCGCTGGTGACGGCGCGCGGTGAACCCGCCCTGCACCGCCGCGACGGACGCCTCCACAGCGGCGCCGCACGCGCCGAGCTGCCCGAGGCCGTGCGGCGGGCCGTGGACGCCGTGCACGCCGAACTGGCCGAGCGGCCCTACCGGTCGCCCGAGGCGGGACGCCTCGCCGAACTGGGCCTGACCCAGAAGGCGCTGGCCGCCGCGGCCGCCGCCGGCGTCCTGCTGAAGGTCGCGGACGGCATCGTGCTGCTGCCGGGCGCCGACGCGCGCGCGGCGCGCCTGCTCGCCGGGCTTGAGCAGCCCTTCACGCTCAGCCAGGCACGCATCGCCCTGGACACGACGCGCCGGGTGGCCGTACCGCTGCTCGAACACCTCGACAGGAAAGGGCACACGCTCCGCGTCGACGAGACCCGCAGGCGCTGCGCCGAGCCGCGGCAGGACGGGCAGGAGCCGCGGTGAGAGGGCACGCGAAGGCGTCCCCCCGCGGCGCGGCCGCCGGGGGAGTGCCGGCGGAGACGGACGGGAATCGAACCCGCCTGCCCGAGATCCTCGGACACCTCGGTTTTGAAGACCGGGAGGGCCACCAGGCACCCCTACGCCTCCCCGCCCCTGCCCGCCGGATCGCGTGGCGGGCCTGGACCGCTCCATCAAACCGCAGCAGGACACCGATGTCGACGTGCGCCCGGCGGTGTGTTCGGGAAACCGCCGGTGATCACCGCCACACCCACCCGTGACAGGACAGGAGCGCGCCATGGAGACCGTCGAGCAAGCAGCACCGGGGGCCGGGCCGCGGGCCGCGGCGGGCCCCGTCCGCCTGACGCAGTACGCGCACGGCGGCGGCTGCGCCTGCAAGATCCCGCCGGGCGAACTGGAGGAGATGGTCTCGGGACTCGTCGGCGCTCCGGCGGCCGGGGCGGCCGCGGAACTCCTCGTCGGTCTCGACAGCGGTGACGACGCCGCCGCCGTACGGCTGAGCAACGGCACCGCCGTCCTCGCCACCGCGGACTTCTTCGCACCCGTCGTGGACGACCCCTACGACTGGGGCAGGATCGCCGCCGCCAACGCCTTCTCCGACGTCTACGCCATGGGCGGGCAGCCGGTGGTGACGGTGAACCTGCTCGCCTGGCCGCGCGACGTGCTGCCGTTCGACCTGGCCAGGGAGGTGCTGCGCGGCGGACTCGACATCGCCGCCGAGGCCGGCTGCCACGTGGGCGGCGGCCACAGCGTCGACGACCCCGAGCCGAAGTACGGCATGGCCGTGACCGGCATCGCGGACCCCGGGCGGCTGCTGCGCAACGACCGCGGGCGCGCGGGCGTCCCGCTCTGCCTGACCAAGCCGCTCGGCCTCGGCGTGCTGAACAACCGGCACAAGGCCACCGGCGAGGTCTTCCCCGAGGCGGTCGCCACCATGGTGGGGCTCAACCGGGACGCGTCGGCCGCCGCACTGCGCGCGGGAGCCGTCTGCGCCACGGACGTGACGGGGTTCGGGCTGCTCGGGCACGCCTACAAGCTGGCGCGCGCGTCGGGGGTCACCGCCGTGATCGACGCGTCGGCCGTGCCCTACCTCGACGGCGCGCGGGAGGCGGTCGGCGGCGGCTTCGTCAGCGGCGGCACCCGGCGCAACCTGGCCTGGGTCGCCCCGCACACCGACTTCGGGCGGGCCGACGAGGAGACACGGCTGCTGCTCGCCGACGCGCAGACGTCCGGCGGCCTGCTCGTCGCGGGCGAGGTGCCGGGGGCGCCCGTCATCGGCGAGCTGGTGCCCGCGTCGGACTCCGCGCTGGTGATCCGCTGAGGGATCTCGCCGGTGCCCCGGCCCGCCCGGGCCGGGACACCGCCGCTTCCTAGCCGGTGCCCGTCTCCTCCGTGATCCCGGCCCGCCTGCGGTACTCGCGGACGTACTCGACCGCCGATGCCCCCTGCGGCCGCCTGCCGGGCCGGATGTCGCACGTCAGGGCCTTCGACTCCTGGATGTGCGTGTTGGGGTCGAGCGACATGTGCGTCAGCTCGTTGGCCGCGTCGCCCTTCGTGTAGCCGTTGGGGCCCCAGTGGTACGGCAGGCCGACCTGGTGCACGGTGCGGCCCTGCACGACGAGCGGCGCCATCCGGTCGGTGACCAGGACCCGTGCCTCCACCACCCCGCGGGCGGTGACCACGGTCGCCCACCCCATGTGCTCGAGACGGCGTTCCGCGGCGAGTTCGGGGGAGACCTCGCAGAAGAACTCCGGCTGGAGCTCGGCCAGGTAGGGCTGCCAGCGGGACATGCCGCCCGCCGTGTGGTGCTCGGTGAGCCGGTACGTCGTCATCACGTACGGGAACACCTCGGCCCCCGGCTCGTCACCGCTGGGCTGGTACCGGTTGTCCGGGTGCGAGAGCAACTGGCGCGCCGGATTGCGCTGCTGTCCGTACAGCAGGTTCGGGAACGGGGAGTCCTGCGGCTCGTAGTGCGCCGGCAGCGGCCCGTCGGACAGGCCGGCCGGCACGTAGAGCCACGCCTTCCCGTCCGCCTGCATGACGAACGCGTCGGTGCCCGACAGCGCCTCGGGTCCCCTCGCCCCCTCGGGCGGCTGGTGGTCGGGCGCCTTGTTCGGGGAGAAGTCGGGCACGTCGTGCCCCACCCACTTCTCCTGCTCGGCGTCCCACCACACCAGGGCCTTGCGCTCGCTCCACGGCTTGCCGTCCGGGTCGGCGGACGCGCGGTTGTACAGGATGCGCCGGTTGGCCGGCCACGCCCAGCCCCACTCGTTCGCCACCCAGTCCTGCTGCTTGCCGGGCTTGCGGCGCGACGCCTGGTTGACGCCGTCCTTGTACACCCCGCAGTAGATCCAGCAGCCGCAGGCCGTCGAGCCGTCGCCCTCGAGCTGCTCGTAGGACGACAGCGGACCGCCCTCGGCGTCGTAGCCGTTGATCTCGGCGAGCACCGCCTCCGCCTCGGGCTCGTCGATCTCGCCCTTCGTCGGGTAGTCCCAGGTCACGTCGAGCAGCGGGCGGTCCATCTCGTCGGTGGAACCCGCGAGCTTCTCCCTGATCAGCCGCCCGAGGTGGTACGTGAACCACAGGTCGCTGCGCGCGTCGCCGGGCGGCTCGACGGCCTGGTGGTGCCATTGCAGCATGCGCTGCGTGTTGGTGAAAGAGCCGTCCTTCTCGGTGTGGGCCGCGGCGGGCATGAAGAACACCTCGGTGCCGATGTCCTCCGTGCGCATCTCGCCCGTCTCGATCTCGGGCCCGTCCTTCCACCACGTGGCGGACTCGATGAGCGAGAAGTCGCGCACCACGAGCCAGTCCAGGTTCGCCATGCCGAGCCGCTGCATCTTGGCGTTGGACGAGCCGACCGCCGGGTTCTGCCCGACCAGGAAGTACCCCTTGCAGGTGCCCTCGATCTGGGCCATGACGGTCTCGTACGTGCTGTGCGACCCCGTCAGCCGCGGCAGGTAGTCGAAGCAGAAGTCGTTGTCCTCCGTCGCCGCCGCGCCCCAGTAGGCCTTGAGCAGGCTCACCGCGTACGCCCGCATGTTGCCCCAGAAGCCCTTCTCCGCGGCCTCCGCCTGCACGAACGCGTCCAGGTCCTCCTGCTTGTGCGCGTGCGGCATCGGGATGTAGCCCGGCAGCAGGTTGAACAGGGTCGGGATGTCGGTCGAGCCCTGGATGGAGGCGTGCCCGCGCAGCGCGAGGATGCCGCCGCCGGGACGGCCGATGTTGCCCAGCAGGGACTGGAGGATCGCCGCCGCCCGGATGTACTGGACACCGACCGTGTGCTGCGTCCAGCCCACCGCGTAGGCGAAGGCCGTCGTGCGGTCGCGCCCCGAGTTGCTCGTCACCAGCTCGCACACCTGGCGGAACTGCTCCTCGGGCACGCCGCAGACCTGCCGCACCATCTCCGGTGTGTACCGGGCGAAGTGGCGCTTGAGCACCTGGAACACGCACCGGGGGTGGGTGAGCGTCTCGTCGCGCTCCGGCTCGCCCTCGCCGATCCGCGCGCCACCGGAGCCGTGCGACTCCCCGCCGCCCGCCTCGGCCACGGCGGCGCCGGAACCGGTGCGCCTCTCGTACTCCTGGTCCCGCTGGCCGGAAGCGGCCTGCACCTCCATGCCTTCGTACTGCCACGTGCCGCCGTCGTACGAACGGCTCTCCGGGTCGAACCCGGAGAAGAGGCCGTCCAGGTCCTCCGTGTCCTTGAAGTCCTCGCCGAGGATCGTCGGCGCGTTGGTGTAAGCGACGACATAGTCGCGGAAGTACTTGTCCTGGTCCAGCACGTAGTTGATGATCCCGCCGAGGAACGCGATGTCACTTCCCGCGCGCAGCGGTACGTGCACGTCGGCCAGGGCGCTCGTACGCGTGAAGCGCGGGTCGATGTGGATGACCTTGGCGCCGCGCGCCTTGGCCTCCATCACCCACTGGAACCCGACGGGATGGCACTCCGCCATGTTCGAGCCCTGGATGACGATGCAGTCGGAGTTCTGCAGGTCCTGCTGGAAGGTGGTCGCGCCGCCGCGACCGAACGAGGTCCCCAGACTGGGGACGGTGGAGGAGTGTCAAACACGCGCCTGGTTCTCGATCTGCACCGCGCCCATCGCCGTGAACAACTTCTTGATGAGGTAGTTCTCCTCGTTGTCCAGCGTGGCGCCGCCCAGGCTCGCGATGCCCATGGTCCGCCGGGTGCGCACCCCGTCGGCCTCCCACTGCCAGCCTTCCCGCCGCGCCTTGACGACGCGGTCGGCGATCATGTCCATCGCCGTGTCGAGGTCCAGGCTCTCCCACTGGGTGCCGTACGGCTTGCGGTAGAGCACCCGGTGCTCGCGGGCGTTGCCGGTCGTCAGCTGCAGGCTTGCCGAGCCCTTGGGGCACAGCCGGCCGCGCGAGACGGGCGAGTCGGGGTCGCCCTCGATCTGCGTGACCTTGTCGTCCTGCACGTAGACGTTCTGGCCGCATCCCACGGCGCAGTAGGGGCAGATCGACTTGACGACCTTGTCGGCCGTCGCGACGCGCGGCTTGAGGGTGTCGCTGCGCCTGCTCTTGGCCGCCGCGCCGCGCCCCAGCGGGTCGTCGCCGCTCAACTGCCGGTAGGTGGGCCACGAGTCGATCCAGGTGCGGATCCCCATATCACTGCTCCTCGTTCTTCCTGCGCGCTGCCGCGCGGCGCATGGGCTCGTCGTCCGCGGCCCGCTGCTTAAGCCACCGCGCCACCGTCGTTCTCGATGTGGGGTTCTCGGCCGGCTGCGGGTTGGCCAGGTGCTGGCTGCTGGTGGACAGCAGACCGGGGCGGCGCGCCTCCGCGTCGGTGAGGGTGTCGCCGCCGTCGGCGGGCAGCCCGGTGGCGATCATGTACGCCTGCCCCGCCGGCACGCCGAGCCGGCGGGCGGCCTCCTCGTAGCCGAGGCCGGAGTCCAGCAGCCGCAGAACCTGCTCACGCGTGGGCATCTCAGGCGCCTCCCGGCCGCTCGGCCGCGGGAGCCGTGCCGGCGGCCCGCTGTTCGGCCGCCCGCCGCTCCGCGGCACGCTCCAGGCGCTCGCGCTGCGGGACCACCACGTACTTGGGGTCCTCCGTCGACGCGACCCCCGCGTGGAAGACGCCGAAGCGGAGCGCGGCCGAGCCGCACAGCAGCGCCGTGCCCGCCGCCGCCGCGGCGACGCGGCTGCGGCGGCCCGCCGTCAGAGCCAGCACGGCCCCGGCGCCGCTCAGCGCCTCCGACGCGTGCATCAACCTGCCGGCCT
>NZ_JAGIQL010000203.1 GCF_017813245.1 Streptomyces montanisoli
CCCCCCCCCCCCCCCCCCCCCCCCCCCCCCCCCCCCCCCCCCCCCCCCCCCCCCCCCCCCCCCCCCCCCCCCCCCCCCCCCCCCCCCCCCCCCCCCCCCCCCCCCCCCTTTTTTCCAAGCAAAAGACGGCATCCAAGATACACCGGAGACAGGAGTTGAGACACACGCTCTTCCGATCTGCGGCGGCCCGGTGCGCGGCGGCCCGGTACGCCGGGCGCGTACGCGGCGGCCCCGTACGTCCGACGCCCGGCCGACGCGGCCGGTTCGCCGCGTCGACCGGATGGCCAAGTGCCCGTGCGGCGAGGATGATCCACGTATGGACATCCGCCTGTCCTCGGCCAAGGGCCGCTGGGTCGTCCTGACGACCGTCCTCGGCTCCAGCATGGCCCTGCTGGACTCCACCGTCGTCAACGTCGCGCTGCCCCACATCGGCGACGACCTGCACGCCAGGCTCGGCGCCCTGCAGTGGATCGTCAACGCCTACACGGTCACCCTCGCCGGGCTGATCCTGCTCGGCGGCTCGCTCGGCGACCGCTACGGCCGCCGGGCCGTGTTCGTGACGGGCGTCGTCTGGTTCGCGCTCGGCTCGCTGATGTGCGGGCTCGCCCCGAACACGGGCGTCCTCATCACCGCCCGCGCCCTCCAGGGCATCGGCGGCGCCCTGCTGACCCCGGGGTCGCTCGCGATCATCCAGGCCAGCTTCCATCCCGACGACCGCTCGCGCGCCGTCGGCATCTGGTCCGGGCTCGGCGGCGTCGGCGCGGCCGTCGGTCCCTTCGTCGGCGGCTGGCTGGTCGACGGGCCCGGCTGGCGCTGGGTGTTCCTGATCAACCTGCCGCTCGCCGCGGTGTGCGTGCCGGTGGCGCTGCGCCACGTCCCCGAGACGCGGGACCCGGCGCACCACGGCCGCTTCGACGGGCTCGGCGCCGGCCTCGGCGCGGCGGCGCTCGCGCTCGTGACGTACGCGCTGATCGCGAAGGACTGGTGGGCGGGGGCCGCGGGCCTGGTGGCCGGCGCCGTTTTCGTCCTCGTCGAGAAGCGGCGCCGCGATCCGATGCTGCCGCTGTCGATCTTCTCCTCGCGCCAGTTCACTACCGTCAACCTGGTCACGCTGTGCGTGTACGCGGCCTTCGGCGGGTTCTTCTTCCTGTCCGCGCTCCAGTTGCAGGTCGTCGTGGGCTACTCGGCGCTCGCCGCCGGCACGGCGCTGCTGCCGACGACGGTGCTGATGCTGCTGTTCTCCGCGCGCTCCGGGCAGCTCGCGGAACGGATCGGGCCGCGCATCCCGCTGACCGTCGGGCCGCTGCTGTGCGCGTGCGGGATGCTGCTGATGACGCGGGCGGGCCCGCACTCCTCGTACTTGCCGGACGTGCTGCCCGCGCTGCTGGTGCAGGGCGCGGGGATGGTCACGCTGGTGGCCCCGCTGACGTCCACGGTGCTGTCCTCCGTCGACACCGGCCGCGCGGGCCTGGCCAGCGGCGTGAACAACGCGGCGGCGCGGGCGGCCGGCCTGATCGCGGTGGCCGCGCTGCCGCTGCTCGCCGGCATGGGCCCGGAGGCGTACCGCTCGGCGTCCGCGTTCGACCACGCCTTCGGCCGGGCGATGCCGATGTGCGCGGGCATCCTGCTGGTGGGTTCTGTGACCGCGTTCCTCACGGTCAGGACCGCCGGTACGGCCGGTACGGCCGGTACGGCCGGCACGGCCGGCACGGCCGGCACGGCCGGCACGGCCGCCGAGGAGCCGGCCGGGGCCGGTGCGGTGGGCGAGGAGCCGCACGTCCATCCGGAGTGCAGGATCAACTGCGGGCTGTCCGCGCCCCCGCTCGAACCCGACCGTGCCGATCCGGTCCCGCCTCCCGCGCAGGGCGATCCGCCGCCCGCGCAAGGCAGACTGTAGGTATGGCGATCCACGAGAACCTGCTGGGGGGACCTCCCCCCACCGAACTGCCCGACAGCCCCGAGCCGCGCGAGCTGCTGGCCTCGGGCGTGTCCCCCGCCGATGTGGCGGCGAAGTACCCGACGTCCTCGCTGGCCTGGGCCCTGCTCGCCGACGACGCGTGGACGGGCGGCCGCGTCGTCGAGTCGTACGCGTACGCGCGCACCGGTTACCACCGCGGCCTCGACGCGCTGCGGCGCGCGGGCTGGAAGGGCCACGGCCCCGTGCCGTGGGAGCACGAGCCGAACAGGGGCTTCCTGCGCGCACTGCACGGCCTGGCGCGGGCGGCGCAGGAGATCGGCGAGGACGACGAGTACGAGCGCTGCGCGACGTTCCTGCGCGACTCGTCGCCGGCGGCGGCGGACACGCTGGGCTGACGGCCCGGGCCCGGCCTGCCCGGCCGTGCGGCGCCTGGCGGCGGAGCTGTGACCAACCTGGCGGTGGTTCGACGCCGCCGCCCCGGCCCGCCGGGCCCTGCGGTGGCCCTGCGGTGGCAACCGGCCCGTGGGACCGCTGCCGCAGTCCGGGCGGCCCGGTGCGACCCGCGAGGCCTGGGGCACGTGCTGGGCCCCGCAGGTGGCTGTGGGACCGCAGGCGTATGGCCTCGCCGCACCTGGCTGGCGCCGGCTTCCATGCCACCCGCCGGGTTCCGTTGCCCCGCGCCTCGCGGGTCTTCCGCCGCCCGGCCCGCGGTCGTGCGGCCGGGGCCGCCGGGTCCGCCGGGGCGGGCGGGGGCGCGGCGGGGCCGTTATGCTGCGGCTGAGGGGACCGGGGCTCCGAGACCAGTCGTCAGGGAAGGGGCGGACCGCTACCCGGGAGATGCATACGGAGACAGCGATGTCCGAGGATCCCGAGACCCCGAATCTCGACTTCGCGGGGACCACCCCGTACGAGGACTACGTCAAGGCCGACGTCCTCACCCACGCGCAGCACCTCCTGTCCGACGACCCGGGCGAGATGGTCTTCCTCGTCACGACCCAGGTCATGGAGTTGTGGTTCACCGTCCTCGTGCACGAGTGGGAGACCGCTTCCCGCGCCCTGCGCGAGGACCGCGTGCCCGACGCGATGGACGCGCTCAAGCGGTCCATGCGGGAGCTGGAGGCGCTGAACGCGTCCTGGCGGCCGCTCGCGCAGCTCACGCCCGTGCAGTTCAACTCCTACCGCTCGGCGCTCGGCGAGGGCTCGGGGTTCCAGTCCGCGATGTACCGGCGCATGGAGTTCCTGCTCGGCGACAAGTCCAAGTCGATGCTCGTGCCGCACACGGGCGCGCCTCGCGTCCACGCCGAGCTGGAGAAGGCGCTCGCCGAGCCGAGCCTCTACGACGAGGTGCTGCGGCTGCTGGCCCGGCGCGGGCTGCCGGTGCCGCGCGAGGTGCTCGAGCGTGACTTCACCCGCAGGTACGAGCCGGTCACGGCGGTTGAGGAGGTGTGGGCCGCGGTGTACGCCGAGCCCGACCAGCAGGCGGAGCTCGTCCGCCTGGGAGAGGCCCTGACGGACGTCGCCGAGCTGGTGTCGCGATGGCGCGGCGACCACCTCGTGGCGACGCGCCGCGCGATGGGCTCCAAGGCGGGGACGGGCGGCTCCGCGGGTGTGGCATGGCTGGAGAAGCGCGCGGCGCAACCCGTCTTCCCCGAGCTGTGGACGGCGCGTGGCCGTGTCTGAGCGCATGGAAACGACCCCGGCCCGCGAGCGCGCGGCCGAGCGCGAGCACGACCGCGAGCGCGACGCCGACCGCGCGGCGCTCGCCGAGCGTGCCGCGCGCCTCGACGCGTCCGACCCGCTCGCCCCCGTACGCGACCTGTTCACGCTCCCTGGTGGCGACGGCGGCGACAGCGGCGGCCCCGGCGGTGGCATCGACGCCGTCTACCTTGACGGCAACTCGCTGGGCGCCCTGCCCACCCACCTGCCCGAGCGCCTGCGGGACGTGGTCACGCGCCAGTGGGGCAGCCTCGGGATCAGGTCCTGGGGCGAGAGCGGCTGGTGGACCGCGCCCGAGCGGGTCGGCGACCGGATCGCGCCGCTTGTGGGCGCGGGCCCCGGCACGGTCGTCGTCTCCGACTCGACCAGCGTCAACGTCTTCAAGGCGCTCGTCGCCGGGACGCGGCTGGTGGCTCAGGACCGCGACGAGATCGTGGTCGACGCGACGACGTTCCCCACGGACGGGTACATCGCCGAGTCCGCCGCCCGCCTCACCGGCAAGCGGCTCGTGCCCGTCGACCCCGCCGACGTGCCGCGCGCGGTGGGGCCGCGCACGGCCGTCGCCCTCGTCAACCACGTCGACTTCCGCACCGGACGCCTGCACGACCTGCCCGGCATCACCGCCGCCGTGCACGAGGCGGGCGCGATCGCCGCGTGGGACCTGTGCCACAGCGCGGGCGCGCTGCCCGTCGGGCTGGCCGAGCACGGCGTGGACCTCGCCTTCGGGTGCACGTACAAGTTCCTCAACGGCGGTCCCGGCGCCCCGGCCTTCATCTACGTCGCCGAGCGCCACCAGGGCCGGTTCGACTCCCCGCTGCCGGGCTGGAACTCGCACGCGGACCCGTTCGCGATGTCGTCCGCGTACGCGGCGGGCGAGGGGGCCGTACGCGGCCGGGTGGGCACCCCCGACATCCTGTCGCTGCTCGCCGTCGACGCGGCGCTCGACGTGTGGGACCACGAGGCCGTCACCGTCGCCGCCGTACGGGACAAGAGCCTGGCGCTGACGGACTTCTTCCTCGACTGCGTGGCCGCGTACGCGCCGCCCGGCCGGGTCGCCTCGCTGACGCCCGCCGCGCACGCCGAGCGGGGCAGCCAGGTCGCCCTGCGGTGCGCGGAGGCACCCGATGTGATGGAAGCGCTGATCGCCCGCGGCGTGGTCGGTGACCTGCGCAGACCGGACATCCTGCGGTTCGGCTTCACGCCCTTGTACGTGGGGTTCGCGCACGCGGAGCGCGCGGCGCGCGTGCTGGCCGGTGTGCTGGCGGAAGTGGGCGCCTGAGCGCTTGAGGCGCCCACGGCCCCCGGGGGCGGGCGGGCCCGCGTGCACGCGGAGTGATCAAGGGCCCGATGTGCTGGTAGCGTCCCCGCAGGTCGGGCCAATTCCGCCCTCGCATCGAAAGGTTGGACGAGCATGCCGGACGCCGTCGCGCACGGACCCGTGGACGACTGCCGCAGTGGCGGGACGCGTGAGGCGGGCCGTGACACCGGTCGTGATGCTGGACGTGACGCCGGACGTGGTGACGCCGGACGTGGTGACGCCGGGCGTCGTGACGCCGATCGTCGTGACGCCGGACGTGACGAGGCGGAGCACGACTCGCTGTTCTCGCACGCCGCCGTGGCGCCCGACGTCACCGCGGCGTACGGCGAACACCCCGATCAGGTGGTCGACTTCTACGCCCCGAGGGCGGACGGCGCGGCGAGCGCGCCGCTGGTCGTCCTCCTGCACGGCGGCGCCTACCGCGAGCGCGTGGACCGCACGCACCTCTCGCCGTTCGCCGGCTTCCTGGCGCGGCGGGGGTTCGCGGTGGCCGGCGTCGAGTACCGGCGCGGCCCCGGCGTGCCGCACGAGGGCGACGGCACGCCGCCCGCGGGTGACGGCCCGCCGCCCGCGGGCCGCTGGCCGGAGACGTTCGAGGACGTGGCGGCCGCGCTCGACGCCCTCCCCGCGCTGGCACGCGAGGCGCTGCCCCGGGCGGACCCGCGCCGTACCGTGCTGGCCGGCCACTCGGCGGGCGGGCAGCTCGCGCTGTGGGCGGCCGCACGGCACGTGCTGCCGCAGGGCTCGCCGTGGCGGCTCGCGGCGGCGCCGCCGCTGCGCGGTGTGGTGGCACTCGGCGCGCTCGCGGACCTCGGCCTCGCGGCCGAGCTGGCGGTGTGCCACGGTGCGGTGAACCAACTGCTCGGCGAGGGCGAGGAGTTCAAGCAGCGCCAGGAGATCGTCGACCCGGCGCTGCTGCTGCCGACCGGCATCGCGACCACCGTCGTCCAGGGCCGCGAGGACACCACCGTGCCGTACGTGATCGCCGAGTCGTTCGTGGACGCGGCGTCGCGCGCGGGCGAGACGGTGGGTCTCACACTGCTCGAAGGCGTCGGGCACTTCCCGCCGGTGGACCCGGCGGCGGACGCGTGCGCGGTGGCGGCGGAGGAGATCGCCCAACTCGCCTGGTGACGACGCGGCGCGGGCCGCACCTCACCACGCCGTACGCCGCCGGGCGCGCGCGTAGTACCTGGGACGGACCCCGCAGGATCAGCATCACTGTGGACTCCGTGCGGGCCCGCGCCGCCTACCGTTGCAGTGTGACCGAAACTGCCAGGAACACCCGAAGCGGATCCGGGACAGGCGCGGGGGGCTCCATGGGTCCCGCCCCGTCCGAGAGCCCCGAGATGCGCGTGGCCCGCGGGCTGGTCGACGGGTTGCGCGAGGACCTGTTCACCGATGTCCTCGCCTACCGGCCGCTGCGCCCGATGCGTCTCGACGGCCCGGTGTCGCGCCACGTGCCGCGCTCGCTGCGCGTCTACGCCGTGTGGACACCGCACGCCCTCGTCCTGTTCGCCGCTCTCGTCGTCCTGCTGATCGGCATGGCCGGCGGCGGCCCGCTGCGCGCCGTGACGGCGCTGCTTCCGGTCGTCGCGGTGTGCCTCACGCTGGTGCGGCCGACGCTGGCCTGGTGGGTCTCGGCCGCCGAGACGGTGGTGTTCGGCCTGGCAGGCGCCGGCACGTACGGGATGGACACCTTCCTGGCGAGCGCGCTGGCCGGGCACCTGGTCGTCATGACGGTGGTCGCCGCACGCACCCGGCCGCGCACCGCCCTGTGGATGTGGGCGCTGACGGCGGCCTACGGGATGCTCTCCTCCGCGGTCACCGGCTACTACGGCGGTATGGGCCCGATCCTGGTGCTGGCGGCGATGGCGCTGCTGGTGGTGGCGGTCGTGCAGGTACGGGCGTCCGCGCGCCACGAGGTGGCCGTGCAGCAGGGCGTCACCGCGGTGGAGCGCGGCCGGCGGACGCTGCTGGAGGAGCGCACGAACATCGCCCGCGAGCTGCACGACGTCGTGGCGCACCACATGTCGGTGGTGGCGATCCAGGCGGAGGCCGCCCCCTACCGGGTGCAGGACCCGCCGCCCGAGCTTGAGCAGGCGTTCGCGACGATACGGGAGAACGCGGTCGCCGCGCTGACCGAGCTGCGCCGCGTGCTCGGCGTCGTGCGCGCCGCCGACTACCAGGCGCCTGACGCGCCCCAGCCGACGCTCGCGGACCTCGACGGCCTGCTGAAGAACGTGCGGGAGGCGGGCCTCGACGCGGAGAAGGCCGTCACCGGCGCGGTGCGCACGCTGCCGCAGGGCGTCGAGCTGTCGGCCTACAGGATCGTGCAGGAGGCGCTGAGCAACGCGCTGAGGCACGCCCCGGGGTCGACGGCCAGGGTGGAGATCGGGTACGTGCTCGGCGGGCTCGGCCTGCGGGTGGTGAACACGGCGCCGCAGGGGCTCGTGAAGCCGTCGCCCGGCGCGGGCCACGGGCTGACGGGGATGCGGGAGCGGGTGGCGATGCTGGACGGCGAGATGTCGACGGGCGGCACGGAGGACGGCGGGTACGAGGTGGCGGCGTTCCTGCCGGTGCCCGCACGAGCCGAGGCGGACAGGCCAGGGGCGGACAGGCCGGGGGCGGACCGGCCAGGGGCGGACAGGCCCGGCGGCCGTACGGCGGAGGCGGGGGAGTGACGATCCGCGTGGTCGTCGCGGACGACCAGATGATGGTCCGCGAGGGGTTCTCCGTGCTGCTCGGCGCCATGCCGGACATCGAGGTCGTCGGCGAGGCGGTCGACGGCCGCGAGGCGGTCGCGCGCGTGGCCGAGCTGCGCCCCGACGTGGTGCTGATGGACATCCGCATGCCGGAGATGAACGGCATCGACGCGACGCGCGAGATCGTCGCGTCGGACGCGGACGCCAAGGTGCTCGTCCTGACGACGTTCGACCTGGACGAGTACGTCTACCAGGCGCTGCGCGCCGGCGCCTCCGGGTTCCTGCTGAAGGACGCGTCGGCCAGGCAGCTCGCGGACGCCGTCAAGGTGGTCGCGGCGGGCGAGGCGCTGCTCGCGCCGTCGGTGACCAGGCGGCTGATCACGGAGTTCGCGAAGCTCGCGGACACCCCGCGCGCCCCGACGGCCGCCCGCGTGGGCGACCTGACGGAACGGGAGACCGAGGTCCTGGTACTGATCGCGCAGGGCCTGTCGAACGGCGAGATCGCCGGGCACCTGGTGGTGGCGGAGTCCACGATCAAGACGCACGTGAGCCGGATCCTGGTGAAGCTGGGCCTGCGCGACAGGACGCAGGCGGCGGTCTTCGCGTACGAGGCGAGGCTGGTCACCCCGGGCTGACGCCCGGGCGCCCCGGACGGGGGAGCGGGCGCCCCGGGCGGGGGCGCGGCCACTCGTGCGAGTGATCGACGGGCATATGCCGGACGGGGGCACGGCGGGGGCGTCAGGCTGGTGCCCGTCTGACAGGAGGTGCACGATGACGGTCATGGCCGACCGTACGCCGCAGATGGGCGTGGACGAGTTCGAGAGGATCGCCGCGTTCGCCGCCGCCGAGACCGACACCGTCAGGTTCGAGTTCATCGACGGACGGGTCGGGGTGAAAGGCGTGCCGGACGGGGACCACGGCGAGATCCTTCTGTGGCTGCAGACGGTGTGCATGCAGCATCGGCCTGACCTCGGGCTCTACGTGGAGCAGGGGCTGCGCGTCGAGACGTACCGCAAGGGGCGTGCGCGGCCTGACGGCTGCTTCGCGCCGCGCGGCAGCTTTTCCGGGCAGGGGGAGTGGGGCGATCCGTCAGGGGTGCTCATGACTGTCGAGGTGACGTCGTTCGACTCCGACACCAACGACCGGGACCGCAAGGAGAAGCCGCCCGCGTACGCGGGCGCGGGGATCCCGGCCCACCTACTGGTCGATCGCGACGCGTGCACGGTCACCGTGTACAGCGACCCGCGCCCGGACGGCGGCGGCTACCGGGAGACGCACACGGTGGCGTTCGGCGTTCGCGTCCGGCTGCCCGACCCGGTCGGTATCGAGCTGGACACCGAGGAGCTCAAGAACTACGTGCGCTGAAGGGGCGGCCGGCGGCCCGGCCCAGCCGGCCGGTGGGCCGGCGGGCTCACCACGCCGGCGCGTCCCCGCCCGGGTGGGCCGGGAGCGTCAGGCTCCAGGCCGCCGGGTGCAGCGTCCAGGTGCGGGTCCTGACCGGGCCCGCCACCCGTCCGTCCGCGTGGTAGCGGAAGTCCGGGCCCGAGATCGTCACCGCCGCCGCCGTCGCCCGCACCGGCTCGCCGCCGCCCGGCAGCCGGACGGCCACCTCCGCGTACCCGTCCCCCGGCGCGCTCACCGCGACGCCCGCCACCGGCCTGTCCAGGTCGCTGAGCAGCACACCGTCGGCCTCCACCCGCAGCCGGTGCGTCACCGAAGGCCCCGGAGCCGCCGCCGCGGGGCGCACCAGGCCGCGGACGACGAAGCGGCACGCGTCCCACACCGCGCCCCCCGCGCGCGCGTCCCTCCGGCCGGGCGCACGCCGGGGCGCCCGGCCGGACCCACGGGCGGACCC
>NZ_JAGIQL010000204.1 GCF_017813245.1 Streptomyces montanisoli
CCCCCCCCCCCCCCCCCCCCCCCCCCCCCCCCCCCCCCGCCCCCCCCCCCCCGCCCCCCCCCCCCCCCCCCCCCCGCGCCCCCCCCCCCCCCCCCCCCCCGGCCCCCCCCCCCCGCTCCCGCCCCCCCCCCGCCTGCCCGGCGCGGCGGCGGACGGCGGGGCGTCCGCGGCTGCCCGGCGCGGTGGTCCGCGGCTGCCCGCGCGGTGCTATGCCAGCAGCTCGACGAGCCTGTGGTGGACGCCGTCCTTGCCGTCCAGCGGGCTCGCCACCAGCTCCTCCCGTTCCCGCGGGTCGCGGGAGAAGGCGTGCAGGCGGTCGTCGGCGCGGGCGAGCACCAGGTCGGTGCTCGCGCCCGCGACCTCGGCCGATCCGTTCGCGGTGTAGTGCGTGACGGTGACCAGCGCCGAGCGCTCCGCCGCGGCGAGCACCGTGTCGGCGTCCCCCGCGCCCGAGCCGGCGGACGTGCCGCGCGGCAGCCAGTCGGTGAGGAGGCGGAACGCCTCCTCGGACGTGTAGAGGCCGAGCTGGTGCACCCCGAGCGCGTCGATGCGCACCACGAGGCAGATCGGCTCGGGCTGCGGCAGCAGCAGGATCCGCCACGGCTCCCCGGGACCCGTCCCCGTCGTGCGGGCATCGAGCACCTTCCTCGACCGCTGCTGGAGCGCGACCGCGATGCCCAGGTCGCCCCGCACCTGGATCTCCTCGCCGCTGGGCCCTGCCAGCAGCAGCTGGCGGGCGGCCAGGGACCGCACGGCCTCCGCGAGCACCTCGTCCGAAGGCCTGGCCTCCAGGAAGTCCACGATCGCGTCCACGGCCGTGAGTTCGGCGATGGTGTACGCGCCGAGCGCCACCGGGCCCGTGTGCACGAGGTTCACCACGGCCGTGACGAGCCCCTCGGGGACCGCCGCCTCACCCGGGTCGGACGGGTCCGGATGCCGCTCGTCGCTCATGAAACTCCTCCCGCCTGCCATCCGCCCGGGGACGGCAGGCTGCTCTCGCGCAGGACGGCCGCGGCGCCGCGCGACGGTGTCTGGGTGACCCACACCTCGGAAGCGCCGAACAGGCCGCGGCCCGCCCTGCCGGAGAGGGACCGGCCGAGCTCCTTCGACAGGTCCGCCCGGTCGGGCGGCGGGAACCTGGCCGCCAGGTCGGCCGAGGCGGAGGTCACGTCGTCGGCCTCCTCGATCCGGTGCAGCGTGCGTGCCAGCATTCTGGCGACCGGCGGTGTCAGGGACGTGGGGACGGCCAGCATCGGCGACAGGTACATCGGGCGCCGTTCCGTCCTGCGCGACAGGCCCCAGGGGCCGACGTTGCTGCGGGTGAAGCGGTAGACCAGGTAGTCCACGAGGTGGCGCACGTCGTCGATGCTGGGCAGTTTCCGCCCGCCGAAGGCCGCGGGGGTCTTCTCCAGCTGCACCCAGGTGCCCTGGACGGTCCGTCCGTGCAGCTTCTCGCGCACCACGTGCCCGCGCATCCCGATGTCCGGGTAGCGGTTCTTGTCGATGTCGCGGTGGTGGCTGGACAGGCGCGGGTGGCTGACCTTCGCGAAGTTCCACTTGTCGTACAGCCGGACGTCGTCCACCAGGACATGGCCGCCGCACAGCACGTCGTGCAGCTGCGGGACCTGGAGGCCGTGCCCTTCCAGGTCGGCGAGGATCGCCGCCTCCTCGGCGCTCAGGTGCGCGGCGGCGGCCACCAGGCCCTTGCGGTAGGCGCCCGACCTTGCGGTGATCTCGATGAGCAGGCGCACCCTCTCGCGCACCTTCTCGGCGCGCCTGGCACTCTCGCCGTCGCGGGCGGCGCCGCCGGACCGGCCGGCGTACCTGCCCAACCCGAGGCCGTGCTTGCGCTCCATCCGGCCAGTACAACACGGCGCCCGGGCGCCCGCACCGGCGGGCCACGCCCGTGTCGGCCGCCGCGCGAGGGCCCTGACCGCGACTCACCCGTCCGTGCTTTCCGCCCGTCAGCCCAGGACGCTGAGACCCGGCAGTCCGCCGAGCCCTGCGCCGCCCGCGCGTACCGCGATCGACCCGTACGCCGTGCGCAGCCGCAGCCACGACCCGGCGGCGAAGAGCGCCGCCTCGCCCGCGCCCGGCGCGGCGCCGGGCGGACGCAGGAATCCCACCGAGCGGGCCGCGTGCACCGCACGCAGTGGCAGGCCCGTCCCGCCGAGCGTGCGCGACCAGATGTCGTGGCCGATGCGGTCGCGCTCGGCACGGGTGCGGCGCTCCTCGGGCAACTCCTCGTCGCGTCGACGGAACTCGGCGACGGCGGCGGCCACCGCCCGCGCCATTTCCGGGACTTCGGGCAGCCCCTCGACGGGCCGCCAGCCACCGCGCGGCGGCAGCACACCCGCCCACGGCGGCCCCGTGACGGCAGACGGTACGGACACCTCGGCGCGGGCCTCCGCGACGCCCTCCAGGAGGTCGCCGGCGGACACGGTGACGTCGAGCGTGCTGCCGCCCGGCTCGCTCAGCCGTACGGTACGGATCGCGATGACCTCGAACGACGGCGGGCGGCCGAAGACGGCGAGCACGCCGCCGCCCGCCTGGAGGCGCACGGCGGCCGCGCGGTCGTAGTGCAGCAGACGGCCGAGGAAGGCGGCGAGGTCGGCCGCCTCCCCCGCGTCGGCGAGGCGCAGCACGCCGGAGCGTTCCACGAGGACCCCCACCCCGTCGTCCCTGCTCGTCACTCGTCGTCCATGTACTTCTGCAGGAAGAACCGCTCCTCCGCGGTGATCCTGCGCGGCCGCTGCGCCTGAAGGTCGTAGGGCACGACGACCGTCGAGGCGCGGACGTACACCCGCTCGGGCAGCTCCGCGGTCGCCATGTCCTTCACCTCGTACGCGACCGTCAGGGAGGCCGCCTTGACCTCCGTCACCCACAGCTCGATCGGCACCGGCTCGTAGCGGTGGACGAGCGGCAGCTTGTAGTCGATCTCGTGGCGCGCCACGACGGACCCGCCGGAGAACGACGCCGAGCCGTCGCCCGGCGCCAGGCGGAACATGAAGTCGATGCGCGCCTCCTCCAGGTAACGGAGGAAGACCACGTTGTTGACGTGGCCGAACGCGTCCATGTCCGCCCAGCGCAGCGGGCAGCGGTAGAGGAATCTGGCCATGGTCAGTCGCGCGTGAGCTTCCTGTACGTGGCGCGGTGCGGCCGCGCCGCGTCGGCGCCGAGGCGCTCGACCTTGTTCTTCTCGTACGCCTCGTAGTTGCCCTCGAACCAGAACCACTTCGAGTTGCCCTCGTAGGCGAGGATGTGCGTCGCGACCCGGTCGAGGAACCACCGGTCGTGGGAGACGACCACGGCGCAGCCCGGGAAGTCGAGGAGCGCGTTCTCCAGCGAGGACAGCGTCTCGACGTCGAGGTCGTTGGTCGGCTCGTCGAGGAGCAGCAGGTTGCCGCCCTGCTTCAGCGTGAGCGCGAGGTTCAGCCGGTTGCGCTCACCGCCGGACAGCACGCCGGCCGGCTTCTGCTGGTCGGGGCCCTTGAATCCGAAGGCGGACACGTAGGCGCGCGACGGCATCTCGACCTGGCCGACGTTGATGTAGTCGAGCTCGTCGGAGACGACCGCCCACAGCGTCTTCTTCGGGTCGATGTTCTCGCGGCCCTGGTCGACGTAGCTGATCCTGACCGTGTCGCCGATCTTGATCGAGCCCGCGTCGGGCTGCTCGAAGCCCTGGATCATCTTGAACAGCGTGGTCTTGCCCGCGCCGTTGGGGCCGATCACGCCGACGATGCCGTTGCGCGGGAGCGTGAACGACAGGTCGTCGATGAGGAACTTGTCGCCGAAGGACTTCGACAGGTGCTCCACCTCGACCACGACGCTGCCCAGGCGCGGGCCCGGCGGGATCTGGATCTCCTCGAAGTCCAGCTTGCGCATCTTGTCCGCCTCGGCGGCCATCTCCTCGTACCGGGCGAGACGCGCCTTCGACTTGGCCTGGCGGCCCTTGGCGTTGGAGCGGACCCACTCGAGCTCTTCCTTGAGCCGCTTGGCGCGCTTGGCGTCCTTCTGGCCCTCCACCTTGAGGCGGGTCTGCTTCGTCTCCAGGTACGTGGAGTAGTTGCCCTCGTAGCCGATGGCGCGGCCGCGGTCGAGCTCCATGATCCAGCCGGCGACGTTGTCGAGGAAGTACCGGTCGTGGGTGACGGCGACGACGGTGCCCGCGTACTTCGCGAGGTGCTGCTCGAGCCACTGCACGGACTCGGCGTCCAGGTGGTTGGTGGGCTCGTCGAGGAGCAGCAGGTCGGGCGCCTCGAGGAGGAGCCTGCACAGGGCGACGCGGCGGCGCTCGCCACCGGAGAGGTTGGTGACGGGCCAGTCTCCCGGCGGGCAGCCCAGCGCGTCCATGGCCTGCTCGAGCTGGGTGTCCAGGTCCCACGCGTTCGCGTGGTCCAGGTCCTCCTGGAGCTGCCCCATCTCCTCCATGAGGGCGTCGGAGTAGTCCGTCGCCATCAGTTCGGCGACCTCGTTGAACCGCTTGAGCTTGCCGATGGTCTCGGCGGCGCCCATCTGCACGTTCTCCAGGACCGTCTTGGACTCGTCCAGCGGAGGCTCCTGGAGGAGCATGCCGACGGTGTAGCCGGGCGACAGGAACGCGTCGCCGTTGGACGGCTGCTCGAGGCCGGCCATGATCTTGAGCACGGTGGACTTGCCCGCGCCGTTCGGGCCGACCACACCGATCTTCGCGCCCGGCAGGAAGCTCAGCGTCACGTCATCGAGGATGACCTTGTCGCCGTGCGCCTTACGTGTCTTGCGCATCGTGTAGATGTACTCAGCCAAGAGAAACCGTCCGGCATTCGAGAAGGGTCAAGGTGCGGCTCCGCCGCGTGAGGGCAGATACACCCATCTTGCCAGCCTGCCGCCCCCGGGCGAAAACCAGTGGCCTCGCCAAGGGCCCGCCCGGCGTCCGCCCGGCACGCCGGAGCCGTCACCGGCCGGCCTGCGGGGCCCTCTTCCTGGTGCGCACGAGGAAGATTACGCCGCCGCCCACCACCACGAGCGCGATGGCGATCCCCGCCATGACGGGGGTGGCGCTCGACGAGCCCGTCTCGGCGAGTCCGCTGCTCGCCAGGTCGGTCGTGCCGCTGCCGGCGGTGCCCCCGGCGGAGGCGGCGCTCAGGTTGGTGACGTCCTGGCCTGAGCGTGGCGCGGCGCCGGCGGTGAGGCAGTCTAGGGTGCCGGAGAACTCCTGCTCGAAGCCGTGGTCGCCGGTGACCGTGACGTCGTAGCGCTGGTCCTCCGCGACCGGCAGCGTGATCGTCCTGGCCTTCCCCGCCGCGACGCTCTCGTGCTCCTGCCCTATGTCGAAGGAGAACGCGCCTTCGCCCCGGTTGGTGGCCGTGACGTCCAGGCCGCTCTTCGCGCAGTCCTTGCGCGCCGTGAGCGTCGCCGTCGCCGCGTCCGGCGCCCAGGTGCCCGACGCCGACGCGGAGACCGTCGAGTCGCTCGACCCGGCCAGGATCTGCGTCTGGCTCCTGCTGACCCCCGCGAAGGCCCGCCCGACCGGCACGGACGTCGTGGCCTGCACGCTCAGCTCGGCCGTGCCCGCCTTCACCTGTCCTGGCCGGCCGTCGAGGGGCGGGGCGAAGTACAGCTCGGTGCCGTTCTTCGCCTTGGTCACCGGCCTGCCCCGGGCGTCGGTGACCCTGACCCCGCTCTCGGCCGCGTCGGCAGGGGGCACCACCGTGACGCTGTCCGCGTCCGTACTGACCGTGACCGGGCCGATCCGCTCGTTCGCCTTGCCCGACACCGCGGACGGCGTGAGGCTCAGCGAGGCGCGCGGCTCCGCGTCCGGTCGGGCGTGCGCGCCGAGCCAGTCAGCCAGCCGCTGCGCGTGCGGGTCCGTCGCGTCGACATCGGCGCCGTCCGACAGCCGCCAGATGGCCACCTGCGTGCCCGCCGCCGCGGTCCGCGCCGTCAGGGCGCCGCTGTGGGCGGTGCCTGCGAGCGCGGCGAGGTCGTCGACCTGCGGGTAGGAGTGGCGCAGTATCCACAGGATCCTGCCCGCGTTCCTGTTGCCCCCGAGCGAGCTCTGGGCCCAGGGGGTCTCCGCGTATCTGGCCTCGTCCTGGACGGGGTTGTCGATGTCAACGCCGTACGTCTTGAGCTTGCCGCCGCCGTCGACGTTCATCTCGAACAGGCCCGCGTCCAGCTGCTCGTCCGTGGTCCGGCCGTGGGCGTCCTTCTTGTGCAGGACGGCCGTGCCGTGCACATCGAGGCCGTCGAGCGTGGCCGTCGCGCCGTCCTGCTGCCCGCCGGCGAGATCGTCGGCCGCGGCCGTACCGGTCCCGGCGGCCAGGCCCACCGCCAGCAGGCCGGAGACGACGGCCGCCGAGGCGAGGCGCCTGGCGCCGAGCCCTGCCGCGCGGACGCGTTCGCGGGTCCGCGCGGAACCAGCCCTCCGCCCGCTTGAGACCGATATCACAGAAAGCACCGAATTCCCTTTCGCCAGGGGCACTTTCGTGCGGAGCCCCTTGGACAGTCGGAATCCTAGGGAGCGCCGATGTGGGCGACGGCGTTTCTCGTGGCCGGGCGGCCGTAACGCATCGGAATCGTTATCGGCCGTACGGCGCCGCACAGGAACGGCCACACGGAAGGGGATGCGTCCTGTCGACTTGTCGCCTCCTGCCGGGCTTTCATGGCTGCTCGTCAGTTCGCGGTGCACGCGTTCCGGTTCCCTCATGTCCACCCCCTGTGCCGCTCGCCGCCGGCGCGGGCACGCGGTCCCGTCCACCAGGCCGTTCGGGCGGCCCGGACTCCCACAGCTGTCCCTGTCCGCCGGCCGGCGCCCGCTCCCGCGCCGGGCGGTGGTCGGCGCCCGCCTTCGCCAGCAGCCCCGCGACCACCTCGCCCTGGCTGAGCGCGCCGCGGTTCCCGGGTACCCGCGCCACCCGCCGGAACGCGGACGTCCCGCGACTGAGGTCGTGGCCCGCGGACGAGGCCTCGATGTCCACGAACGTCCGGCGCTTCCCTTCCCGTTCCTCCTCGCGCACCCGCAACCTGCCCTGCACCACCAGCGGTTCGCCCACGGACACGGAGGCGGCGAGATTCGCCGCCAGGGCGCGCCACGCCCAGACCGTGTAGAAACTCGTCGGCCCGTCCGTCCAGTCGGCCGCCGCCCTGTCCCACCGCCGTACGGGCACGGCGAACCGGAATCGGGCCACTCCGCCCGTCGGCGATTCCTTGAATTCCACTCCGGTCGCGACATTCCCGACCAGCGTCACCACGGTGTCCGTCATTGCGCCCCTCCCCCGTTTCCGGCGCGCGCCAGGCGTCATCCGCCGTCTACGCCCGCCGCGCTTCCCGCTCGTGTCTCGCTCGTGTCCCGCTCGTGGCACCAGAGTGACCGAGTCGCGCGGATCCTGCTGAGCCCTGTGGACAAGTAGCCCGCGGCACCGCCGGAAGAGGGGCGGAAGGCCTCCGATTGTGGAAAACCTCGTCACCCGGCCGAGCGACCCCCCGGCGCTCCCGCGGGTCGAACGGCCAACGGCCCCTACCGCTCAAGCGGTCCCCGCGCGGCCCGTCCTCCTCCGTGCCCCACCGGAACCGGAACCGCCCCGGGTCACCGGGCCGGTACCGGCCCTCCCCGCGCCCCCGTACCCCGGCGCGCCGCCGCCTCCCACCGTCAGCACGGCCGCGCCCGACGACGTCCCCGACACCGCCGCGTACTGCTCGCGGACCTCCCGGTAGCGCATCAGCTCGGCCGAGATCGGGTCGAGCACCTTCGCCCGCCCGCATCCCGCGGCCGTCTCGCGCAACCGCCGCTCGACGTCCTGCCCGTACCTTCGCGCCGGCCCCCTCGCCGCCGCCGCGCACGCCCACTCCACGACCGGACCGCCGACGATGCCCGCGAGCATCACCATGGCGGGCGGCAGCAGTCCCGGCGGCACCACGCCGAAGATCTGCCCCAGCAGCCACAGCGCGCCGAAGATCTGCAGCAGCGTCATGGACGCCTGCACCAGCACGGCCGCCGGCCACCACGCGGGCCGCGGGGGGCGGCTGCTCGGCGCCGCCGCCGTGCCCGCCAGGTCGTCGAGCGCCTCGGGCAGCCCGGCCGAGCCACGCACCGCCGCCTCGCGCACCGCCTGCGCCCACGGCGCGGGCAGCCCGTCGGACGCCTCGTCCGCGACCACGCGCACCGCCTGTTCGACCCGCTGGCGTGCCGTGGCCTCCTCCTCGACGACCAGCGGCTCCTCGGTCACTTCCGCGCCCGGCGTGCGCGTGCTCTGGTACCACCGCCACAGCCGCAGCCAGGGTGTGCCGCACGCGCGTCCCGCGTTCCTGCGCCACTCACGCTCGGCCGTCTCACCGGCCGCGACGGCCCCGACCGCCCAGGCCAGCCGGTCGGCGAACTGCTCGCGCGAGCGCTCGCCGAGTCCTGAGCGCCCCTCCGCCATGTACGCGGGCCGCAGCCGCCGTGCCGCCGCCGCGACGTCCGCGGACAGCCGCCGTTCCGCGGCCGTGCGCTCCTGCACGAAACGGCCGAGCAGTTCCCGCAGGTCGCCCACGCCCTGCCCGCCGAGCGCGGACACGGCGAGCACCGTCGCGCCGGGCTCGTCGTACTCGCCGAGCGCCATCCCGTCCTCGTCCAGCAGCCTGCGCAGGTCGTCGAGCACCTGCTCCGCGGCCTCGCCGGGCAGCCGGTCGATCTGGTTGAGCACGACGAAGGTGACCTCGGCGTGTCCCGCGAGGGGGCGCAGGTAGCGCTCGTGGAGCGCGGCGTCCGCGTACTTCTCCGGGTCGACGACCCAGATCACCGCATCCACGAGCCCGAGCACGCGGTCGACCTGGTCGCGGTGCGCGGTGACGGCGGAGTCGTGGTCGGGCAGGTCGACGAGGACGAGGCCGTGCAGCTCCTCGTCCCCGTCGCCGCCCGCGAGGGGCTTGCGGCGCAGCCTGCCGGGGATGGCGAGCCGGTCGAGCAGGCCTGCCGCGCCGTCGGACCAGACGCATGCGATGGGCGCCGCGGTGGTGGGCCTGCGCAGGCCCGTCTCCGAGATGGGCACGCCCGCGAGCGCGTTGAACAGCGTGGACTTCCCGCTGCCGGTGGCGCCCGCGATCCCGACGACGGTGTGGCGCGAAGAGAGGCGCTGGCGCGTGGAGGCCTCGTCGAGCACCTGACCGGCCTCGGCGAGCACGGAGGCGTCGACGCGGGTGCGGGAGAGGCCGACGAGCTCGCCGAGCGCGTCGAGGCGTGCGCGCAGTGGGCCCGCGTAGGCGCTCCCGATGGGCGTGTGCGCATTGCCGCCGGCGAGCAGGGACTCCGGGCCGTCCGCGTCGGGCCTCTGGCGCGCGCGCCGCGCGATGAGGCCGTCGTCCCAGCCGGCGGAGGCGAGTCCGGGCCGCGGCGAGCGTCCGGCCCCGGCACCGGTCGTGGCGCCGGTCGCGCTGCCTGTCTCGCCGCCTGTCCCGGCGCCGGAGCGGCCG
>NZ_JAGIQL010000205.1 GCF_017813245.1 Streptomyces montanisoli
CGGGCCCGGGCTCGGGCGCGGGCAGCAGCGCACCGGCGGGCGGCTCGGGTACGGGCGGCAGCGCGTCGGCCGGCGGCTCGGCGTCCGCCACGTCGCCCGGCACGCATCCGCCGTCCGGGGCGGCGAGTTCGGGCTCCGGCGCGCAGACCGTGCAGGAGGTCGCGGGCAAGCTCGCGGGCACCTGGCAGGGCGAGACCGGCGGCAGCGTGGTGACGCTCTCGGTCAAGGGCGTCGAGGCGGTCGTGATCGCCGGCAGCCACGTCTGCCAGGGCACGATCCGGGACCTGGGCGTGCCCACGCTCTCGATGACGTGCACGGACGGCGACAAGGACCGCGTGAAGGGCGTCGTGCGGTCCAACGACGGCAAGAAGGCCGTGATCGCCTGGGGCGGCACCAGGCGGGACACGCTCAAGAAGAGGGCGCTGCCCGCATCGCCGGGGGCGCCGTCGGCCCGTGCGACCACGAGCGCGCCACAGCCGTAGACGTCCGCGCGGATCGACGCCGCGTTGTCCACAGGCTGTGGACAACGCGGCGTCGATCGGTAATCCGCGAGCCGCGAGCCGCGATCAGCCGATGCCGGGCGACTCCGGGGCGAACTCGCACCACACGGCCTTGCCGCGCCGCGCCCGCGCGAAGTCGCCCCAGTCCACGGCCAGGCCGGTGACGAGCAGCAGCCCCCGCCCCTCCGTCGCCTCCGCGTCGACCGACTCGATCCCCGTGGGCCAGCGCGGCGGCGTACGGGAGGGGTCGGCGACCTCCACGCGCAGCCGCTCCCCCGCTTCGAGCAGGGCGAGGGAGACGGCGCCTCGGGTGCAGCCGCACGGGCAGACGCCGTGGCGTACGGCGTTGGTGACCAGCTCGCTGACCGCCAGTTCGACGGTCGCGGCCAGCTCGCCCTCCACGCACCGGGCGGCGAGCACCTCGCGGGTGTGTCTTCGCGCCCGCCAGACCGCCTCCGGCTTGTGCGGCAGCGGCAGTCTGGCCAGCGGCAGCCAGCGGGGTCGCGCCTGGTGGACGTCGTGCGGAAGTCGACTGTCAGTGAGCATCGTTACTCTCGGACATCAGTGGGTCACTCAAAGCAACCCATGGTGCCCGAGAGGACGGCCGTCATGCCACACCTTCCCCCACATGCCCGGGCCGGCCGGGCGATCCGCGCCGTGCTGCGGGCGTTACGGGACGATGACCAGCTTGCCGCGCGCGTGGCCCGCCTCGCTCTCCGCGTGCGCCTCCGCGGCCTCCGCCAGCGTGTACGTGCGCGCCACGCGCACGTCCAGCGCGCCCTCGGCCGCGAGCGCGAGCGCGTCCGTCAGGTAGGAGCGCCGCTGCTCAGGCGTGGAGCCGCCGCCGGAGAAGACCACGCCCAGTTGCTGCGCCGCCATGTCGGCGATGGTGATGACGCGGTCGGTGGTGCCGCCGCGCAGCTCGATCGAGTCGGGCAGGGCGCCCTTGCCCGCCGTGTCGAAGACCGCGTCCACGCCCTGCGGCGCGGCCGCGCGTACGCGCTCCACGAGCCCGTCCCCGTAGGCGATGGGCGTGGCGCCGAGCGAGCTCACGTAGTCGTGGTTGGCGGGCGAGGCCGTGCCGATGACGGTCGCTCCCCGCGCGATCGCGAACTGCACGGCGATCGCGCCGACGGCGCCCGCCGCGCCGTGCACGAGGAGGGTCTCGCCCTTCTCGACGCCCAGTGCGCCCAGCACGCGCGAGGCGGTCTCGCCGGCGACAGGCAGCGCGACGGCGCGGTTCCAGTCGAGCCCCGCGGGCTTCTTGACGGCGACGGTCATCAGGGCGTGCTCGGCGTAGGCCCGCACGGCCGAGCCCACGACCTCGTCGCCGACGGCGAGGTCGGTGACGCCCTCGCCCACCTCGTCCACCACGCCGGCGGCCTCGAGGCCGGGGACGGACGGCAGCTCGGCGGGCATGACCTCCTGCATCCATCCGTGGCGGATCTTCCAGTCCATCGGGTTGACGCCCGCCGCCTTGACCCGCACACGCACCTGGCCCGGGCCGGCGTGCGGCTCGTCGACGTCGCCCATGTGCAGCACCTCGGGCCCGCCGAACTCCTCGAAAACAGTCGCCTTCATCGTGACCTCCGCTTGTGGCGTGCATGGCTGTGCCATGAGTACCGGTGCGAGCCGGTGCCTCACTTGAGGGATCAAGTGCCGATGGGACGGCGTTGTTCCCGGGCTACGTCCTGTCGGTCTTCCTGTCGGTCTTCCTGTCCGCGTTCCGGGCTCGGTGTCAGACCCGGCTGCGAGACTCGCACCCATGACCGGACGTTGGGCGCTGGCTCCGCTGGACGACGGCGGCGCGCTGCTCGCGCCGCTGGCCGCCGACGGCTCGGCGGCCGGCCCCGTGGTGCGGGAGCCGGATCTGGTGGCGTCGGTGCGTGCGCGGCCGGGCGTCGCGCGGTGGGTGTGGCGTTCGACGCCCGAGGTCTATCCGCGGCTGCTCGCGGCGGGCGTGCCGGTGGAGCGGTGCTACGACGTCGAGGCGGCGGAGCAGTTGCTGCTGGGCCACGAGGGGCGACTCGGGGAGCCGCGGTCGGCCGCGGCCGCGTGGGCGCGGCTGCGGAAGGTGCCGGTGCCGCCCGATCCCCCGCCGCGGTCGGCGGAGCCCGGCTCCCAGTCGTCGCTGTTCGAGCCGAGGGCCGGCTCGGACGTGCCGTTCGAGGGGCTGCTCGCGGTCTACGCGGAGCAGCAGCGCAGGCACGGCCTCGCGGAGCATCCGGGCAGGATGCGGCTGCTGACGGCCGCCGAGTCGGCGGGCATGCTCGTCGCGGCGGACCTGCACGCGGCCGGGCTGCCGTGGCGGGCGGACATCCACCGCGAGGTGCTGCGGGAACTGCTGGGCGAGCGGTACGCGGGCGGTGGCGAGCCGCGTCGGCTGGCGGAGCTGGCGGACGAGGTGTCGGAGGCCTTCGGCCACCGGGTGCGGCCGGACCTCCCGGCCGACGTGGTGCGGGCGTTCGCGCGGGCCGGCGTGCGGGTGAGGTCCACGCGGCGGTGGGAGCTGGAGAAGGTGGACCATCCGGCGGTCGAGCCCCTCGTCCAGTACAAGAAGCTCTACCGCATCTGGACGGCCAACGGCTGGACATGGCTGCAGGACTGGGTGCGGGAGGGCAGGTTCCGGCCGGAGTACCAGCCGGGCGGCACGGTCTCGGGCCGGTGGACGACCAACGGCGGGGGCGCGCTGCAGATCCCGCGCGTGCTGCGGCGGGCCGTCGTGGCCGACGAGGGGTGGCGGCTGGTCGTCGCGGACGCGGCGCAGATGGAGCCCCGGGTGCTCGCGGCGATCTCGCGCGACCCCGATTTCATGGAGGTGTCGGGGCACAGGGGCGACCTCTACGCGGCGCTGTCGGACCGTGCGTTCGCCGGCGACCGTGCGCAGGCGAAGCTGGCGCTGCTCGGCGCGATCTACGGGCAGACCTCGGGCGACGGCCTGAAGAACCTGGCGGCGCTGCGCCGGCGCTTCCCGCTCGCGGTGTCGTACGTGGACGAGGCGGCACGCGCGGGCGAGGAGGGGCGCCTGGTGCGCACCTGGCTCGGCCGTACGAGCCCGCGGGCCGCGGGAGCCGTCGAGGACGACGAGGCCGGCATCCCGCAGGAGGAGGAGGCGCCGCAGGGCTCGACGCCCTCGTCGCGGGCGCGCGGGCGCTTCACGCGCAACTTCGTCGTCCAGGGCAGCGCCGCCGACTGGGCGCTGCTGATGCTGGCGGCGCTGCGCGGCGCGACCGCCGGCATGCGGGCGGAGCTGGTCTTCTTCCAGCACGACGAGGTGATCGTGCACTGCCCGCGGGAGGAGGCGGACGCGGTGGTGGAGGCGGTCCAGTCGGCGGCGGACACGGCGGGCACGGCCGCGTTCGGGCAGACACCGGTCCGCTTCCCCTTCACGACGGCGGTGGTGGAGCGCTACTCGGACGCGAAGTAGCCCGCCCCTCACGCGCCCGGCAGGACGGCCGCCTCGGGCAGCAGGCCGGCCGCCCGGAGGTCCTCCCACAGCGCGGCCGGGACCTCGGCGGTGAGCGCGCCGGCGTTCTGCCGTACCTCGGCCGCGCTGCGCATCCCCGCGAGCACCGTGCGGACCGCGGGGTGCGCCCGTACGAACGCGAGCGCGGCCACCGGCAGCGGCACGCCGTGCCCCGCGCACACCTCGGCGATCGCCCGTGCCCGTGCGACGAGCGGTGCGGGCGCGGCGGCGTAGTCGAAGACGGGGCTCTCGTCCGGTGCGGCGAGCAGCCCGCTGTTGAAGACCCCCGCGCCCACGACGTCCACGCCGCGCTCCGCGCACAGCGGCAGCAGTTCACGGCCCGCCTCGGCCCGCAGCAGGGTGTAGCGGCCTGCCACGAGAAGGCAGTCGATGTCCGTCTCGCGGACGAACGCGGCGGGCACGGCCACCTGGTTCATGCCCACGCCGACCGACCCGACGACGCCCTGGTCGCGCAGCGCGGCCAGCGCCGGGTACGCCTCCGTGAGCGCCTGGCGCGCGTGGTCGTCGGGGTCGTGGATGAACACGATGTCGACGCGATCGAGGCCGAGGCGCTCCAGGCTCTCGTCGAGCGAGCGGCGGACACCGTCGGCGCTGTAGTCACGCACCCGTACGCGGTTGGGCGTGCCGTGGAAGCCGTCCGCGCCCTGCACCGAGTCCGGCGGACCCCCGCCCGGCACCAGCAACCTTCCGACCTTGGTGGACAGCACGTACGCGTCGCGCGGCTTGCCGGCGAGGAAGCGGCCGAGGCGCTCCTCGGACAGCCCGACGCCGTAGTGCGGCGCGGTGTCGAAGTAGCGGACGCCCGCGTCCCAGGCGGCCTGGAGCACGTCGTGCGCCGCCTCGTCCGAGAGCGGCGCGAAGAGCCCGCCGAGGGTCGCGGCGCCGAAGCCGAGGGTCGTGACGGGCAGCCGGGAGCGGCCGAAGGGCACGGTGGGCAGCGGCGCCACGGGCGTCACCGGGTGCCGTCGCCCGTGGCCGCGGGGCGCAGCCTGAGGCCCTGCATACCGCCGTCGACGGCGAGATCGGTGCCGGTGGTGGCGCCCGCGTGCGGACCGGCGAGGTAGCAGATCGCGGCGGCGACCTCGTCCGCGGAGACGAGCCTGCCGGTGGGCTGCCGTGCGTTCAGCGCGGCGCGCTCGGCGGCCGGGTCGGGCGCCGCGTCGAGGAGGCGGCCGACCCACGGGGTGTCGACGGTGCCGGGGTTGACGCAGTTGACGCGTACGCCCTCGCGGATGTGGTCGGCGGCCATCGCCCTCGTCAGGCCGAGGACCGCGCCCTTGCTCGCGGAGTAGAGCGCGCGCTGCGGGAGACCCGCGGTGGCGGCGATGGAGCAGGTGTTGACGATGGCGGCCGTGGGCGGCTGCGTCCCGGTCCTGGCGGCGACGCCCTTGCGCAGCAGCGGCAGCGCGGCGGCGGCCACCCGGGCCATGCCGGTGACGTTGACGTCGAGGACGTGTGCCCACTCGGCGTCATCGTTGTCCTCGACGGTGCCCTGCGCGCCGATGCCCGCGTTGTTGACGAGGACGTCGAGCCGGCCGAAGCGCGCGTCGACTGCGGCGAACGCCGCGTTCACGGATGCGCGGTCGGTGACGTCGCAGGTGAACGCGTGCAACTCGGCGGGCGCCGCTTCGGCGTTGACGTCGAGCACGCACACCTCGGCGCCACGCGCCGCGAGTTCGAGCGCCGTCGCCAGGCCGATGCCCGAGGCACCGCCGGTGACCGCGGCCACGAGGCCGCCGAACTCGGCGCCGTGCGTGCTCCCGGAAGTCTGAGTCATGGGCCGCCGTCCCCTTCGCCGAACACGCCTGCTGCCAGGTGCCGTCGGCCAAAAAACCTATAGGAACATCCGCCCGGGGAGAACCCGGCGAGCGCCGGGGCAGCGGGGGCAACGGGGACAGCGTGGGGGACAATCGCGGGCATGGTCTTCGCCCCCGGTCTGCGCCTGTGGCTGCTTCCCAGTGGCGCCCTGCTGATCGCGCTCGCCGTGTGGGGCGCGGTGCGCTACCCGCATCTGCCCGACCGCATACCGCGGCACATCGGCGCCGGCGGGGTGGACGCGTGGGCCGGGCGTTCGATCGCCGGCGCGTTCGCCCTCGTGTTCGTCTACGCCGGCGTGACGGCGCTGCTCTTCGGCTGCGCCGAGTGGGTGCTGCGGGCAGCGCCTCGCACGCGGGCGCCCGCCGCGCGGGCGGGCGCCTGGTCGTCTGCGTCCTCCTCGTACCCGTCCTCTACGCACCGGCCCAGGAGCCGGGAATCGGCCCGGCGCGTCGCCAGGTCGCTGCTGGTGCTCGACGCCTGCGTCGGGGTGTCGTTCTTCGCGGGCTGCGCGGTCCTCTGGCGGTCGGCGCCAGACCCGCACGTGCCGGTCTGGATCGCTCCCGCCGTGATCGTGCCGATCGTGGCGGGCACCGCCTGCACGGTGGTGGCGGCGCTCCGCGAGCGTGCCGCGGAGCGCCGGCCGGCGGACGTCAACCGTGGTCCGAGAGGACCTCGTCCCTGATGCGCGAGCACGAGCGGCTCAGCAGCCGTGACACGTGCATCTGCGACACACCCAGGTCCTCCGCGATCTTGCTCTGCGTCATGTCGCGGAAGAACCGCAGGTAGAGCACCTTCCGCTCGCGCGGCGGTAGTTCGCACAGCCGGGGCCGCACGGCCTCACGGTCGATCACCACGTCGATCGCCGGGTCCGGCTCACCCAGCGTGTCGGCGAGCGCGGGCGCGTACCCGTCGGCGGGGCCGTGGAACTGCGCGTCGAGCGACAGGGACGTGAAGCTCTCCATCGCCTCCATGCCGTCCGCGACCTCCTGCTCCGTCAGGCCCGCGTGCGCCGCGATCTCCGCGGCCGTCGGGGTGCGGCCCGCCATCTCCCCCGTCTGGGAGAGTTCCTGGCGCGCCTTGCGGATCCTGCCGCGCAGGTCCTGCACGCGCCGCGGTACGTGCACCGTCCACATGTAGTCGCGGAAGTGCCGCTTCAGTTCGCCGTCCACGGTCGGGACGGCGTAGCTCTCGAACGCGATGCCCCGCGACGGGTCGTACCTGCGCACCGCCTTGACCAGGCCGAGCGCGGCCACCTGCCGCAGGTCCTCAAGAGACTCGCCGCGGTTGCGGTAGCGCCACGCCATGCGGTGCGCCAGCGGCAGCCAGGCCGTGACGATCTCTTGCCGTATGCGCTCTCTCGCCGCCTCGGCGCCGGGGCCGTCGCCGGTCAGCGCCGCGAGGGCCGCGAACGCCTCGGACGTGTCGGGGGCGTCGTCGTGCGGGTGGTGCTTCGACGCTGGTCGGGGGTGCTCGGTCGCGGTAGTGGCGGTACGAGGGTGCTCAGCGGACGTACGGGAAGACACGCGCGTGGCCATGTGCTCACCCATCCTCGAACGGTACGGACTCTCACCGCAGAGGGCGGCTTCTCGGAACCCAGACGTACACACGCCCGGAGCGGTGGGCCGCTCTCACGGGACATGCCTCCGGTCCGAAGCACACTTCATCCATCCCCGGCATGAAACAGATAAAACCATTTAATGGCCCCCAAATGCCGCAGACAAGCATGCAACGGGTCAGAACTCAAGGCGCGGACGTATAGGGGCCGACGGTGCCGGGTACTCGCCGCGTCCAAGGCGCGCAAGCGTCAGCACCACACGCAACCCGCAGGAGGAGCACATGAACCTCGCACCCCTCGCGCCCCTCTACGAACGTCCAGGCCCCTGGGCCTCGGTCTACGTCGACACCTCGGCCACCGACCAGTCCCCCACGGGGCGCCGGGCCCTGCGCACGCGGCAGGTCTGCGCCGACCTCGCGGAGCAGGGTGCGGACGAGGCGACCCGCAAGGCCGTTCGCGACGCACTCGAAGCGCTCGCGACCGAGCCTCCGGAGGGCGGAGGCGAGACGGGCGGCCTCGGGCGTCCGCCCGGCCGTGCGCTCTTCGCGTCGCACGGCGAGGTGGTGCTCGATCCGCCGCTGACCGTCGCCCCGGCGACGGAGGCCGCCGCCTCGTGGGCCCAGCTCCCGCACGTCGCGCCGCTGCTCGAGCTGGCGCCCGAGGAGCCGCGCTGCCTCGTCGCGTACATAGACCGCATCGGCGCCGACTTCGAGCTGCGCACCGCCACCGGCCGCGAGCCGGCGGGCAGCGTGGACGGCGAGGACTGGCCGGTGCACCGCACCGCCACCTCGGAGTGGGACGAGCGCCACTTCCAGCTGAGCGTCGAGAACACCTGGGCGCAGAACGCGAAGAACGTCGCCGACGCCATCACCGCGAAGCTCGCGGAGACCGGCGCGCAGGTGACGGTGCTCGCGGGCGACGACCGCGAGCGGCGTACCGTGCGCGTGCATCTGCCACGGCAGGTGGAGGCGACGGTCGTCGAGTCGCCGCACGGCGGCCGGGCGCGCGGTGCGGACAGCCGGCTGCTCGAGGAGGACGTGTCGGAGGCCATGCGCGCGTACGCGCGGGACCGCACGGCAGGCGAGCTCGACCGGTTCCGCATGGCGCGCACCATGTCGGGCGGCTCCATCGACGCGGCCGAGGGCGTGCCCGCCCTGGTGGAGGCCGCACGCGAGCACCGCATCGGCACGCTCTTCGTGCAGCCGCAGGGGTCCGACGCGCGCCGCGAGGTCTGGGCGGGGCCGCAGCCGGACCAGATCGCGCTGCGCCGCACCGAGACGCGCTACCTCGGCGAACCCGAGCCGTTCGCCGCGCGCGCGGACGACGCGCTGATCCGCTCGGCGACGATGACCGGGGCCGACGCGGTGGTGGTGGAGCCGCCGCCGAACGGCAGGGGCGACGACATCGGCGTCGGCGCGCGGGCCTCGATGTCCGGCGATCAGGACGTCGAGGAGGACGAGGCGCAGGCGGACGAGGTGCGCGCACGCGAGACCCGGGGCCCGACGGGCGGCCTCGGCGCGCTGCTGCGGTGGCCGTACGCGACGGAACACCCGCAGAGCGAGCCCGGCACCGCGCCGTAGGCGCGGGCCCGCCGGTGTCCGGACCCGATCCGGACACCGGACACCGGCCACGGCGCAGGCCGCCCACTCCCCACCGGCAGGCACCGGCCCGCCGCGCGGCAGGCACCGGCCCGCGCCCTACCGAGGCGGCCCGGCGACAGCGCACGCCGCTCCCGCCGAGATCGGAAGAGCACTCGTCTGATCTTCTGCCACCGATGCGACCGGGATCTCGACGTGTGCCTGGGAGAAGGGGGGGCGGGGGGGGGGGGGGGGGGGGGGGGGGGG